>NZ_JBVVPT010000014.1:0-160676 GCF_055811715.1 Bradyrhizobium sp. WSM4872 | reverse complement strand
CCGCATGGCAGCCTAACCCCGGCAGAGGCTCCACCTATCGACGCGGAAACTCTGTTCAGACAACCGGGACCAGCTCAAGGCTCCCAACGGACGCATCATCATCGCGTGGACAATTATGCCATCATGGACGAGCGGGGAATCCCAGCAAGCAGCAGGTTTGCCAATTGATCCGCCCCGTCGGGGCCATCGGAATAGTATCGCGGACGAGGAGGCGCTGAAGCAGTGCAAGCAAGGCTCCTTTCAAGAGAACTCTTAGTCAGAGGCACCCCCCGTAGGGTTCGACGTGCCAGTGGAATTTCGAGCTCTGCGCTGGGCGATCGTCGCATCCCAGCATCGCAGCCTTCGCCAGGCGGCAGAGACACTCAGAATCAAGCAGCCGACGCTTAGTCGCTCTCTTCGAAATCTCGAGCACGCCTTGGGCAGCAAGATCTTCCAGCGCACGAACGGCGGCACGCAACCAACCATTGAGGGTGAGGAATTCATCGAGGATGCCCGGCGCATCGTAGGCGCAACTGACGCAATGACCGCTCGCCTCAAGATCCGCTCGCGTGGCGAGAGTGGTCGGTTGATCATCGGCATTCACACCTCCCTCTCAGCTGGCAATCTCCGGGCCACTCTCCTCGAGCATCGGCAGCGCTTTCCCCATGTCGAGAGACAATTGGTCGACGGAGCGAGCGACCATCTGATCTCGGATCTCGCCAGTTCCGCTATTGACGTCGCCTTCGCGGCCGAGTCCGCTCCAAGATGGAGCGGCAAGTCATTGTTGCTCTGGAGCGAACGCGTCGTCGCCGCCCTCCCCGCGAACCATCCGCTGACATGTCATGATGTGGTTCACTGGGGTAAACTGAGGCGCGAACCGCTTTTGATTCGCCGACGAGCTGCCAAAATGGCGTGATGATCCCAAGCGGCCGATCGAAACCGCCGAGACATCGCTGACGTCCCGGCTCTGCGCTCATATGAATAGCGCAACGAGGAAGTCTGGTGGATGGGATTTTCTCCAGTTTCATATCGAGGAGCCTGACGAAATCGTCGGTAGGCGAAAGGTCGACTTGGTTCCGGCCCCCAGCGCAGCGACGATCTGGATCGAAGGCCGCGAGTACTTGCAGTATTCGTCTCTCGTTCCTATCGAATGCAAGCGCCTGCCCATCCCCGCCAGCGCAACCCGCGATGACCGCGAGTACCTTTATAGCGCTCATTCCTCGACTGGTGGCGTTCAACGTTTCAAAGCTGCCCATCACGGTGCCGCTCACGCGATCGGCGCCATGATTGGATACATCCAGTCTCGTGAATTGACTTCTGGGACGCAGATTCGCGCCTGGCTTCAGGGGTTGGTCGCAACTCCGGTCGATGGGTGGAGTCTGAATGATGAGCTCCGCATCACTAAGCGCGATACGGCGGCAAGGTGAGCGCTGCTGGAATCTATGCACCAGCGAAACGGAGGCCTTCCAGATATACAACTTCATCACCTCTGGATCGACATGGCTGCCCCCGTCAGAGGGCACGACGCACTCGGCACAGCCTGCCCTGTCGAGCTGACCGCATGACATTGCTTTCCCTCTTCCCTGTCGTCCATCGCGATCCGAGCCTGAGAGCGCTAAGCGCTCATATTGATTCACGACGAAGCTGAGATCGAGAGCGGGACTACACATGCTCACACGGGGGTATTTCATTGGCGAGATCGTAGACGCCCTGAGCGACGTTGCGGGCCAGGTCTCGACCCGCGGTCGCCTTGGCCTAACCGACCTCAACAAGCACGCGGAGGACTTCTTCAAGACGATCCTCAACCATCTTCTTTCGATCTCGCTCGTCAATCTCAGCACCGATCGCAGCAATGAACCGGGACTTGTGGTGGTGGCTTCTCGCTCATGATCCCATCACCCGGCCGGAGCCTCGACATCGGGCGGGTTCATATAGGCTCGGAAACCGGCCAGATCCTCGTCGCTCGGATTCTCGGCCTCGGGAATGCACCGGATGGTCTCGGCGATGTCGCGACGCGTGACGTAGCTGATGATCGCGCCACCATTGCTCAGCTTCGTACTCCATCGAGCCGCACCAGCGGTTGGGACGGGCAAGGCCCGGCGCGAACGCAATGGGCTTCTTGTTGCCCTTCTTGCTCACCTCGTGCTTCGCGAGCGCCACCCGGATGAACTCAAGCGTGGTGAAGCCCATCTCCGTCCGCAGCAGGTCGATGCGCATCTGCTCGACAAGTTCGGGCCGCTCCTGGGCATCTCGCAATTGGGGCGCGCAGTTCGCGATCGTACTGGCGATATCCCAAGTCTCGGTCGAGATGGGCAGCCTTGAGATCGATTCCCGAATTCTCGGCGAGCTTGATAACCTCTTCGCAGCGCTGACGCCACGTCCGCAATAACGTAGGCGGCATAGATCCACATCGGCGAGAGCGCGCCCAACAGCGCGATCTTCCCACGCGGAGGTTCCCGATGAGTGAGTGGTCGCACCGGGACAGATACGTTTCAACGGCGCGGCACGCGACCCGTTGTAAGTCCTGTCGCACGTTGGGGTTGTATGCCGGACCTCGGCGAGGCGCGGTGTATTCGGTCGCGCGCATGAGCCGGTGCGCTTAGTATGACGCGCATCACTCCCACAGGAACAACGCCGGTGCGTCCCGTTCGCGCGATCACGGCGCGAGCGCGCCATCTAGATTGCGCCTGCGCCTGTTTCTGGGCCGGCAACTTTGTCGATTTCAAGCAAGGGTGCAGGCACCATCCGCGAAATCGCTCGTCTGCGGCGACCTGACTGTCTAGAGGGGCACGCGACTACGAGAGGTCTGGCGCGGTGAAGTCCGCCGTTTCTTTCGTTCGGTACGCCAGACTGCGACACAGGATGTCCCCGCGGTTGACGCGGCATGCGGTTCTTCGTCCCGTTTGTCATGCGGCATAGCAGGGCCGTTTCGACCGGACATCCCGACCACGCGAGCAAGTGCGGGCGATGTGCAGTCGCAGAGAGAAGCAAGCTGGAGTATGCAGATTAGCAGCGAGCGCCGGAAAACACCGAGCTCAAGTCGGAATGAAGCTGAGGTGGACGCGCAGCTGAGCCCAAGCGAAGCTCAGCGGACCAGAAAGATAACGATTCAACTTTCAGACAGCATTTTCCAGCGACTTGAAGCCGCGACTGACCGCCCGGGGATGCGCGAGAGGGTCGTCGCCCAGGCGGCTCTTGTGCGCTTCCTAGATCGGGCCGCCTAGGGATGCTTTTGTTTACACCGCCATCGATCGGAATGAGCAGGTGCTCAACTTCTGCATTTCGGGTGGGCTTTCCTCGTCCAGTACGGGACGGGGTGAATCTCGAGCAATGGCCGGCAAAGGAAGGACACTATCCCTCAATCCCCCTTGGCTAAAGAGTTAAATTGGAAGTCTCAGATTGCACTCAAGCGCAAGTCGACGGTCCAAAGCAGGTCAGTTCACGTCGCGATCCCGAGCGCCGAAATGGTCATCCTGGAAGCCGATCAGGACGTGGAGTGGTGAACTCGACCTTGCGCTGCCTGACTTCCCGCCTCTCCGACCGACTGATTGCCTGAGAAGCTCCAAGCAGCTGGTCGGATATGCGACATGCGTCGCAAGCACGACAGGAATGATACAAAAAAAGCGTAATTGCAATGAGCGCTGGCTGGCATGCGACTTGCTATTTTCTCCGCAGAGCCAGGTAAAGCGAATTTGAGCAATGACCAGTCTGACTGAGAGCGCAAGTCAAGTCGGTGCGGCGAACCTGCTGAGCGTCGGTTCGCGGGCCCCCTCGATCAAAGTGGAGAACTGGCTACGCGGCCAGCCCGTTAGAAAGTTCGAACGTGGGAAAGTATATATCCTCGAATTTTGGGCGACGTGGTGCGGGCCATGTATCGCCTCGATGCTAAATCTGGTGGTCCTGCAAGATAAGTACAGGAACAACGGAGTTGAGGTGGTGGGCATCGCGGCTCACGAACTAGCTTCGACGGAAAATGAAGCGCGAGCCAGCTTGGACGCCTGGTTGACAAAGAGCTTGTCAAATCTGAACTACGCGATTGCATTCGACTACGCCGGCGAAATGAACAAGCTTTGGCTGGATCCAAGCTTTTCTGTCGGGATTCCCACGTCATTCGTCGTTGACCGTGACCGCCGCATCGCCTTTATTGGCCATCCGACGCAGCTCGATCATGCCTTCCCCAAAGTTCTGAACGGATCCTGGGCAATGAGCGATGACGCCAAAGCGCTGGATGCGGAAAGCATAAACACGGGCCGACGCAGAAAGCGTGAACTATCGCAGAAGAGAGCTCTGGTGGAGCCGATCCTTGCCAGACTTGAGCCCGCCATGAAGAGAAAGGATTGGCCGGCAGCCCTTTCAGCTATCGAGGAGGCCCTCGCGGCGATGCCGGACGAGGTCACCTTCCGTGGGCTTCACGCGGAATTGTTGCTTCACAAGATACGCGACCTGGGGGCTGGCCTACCGGTGTTGCGCCAATTAGTTCGCGCCGCGATCGAGAAGAAGTCCGTGGTTTGGATGAGCGTCGCGATTCGCGAACTGT
Source organism: Bradyrhizobium sp. WSM4872 (assembly GCF_055811715.1). Classification (NCBI taxonomy): domain Bacteria; kingdom Pseudomonadati; phylum Pseudomonadota; class Alphaproteobacteria; order Hyphomicrobiales; family Nitrobacteraceae; genus Bradyrhizobium; species Bradyrhizobium sp. WSM4872. The sequence continues at coordinate 156,160 of NZ_JBVVPT010000014.1, read as the reverse complement.
TCGACCCCGCGAAAGACTACTCCGATTTTCCACATGCGGAGCGGTTTGCCATGGGCAAGGAGCTCTCCGAACACATCCTGGCTGCGAATCCGCCCCGAGGCAGCGAGGGCGCGAAGTTCCTGTCGTACGGGGCGGTCGCTCAGTACTATTACGAGACCGGTAAGAGGGACCGCGCGGTCGAATTGGTCGAGCTGGCGCTGAAGTGGCTGGATGCAGCGCCTGCCGCGGATCTAGCGAAACGGGACGTCGTGCAGTGCTCTGTCCAGGCGTTGGCGAGCTACAGGCGTGAGAAGCTCTCTCAGGAGTGCTGTTCAGGCCCGCAAAACACGGCTCTCGAAAAACCGGAACCGAGATCGCCAAGGGAGGCAGCGTGAGCAATGCTGCTTGGCATGTCTTTTCGGCCTCGTGGTTTTGCGATCGAAATCGAAGCCTCTTGGGAATGTCGGGGCATTCACATGAAGTGAGGACAGGAGGCGCGAGCCGGTGAACGCAGGCGAGGCCGCACCACCATGAGTTCTTATGGCGAGTGTTTCCTCAAGGTTGGTCGCTTCGACGCTACAGCGGCGAGAGTGCCTGCTAAAGTGAAGAGTGGTCGGCGGCTGCTAAGATTGGCGTCTAGAAGATGCTGGATGGCATCTTCGAATAAAGAAAAAGATAGAAATGGGTGGTGACGCTGATGCTTTCCAGCTCTCAAGGAAGCTTTCTCAACGTTCTATCGCTGCTCTCGGAAGCGGTTCAGAACTTCGTTCCGCGTGGACGGCAAGCCGATTCGGGAGAGGCGCCAGTCCGTGGCTCTGGACTGTGCTGTTCGGAGCCGTCAGATTCCCCTGCGCCCGCCCGTGAAGGAACACTGAGCGAAGTTGTACCTTCATTGAGCGCCCTCTTTGCGAGCACGGCGCCGGGGCGAGCATGATGTACAATCAGCGCCAGCGCCGCTCTGTCAAACCGGCCGCCCTGTTCCGGCAATCTGGGCCCTGGTACAAAGTTCTTTATGTCCAGGTGCTCATAGCGATCCTGATTGGCATTCTCGTTGGCTGGCTATGGCCCGCTGTCGGGACGAGTAGCTGGGTCAAAGCGCTTGGTGATGGCTTCATCAAGCTGATCAAGATGGTGATCGCGCCGATCATCTTCTGCACTGTTGTGTCCGGAATTTCGCATGTTCAGGATGCACGAAAGGTCGGCCGAGTCGGCGTCAAGGCGCTACTTTATTTCGAGATCGTGTCAACCTTCGCGCTCATCCTGGGTCTTTTGATGGGCAATCTCGCTCAGGTCGGTCGTGGGCTCGCTCCCAAGGGGGATGCCGCGGCCGTAGCCACCTATGTCAAGACGGCGGAAGCGCAGAAGACGGTCGATTTCCTCCTCAATATCATTCCGGATAGTGTAGTTGGCGCCTTGGCCCGAGGTGACGTGCTCCAGGTGCTACTGTTTGCGGTCCTATTCGGGTTCTCGCTGATGGCGCTTGGGGAGGGGGGTGAGCGGATGCGCGGTCTGGTTGACGATGCCGCACAAGCGGTGTTTGGAGTCATTAGGATCGTAATGAAGGCAGCGCCAATCGGAGCGTTCGGCGCCATGGCCTACACTATCGGCGAATTCGGACCGTCCGCGCTCGGTAAACTCCTCGGATTGGTTGCCCTGTTTTATGTGACAGCCGGGCTCTTCGTGATCATTGTGCTTGGCCTGATCGCGCGCTTGGTAGGCTTTTCTATTCTAAAGTTCATCAGGTACATCAAGGATGAGCTGCTGATCGTGCTCGGAACATCGTCGTCCGAAAGCGCGCTGCCGCAGTTGATGGAAAAACTGGAACGGCTCGGCTGTTCGAAGGCGGTCGTTGGCCTGGTGGTGCCGACAGGATATTCTTTCAATTTGGACGGGACGAACATTTACATGACGTTGGCGACCTTGTTCATCGCGCAAGCGCTCGGGATCGATCTCAATTTCGGCCAGCAGCTCACGATACTCATTGTGGCGATGCTCACCTCGAAAGGCGCAAGCGGTGTTACCGGTGCCGGCTTTGTCACCCTGGCCGCGACCTTGACTGTGGTCAGTCCTGAACTTGTCCCTGGCATTGCGATCGTATTCTCGATCGATAAGTTCATGAGCGAGGTGCGTGCGCTGACCAACGTCATCGGGAACGGTATTGCCGCGGTGTTTGTGTCCTGGTGGGAAGGCGAACTCGATAATGTTTCGCTACACGCGCAGTTAAAATAAATGTGCGAGCTCAGCCTAAATCGCTGACGAATGCCGCGGGCCAACAAAGCCGTACCGTTCAATCCCGATTGGGAGCAGGCGACCATCCGGTTGAGACATTTGTTTTATTCGAAAGTGCCACACAGATCAATGATTCCCCTTAAGCTGTCGATTTCGAAGCGAGCCGGCTTGACGTTCCCTTATGAGCATCATTTAGATCACGCATGATTCAGGCGTAGTAGCCAGGATCGCCCGATCGGGGTGATGGTCATTCATGGCGAACTCTCGTGACTAAAACCCCAGGATCAGGCCGCGGGATAACCCTGTAGCGAAGATCACAGTCCATCAGTTTACGAACTACGACATCGGTTCCGATCACATGGTTAGGTCGAGACGTTGCAGCGCGCGTGGGCTATCGTTGTCATCAAAGCAAACGTCCTTGAGAACACCGCTGTAGAGGTCGACAACGCTGTGCTTGGGAGAGAGCTATCGCCAAATTTCGGTGACGGCCTGAGCCGGTTAGGCGGCGGCGGTTGTGGGCTGACGGTCGGTGACTTGTCGATGACCTCGATCCCGTCGTTGAATGTCACACCGAGAACGGGTTCTGAGAACTGATTATGACCGTCGAGGCGGCGCCAGCTTCTCTGTGCGCCCGCGACCAGTTTGAAGACCATCGCAAGCGCGGTCTTGTTGGCTAGGCAGCCCTTCGATCGGATGGTGCGGTGGCACATAGTGGAGAAGGTACTTTCGATGGGGTTGGTAACCGGTATGAGAGTTTCTCGGTGCCGATGTTCCGCTGCGATATTCAGGATCGTAGCGTATGGTGCGACCATCGGGACAGAGGCACCGGGAGCACGAAAGGTGCGGGCAGGCCGATGCATTCGATGAGCCGCGAGCTCGAGTTAGTAGCTGGCCGCCTCTGCGACTCGCCCGGTTGCGCTGAGAGCGCGAATCCGTAGTTGTCGTGTCGCCCGTAGCTCCCGTTCTGTGTCTGATTGGCAGGAGATGCGAATGCGACGGGTGATTGGCATCGACGTCCACCGAACTTTCGGGGAGGTGGTGGTTTGGGAGGATGACAGGCTCCGACATGCGGGCCGCATTGATATGACGCGGACTGCATTGGAAGGATTTGGCAAGACCCTGCCAGTGATGAGGTGGTGGTCGAAGCGACCGGCAACAGCATGGCGGTATCCCGGGTTCTGGCTCCGTTCGTGGCACGGGTGATTATCGCCAATCCGCTGCACGTGAAGGCGATCGCCCAGGCTCACGTCAAGACCGACAAGATTGATGCCGGCACGCTCGCCAGTCTGCAGGCGGCCGGGTACCTGCCGCAGATCTGGACGCCTGACGCGGAGACGGAACGCAAGCGTCGGCTGGTGGCGCGGCGCTACCAGGTCGTGCGGCATCGCACGCGGCTCAAAAACGAGGTCCCATTCGATCCTGCACGCGCACCTGATCCCGAAGTGCCCGCATGCCGATCTTTTCAACGGCCGCGGCCGGACGTGGTTGGCCGCCCAACCGTTGCCGGACGATGAGCGCGCAGCGATCGATCGGCACGTGCGTGAGCTTGACCGGCTGGCGGAAGATCTGGCCCTGCTCGACCGCGAGATCGCGCAGGACGCCATAGACGATTCCGCGGTCAACAGATTGATGGCGATCACCGGCGTCAACTTGGCGGTCGCTGCCGGCATCATGGCGGCGATCGGCGACATAAGCCGGTTCAACAGCCCGCAGAAGCTGGTGAGCTATTTTGGGCTGAACCCGCGGGTGCGGCAATCCGGACTGGGCGCCGCTCATCACGGCCGCATCAGCAAGATCGGCCGCAGTCACGCGCGCGCCATGCTGGTCGAGGCGGCCTGGGCAGCGGCCAAGGCGCCCGGTCCGCTGCATGCGTTTTTCGTGCGCATCCGAGCCCGGCGCGGCCATCAGATCGCCGCGGTGGCCGTGGCCCGGAAGCTCACCGTGCTTTGCTGGCATTTGTTGACGAAGCGCGAGGATTACCTGTGGGCGCGCCCGGCACTGGTCGCCATCAAGACCCGCGCGATGCAGCTTCAAGCCGGACATCCGCAACAGAAAGGCAGCCGACGTGGGCCAGCGTATGCCTACAACATCAAGGCATTGCGCGACCGCGAGATGTTGATTGCCGCACAGGCGGAGCAAAGCTACGAGCGCTTGGTGACGCAATGGAAACCACGGCCAAAAACCGGCGCGCGGGCGCCTCAGGTCGGCAAGACAAAATAGGGCAGCCTGGTGGCGCTTGCAGCCGATGCGCCACGCTTCGCCACGAGGTCGCCCGCGCCCGCCGAGGGTAATCCCGTCTGACCGCAAGTGCCAGCCAGGAATGTATTCCCGTTCCACGCCAGCATGCCGCCGTGCTCGGGCCGGTCAAGGCCAAGCCTTGCGGTGGCCGCAAACGCGGCCAGCCTTGACCGCCCCTGCGCGCGGGGGCTCGAGATCGATGGCCGGGACGGAAGAATGACCCGCGGCGCAGCCGAACAAAAGAATGGACGTAGCGATGTCTGCAATCGTCATCTCGGTCATGAACAAATCGCTTGTCCATCTCATCCGTCGTGCGTAGGTGTTTCCAATGCTCGGCCAGGAGGTCGTAGAAAGCCAGCAGCGTGTCCCCATCCTTGCGCAGGCAGTCGGCGGTTTCCTGCAGCGGACGAACCGATTGGCCGATCAAGGCCGAGCTCCTCGGGCGTCTCTGTGAGCATTATGCGGCTAAGGGGCCTTAGTGGTTTTGTCGCACTTGGCCAGATAGTCACGCACTGCATCTGTTCGATAGAGTGGCCGGCCATCGACGTAGCGCCATTTCAGCGGTTGGTTCGGGTCGCGCCGGCTCGAGTGCACCGGGCGTGCGCCGGATAACCGTGGCCGCCTCTAATGCGGTCAAGTTGGAGCTGCCCGGCAGCTTATCGATGTTGAATGTCGCGGGCGGCGGCATGCGATGGCGCTTCGTGGCGCGCGGCATTTTCCTACTACCTGGGGATCCAAATGCCTCGATTTAAGTCTTTTCTTCCTTGCTGCCCATGGCCTCGGCCCCGAACCGTGATCGGTCTGAGGCAATAAGATCGTAGGCATCCCCAGCAAGAACCACAATCCGTAGACCCTAGCTAACCAATTCCAGCCATAGTTGAGATCGAGGGCTGATCGCCCTTCTTGCGTGGCACACCGGCACAGAGAGAGGGAAGGAAGCATGACGGAGCCGGCTAACCAGCTGACACTTACCGATGCGGTGATCCGCAACGCAACTCTGCCGCCGGGCAAGGCGCAGCATTATCTCCACGACGACAAGCTGCCCGGCCTCGCTTTGCGCATGCGCGCCACCGGCGGCCGGACCTGGGTCTACCTCTTCACCAAGCCCGGGGTGAGGGGGACCCAGCGCGACCCTCGGCGCGTGGCCCAAATATAATGAGAAAGCCGCGCTGCAAGGCCGCCACCATCGCGGCAGGCGAGGTCGTCAAGGGCTTGGACCCAAACGACGCCAAGCGCGAGGCGAGGCGAGGCGGCAACAGGCAGCCGAGAAGCAGCGCACCACGCTCGCGACCCTCATTGTTGAAGATGGTCCCTAACAGACGTCCCTGGCCGAACGTCAAGTGGTCAATTGGAAGCCAGCAATGTCGGCGCTGCGGCGCGGGCTCAAGGATCACGCCGAAGGCGGTGTGGGGGACCTAACGCGACGCCAGATCATGGCTGCGGTCGACAAGATGCCAAGACCGTCAAGCGCGGTGCAGCTAGGGACTTGCGCAAGCACGTGCATACCTTCCTCGAATGGAGCGTCGGTGAGGGCTATGTCGAGCACAACGTACTCGCTGGCTATCGCGCTCCCAAGGAACCGCGCGCGCAAAGGGTCGGACGCCGAACGAAGGGTCGCGCGCTGGCCGATGAGGAAATCATCACGGTCTGGGATGCATCCGGCAAGCTCGGGGCTTTCGGTCTCCTGGCACGCATGTGCCTGCTCGGTGGTCCGCGCCGTAGCGAGCCAACCATGATCGAGTGGCGAAAGCACATCATGGATGGCCGTATCACGTTCGATGCGGCATGGACAAAGATGGGGCTGCACCACGATGTGCCGCGCACTCACCTGGTTGACGAGGTGCTCACGGCCGCGAAACATTTCCAGCGGGCAACCTCGGACTATGTCTTCCCGTCACCAAAGACCGGCGGCCAGATGTCCGGGTTCACCAAGATGGTCGACCGCCTTATCAAGGAAGCGAGCGTCGCCAAGTTCACCATGCATGACCTAAGGCGCAGCTTGCGCACCATCATGTCACGCTGTGGTTACGACAACGAAATTCAGCGGCTGTGTGTTGGGCAAAAACCAAGCGGAATCGATCAGGTCTACAATCATGACGGACAGTGGATCATCCGCAAGATGGCGTTCGAAGCGGCTCACGACTACATTGCGCAGCTGGTCACTGATCAGCTCTTGAATACCGGCGCGCAAGAGCGACGCGCCGGAGATCGCCCGGTCGGTACAGCTGTCAACGACAGTCCAGCCTTGTTTCTCGGCATGCAGGCGGCAGAGCCGCAACTGATCCTCCATCGAGGCGTCTCGTTGATTGTCCGATGAGTAGCGGGCATAGCGCGCGACCTTCATGAGGCGACCTCCTTACTCCGAGAGGCGGTCTCGCGTCCGGCTGTCTGCTTCGGCTTGAACGAAGTCCCGCGCGGCCTGTGGCGCCAGCAGTCGGACCAGATTGGCCGAGGCGTGGATCGGGCTTCGATGACGCAAGCACAGGCGGTTCGTGGGACGCATCGGCGACCACACGAAGCTTTTCGGCTGTTGTACGTCTCGGTCGCGCCACGATCGCGTCCTTGTCCTCGTGCGGAACACTCCGCTTCGTGACAATGATGCCAACTGATAGCGCGTTGGCAAGATAGAAAGATCTTGTAAATCAATGACTTGAATGGAAACGGAGCGAATGCTGGAGGGTGGCAGCGTAGCGGCGAGGCACGGGTCGACCGTCCGTCGTAGCGATCATATTTTGTGATCGCCTCCCTTGAAAGGGGGACGTCTTGCTATGATGGCACTCCCCAGCACCTTGGAGAGGCCGTCTTTGCCGGCACCGATAACAATTCCACCAGCCTTGCACTCCAAGGAAAACGTGGCTATATATCTGGATATAGCACGGAGGCAGGCGATGAGCAACAGTGCGCAGAAGAGAGCCCTCGAAAATTATCGGTCTCGTCTGACTGAGCGCGGCATCGCGCGGTTCGAGATCCAGGCGCTCGACGCCGACCGCGATCTACTCCGATCCCTTGCCCGGAAATTGACGGAGGAAGGTCCGGAAGCCGGGCAGCTTCGCCGCACCATACAGCAGGCAGTGGCGGGCGAGCCTGCGAAAGCGGGCGGGATTCTCGCCGCTTTGCGTCGCTCACCTCTGGTTGGCGCGGATCTCGACCTCGGCCGGCCGCGAGAAGAGGGACGTAAGGTCGATCTGTGACCCGCTATCTCCTTGACACAAATATCATCAGCAACGTCATAAAGCCGGAGCCGTCGGGCTCGCTGCTGGCTTGGATGGGCGCGCAGAAGGACAACGACCTCTTCATTGCTTCGCTTACCGTCGCCGAAATCTGTCGAGGTATCTTGGAGAAGCCGAAGGGCAAGAAGCGGAGCAGCCTTGAAACTTGGTTCGCCGGCCCCGAAGGCCCGCAAGCCCTGTTCGCCGGCCGCGTCCTATCGTTCGACGAGAAAGCTGGCCTCGTCTGGGCGCGGCTGATGGTCAATGGCAAAGCCAAAGGCCGTTCGCGAAGCGTCCTAGACACAATCATTGCCGCCGTAGCCGAAGCTAACGACTGCGTTGTCGTGACCGACAATGAAAAGGACTTCGAGGGCGTTCAGATCATCAACCCGCTCCGTAGCTTTGGAGGCCAGGAGGCAGGCAGGTGACGATAGCTCGAACGGTCCGGCCGATTCATTTCAAGGATTTCGGCGGCAGCGAGTTCGAGCGCCTTGTGTTCGCCTACCACCTTTGCGACGGCTGGACTGATCTTGCTTGGTTCGGCCAGACGGGAAGCGACCAAGGGCGCGACATCATCGGTGCACGTCCGTTCGACGACCAACCGGGCGAGCGCACAGTGATTCAATGCGTCAATCGAGGCAGCCTGACCCAAGCGAAGGCTGAGAAGGATATGACGGCAGCGGTCAACGCCGCGACGGGCAAACCTGACGCTTTCAAGTTGTATGCCGCAGCTGTATCTCGGCCCAGCGTCGCGACGAGGTTCGCTCGGCAGCCGCGAAACTGGGCTGGTGATCTGGTCCGGCGCGGAGTTCGAGGAGCATCTGCGGCTTCGAGCCGAATTTCTCCTACGGCGCCTAGTCGAGGGCGTTCCATTTCCTGATAGCGAGGTCGAGCTGCGCAGTTTCGTCGATAAGTTGCAGGACGTCGATGACGACTAGGCCCTGTCGATGTTCGTCCGCGCCTTCGATCAACCGGCGTTTCGGATGCCGTTTCAACAAGAGAGCAATCTCCGCGCATTCCAACAGGCCATCGACGACACAATCCGGGTGCTCAGCACGGGGATATGGCAAACGCGAGAGGGTGCCGAATCCACCGACTTCCCTCGCTTCACCACATCCGCGATGCCGGCATCCGCAGCGCCCTGGAACTAACGGTCCGTGAACTGGATCAGCTCCGACGCCGGTTCAAGGCGCTACTTTCCTCTGGCGAAATCCGGCCTTTCTGCTGCGGCGATCCCGCTTGCCCAACCTTCATGCTTACCGACGCGGCGGCTCGTGAAATGGACCGAGCGCCTAGGCATTCAGGCGAGCCAGCTTTGCCTCGTCGATAACACGCTGAACGCGCTGGAGCAGGAGGTCATGCGCCATCAGTTCGATGACGGCCCTCGCGACCTTGAGATCAACCCGCACCATGTCGCGCCTCGAACTCCGCTAGCTGTTTGTCGAGATCATCTAGGCCTGACGCCGTGCCGGCCGGCTGTATGATTGATCCTTCCGCTCTTGTCGATCATGACGGAGCCGATCTGCATGCCGGCCGCCGTTGCCGCCACGATCGCTCGCTTGACGTCGTTCTTTCTGAACGTGCTCGGGGCGCGAGGCATCAAAAGTCCCTTTCCGCTGCATTTGCTCGGAACATGCCTGCGGAGGCGCGGGCAGTCATAGGAATTCTTCGGGGGCGAACTTTTACCTACAGTTAGAGATGGGACTTAAGGCGCTTCCAGACCGAGTCCTCGCCAAGCCCAAATTGGCCTGCAACGATGGAGCAGGCGCTGGTAGGACCTCCCTTGGCTCGCACCGCCGCCCCACGTGTCGCCTTAAGGCTGAAGGGCGGTTTACAGAGCGCGTCCACAAGGGCGACAATGGCGGTATCGCGGAAGAGATAGGTCTGCTGGCTATCACCGGCTTTTGCGGCGCGGGGGCGCAATCGAAATCTGAGCGGCGTGCTTCGTCAGCAGCTCGCCTGCTTTCCATCTCTCGCCAGAGCTCCAGCAAAGCGTCCTGGGCGAGCCCATCGCCCTCCATGGCGGCCGTCATCATTACAAGGCGGTGGTCGACGTGAGCCGCTGCGAAACGCTTCATTTGCTCTTTCGCAAAGCGCCGTCCGCCGCCTTCACTCGCGAAGCCGATGCTCACGCCGAAAATGTCGACCTTGTTCGATCGAGCCCACGCAAGCCAGTCCACGACGTGTTGGACTGCCTGTTCTTCATCAATCGTTGCCGGCAGGGTCATCGGTTATCCCTTATTGGGAAGTGCCGCCGGTTCGTCACCGGCGGGCAGAGCTTTATGCGAGGCGAGCGACGGTCTCCGCAAGCGGCTTGCCCAGGATCGTCACACCCCAATTCTTGTTGCCGGAGTGGCTCTCCGTGCCAACATAGGCACATAGGACACGTGCCAACACGGCCGCACCGGCCAAGGACGCGCCATCCCGGGCCTTGACCCGCTAATTCTTCTCAACTCTGCCACGCGAGTGTGGTTTAAGACTGTCGTTGCCCCATTCAGACAAGACGTGGCATCTGCCGCGGAAACAGTTGATCGTCTGGCGCAGCTACCGGTCGCCGAAATTGAGGCCATATTAACCTCGATACCGCTGGATTGGCTGTCACCAGCCGACCGAGACGGAATCGTTGTCTGATGGCGAGATGGTGGTCGTGACGCGCGGGCTAAGTTGCTTTTGCAGGCCTTGAAAAATGGCACATACATTTGACTTTGCCGTTCTCCGCCTCGTCCCGGATATCGCGCGCGGCGAGAGTGTCAACTTGGGTGTGGTCGTATTTCGAGATGGCGAGATAGACGTTCGCCTGGGGGAACTTCTCACCCGAGCCCGTATGCTGTTTCCAGAGATCACCGACACTGATCTTGAAAGCGCGGTGGGAATTCTAAGCCGCTTGGGTAGTGTTGCCCTCTCGTCTCGGGAGCGACACAGCGCGCTCTCAAGCGTTGGAGCATTCACCCTTGGGGATCTCGGATCGTTTACCGTCAATGACGAAAAGCCCGAAAGCTACCAATCCCAAATAGACATGCTGTTGGCAACGTTCGTTGTTGCACCGCGCTCGGCGATTGTAAGAGCAAAAGGCCCGTCACGCTTGGCAACGGAAGTTCGAAAGTTTTCCGCAACGAGAAGGTGCTCGCCGCTATCGGCGACGTTGGAGCCATCTCTGAGCATAAGATCGCTCCGGAATGGCCCATACCGAGCCGCCCAGCATTCGAGCTGATTTGGCGCTCCGCAATAGTGTGATGCGCGTCTGTGAACTGGTCGACCTCGACTTGATCGAGGATGGACCGCCCCTCCGGCACTCTTCGAGGGGGTTATAACACTCGACGTCGCGCAGCAGGAAATACAGGCAGAGCAGCGAGTTTTCGCATACCGGGCAAAGGGACCCAAGGCGAGAATCGATGAGGCCTTGGCGATCGCTCGCATGCATGCTTCGGAGATCGTCGACTGGAATAAACCTGATCAGCGCGAAGGTTTTATCCATCAGTGGGTGATGGCAGCCCGCTAGTTCATAGCTCGCTAACCTGCTGGTGCTCTTAACCAGTTCGGGCTGATATTTCGTCAGCTCAGCGTGGTAAGGTCCGAAGCATGTCCGACAAGGGAAAAGCAATCGTCGAGATCAATCGACAGCTGGCGGCTGGTAGATGGCCGGTTGCTATGCTGGAGTTGCTGAAGGTGCTAGAAAAGCGAGAGCGAGAGTTCGGCTTCTAAGATTGTCCGCGCTTTCGACCCTTCAAAGGGATCACATTCCCAGGTCCCATTTGTCGACCCACAAACGGCGGATCCGGCTGCTCGGTGAAGTGTGGATCAAAAGCTATCCAGTCCTCCTCACGATAGCCGTAAACCCCATCCCACCAGCCTTCAGACAACTCTGCAGATACCCAAGGGATCTGCTCAGCTTCTTTCCCCTCATCCTCATTGCCGCGTTTCAGCGGAAGGGCGGTGGCCGGACTTGTCCACATGATGCCGCCTGAGGGCAGCTCCAGGTATTCGCAATAAGGAACGTCGGTGCACTCGTCGACCGCCTCGGCGAGCTCCTCTAAGTCGGCGGCGGAGAAGAAACCGACGATATCCTGATTCTTTATTAGGCGGACGAGGTAGGCTGGCATGGATCTCAGATCCTTTCTACAGAACGATTTTCTTTTTGACCTTTGGTCTCTTAGATGACGGACGAGCCTTCTCCTCCCGACGGCGCTTTTCAAGCTGTGCTCGCGCACCTGTTGGTATTCGCGAAGTCCGTCGTGAAATTCGCGGCTGCCGGCAGCCTTCTGCGTGCTTTGTCCGATCATTTCGGACGCTATGAGCTGCAGCGCTCCGCAAAACATTGTGTGTTCAGCTGCCATCCTATCGAAAGTACCGTCTTCGTGCCAACGATCGAGTGAGTCTTGATCGAGGGCGCCTTCTCGAGCTTTGCTAAACCATTCGCGGCCTCGTCCTCGATCCGGAGATCATTCACAATGACCTCCTGCGGCCAATAGCCGTGGACCTCCTAAAACTTTGCAGAAGTACTGAGCGCCATCTGCATCTGTCTCATGAGCTCGTAAGGCTTTCCTGCGCCCCGGATGATACGAAGCATGTTGGCAGCACAATCTCGGATCGCCCACGAAAATTCGTCGCGGGAAAACTGCTGATCCTGCTTACGATCGCTCTCTTCCCTGCCCGGCCCGTCGCCGTCGATAACCTTGAATGACACTTATACCTCCCGCCACCCGGTAGGGGACTAGACTGCACCCTCACGGCCACACCGCCAAGCTCATATTGTTGCGCTGCCTCTTGCGCTATCGCCCTGGTTGCGCTTAGCTCAAGGAAAGGCTGGGGGGAACTACTCATGGCAATGACAATCCACGATGCAAAAATCGCGATCGGGATGTTGGCCCGCGGAGATAATCAACACGACGTAGCAGCTTGGTTCGGAGAAAACCAAGCGCGCATTGTCGAGGCATCTCAAGGAAAGTTCGGCACGAACGAAGCGGCGCCAGCTGCCGAATTGCCACCTAAAGGTCCACCCGGCATCAAGGGGCGCCGCCTGCACGCCTTTGTCGAAAAGGCAATAAAAGCACTTGAGGCGAGCGATAATGCTTCCGCTCTCCAGAGCCTGAAAGACGGTATGGATCGCTACGATCGATCAGAATAGTCGCTGTCGCGCTCAAGAGCCTTGCGGCAAGGTGGGATCCAGACGAGCGCCGGATTTTCAGGCTGCATTTCTTTCGACCAGACAAGCCATGCGTAGCCGGTTGCGGTGGAAGCCAACCGGTCCACTCTGCCCTTAATCATCGGCACGCGTTCCGAGAATTGCGCAAATCTGCAGGGCGGATGTTGGACAAAGAGATTACGATAGCGGCCGACGCTCTCGATGAATACCGTCCTTGCAAGGATCGCTACCCCCTTCCTTGCCACGATTAGCGACCGCAGGACGAACTCCTCCGCAAGCCGAAACGGTGGATTTGTTATGACCCAATCTACTGCGTTCGCTTCATATGGGACCGCTAAATAGTCCCGCACCGCCCCGAACCCATAGGCATGAATGTCCGAGGCTAATACCTGCCCGAAGCTTTCAGCCAACGGTCGCGCCATGTAGCCAACTCCGCACGCGGGCTCCAAAACAGACTGCTGGTTAAAGGGCCCGAAGTCTTTCAGCACCTGAGCAAGGAGTGCCCGCGTTGCCCACGGCGGGGTCGGAAAATCGTCCCGACTATCTGAGGCTTCGGTACGCTGCGCCATGACAGCGTGAGATCTGTTCTGTGCCATCACATGACCATACGCGATTTGTGGAGGAAGGGAATCCCCCGATTTGAGCCCCGGGTCAAGCCGACGCACTGCGGCTTGCGTTCGCGCTCCGGTTGCGATTGAATTCGGGCCGGTGATGGGGGAATCAGAATGAGGTCGATAATTGCAGCCGGCGTGATGGCACTCTTGCTATTGGCTAGTTCGGCGCCGACGGCTGAAGCTCAGTTCGAACTGTTGGCATTCGCCGTCTGCAAGAAGATCCCGGGCGACGCAGACAGATTGAAGTGCTTCGATGCCATCGGGAAAAAAGGCGAGGATGAAGACTCAAGCACCGAGCCCACTCCGGTCAGAGGTAAGTGGACGTTCCGAGAGAGCAAATCCCCGATCGATGACAGCGATCAGCTCGTCGCAATGCTCCAGGGCGAAGCCGGTGAATCGTTGCTGATCCTCAGATGCTGGGAGAACAAATCGGAGGCCGTCTTTATCCCGCCCGATCTCGTTATTTCTGGCACCGCAAACCGCTACGACCTTCTAATCCGGATCAACGGAGATTCACCCGCAAGTGTGGCTGGTGTCGGCAGCACGAACGGAAGGGCGATTTTTATTCCCGGCGCTCGAGACTTTATGAATTTGCTCCCGGACCAAGGCAAGCTGTTCATCAGAGCAACTGGCTTTCAAGGCAGATTCAGCGACGGCACTTTCCTCTTGAATGATGTCACAGCCGCACGGAATCGGATCGCAGTGACCTGCCGCTGGACGACATCTAAGTCGAGCTCAATGAAGCCGAGTAAATGAGCTTGTTGACGCATTTTGGGGCGACATCATGAAAGCATGGCTATCTGTTCTGGCTGCGATCGTTGCGCTGATCATCGGCGCACAATTCATATCGATCTTTGTCATTCAACCGATCGGCGCCCTTCCGGAAGGCCGCACGGTCATTTTGATGCGCAAACCCTGGACCAGCGCAAAAGGGCTGGCATTCATCGATAGCCCAGACGCGTTCTGCGCACGAAACAGCGGAGGTGTTACGCTGCTGTGCCGCGGCATCACAGCAGGAGCGATAGCGAAGAACGCGACAATTCTGGCTCGAGTTCCTTACTCAGCGACACTTTATGGCATTAGCACTGGCGGCCGGACCTACGAGCGGTAAGGGTTCGTCCGGTACCCGTCCATCTTGACTAGAGAGAACGCTAATGGACGAATTCGCAATGCTTCTCGCGGAGTTGGACCGGTGCAAGGCAGAATTCGAGCACCTGCAGAAGGACCTCAGTCTTGCGACCGGCACGGGGCGGACCGATGTAGCTGCGCTTCAAGATACGGCACGCCGGATGAGCGGCATCGCAGCCCGTCTTGAGGCTGTGACGCGTGCGATCTCAAAAGGCACGGCCAGCGGAGTACATTGAGCACTCGCGCTCCTTGCCTGCCGAAACGCTTTAAGTCCGCGCTGGACCGGATCTCGGGCGCCTCACCCGACTCGCAGATTTTCCGCCGAGTCTTTTCCGCGGTTGTTCACGACATCGAAGCTAACCTTAGCTCCCTCTGCCAAGGAGGTGTAACCAGCCTTCTCAACCGCTGAGATATGGACGAAGACGTCCTTGCCGCCGCTGTCAGGTTGAATGAACCCGTAACCCTTCGTCGGGTTGAACCACTTCACAGTCCCCATAGCCACTTCAACTTCTCCATTTTGCAGAAACGAAAACTAGTACCGGAACTCAGACAAAAGCAAGGCTATCGTCTGGACGCGCGCACTCCCTCGGCTCGGCCCCTGCGGGCGAGCTTCACGCTGCCAACTTCGCCGGGACAACATCATCGTTCCAACGATGGATGATGCGCGTGGCAATAGTCTCTGCCGAAATGGTAGTGATCTGAGCGAAGCCGCCCACCCAACATGGCGTCCGGCCCTCAGCGTAGTCTCGGCCAGCGATGTCACGCTGTGTTTTCAGCGCCGCAATTGCGTGCGCTTCCAGCGTTGCCGGCGCCTTCTCTATTGCCGCACGGATCTCTCGCTCGTCCGCCTCGCTGTTGCACGGACATGGGTTGAAGCCCCGCGGAAAATCGATCACGCGCCATGGTTCGAGGTGCTCGCCGCCGGCCTGCAGCGTCGTCATCCGGAAACCGGCCGGGCCGTGCTGTTCTGAGATTCCTGCGACCGAAACTTCAAGTGGACTCGCAGCACCCATTGCGGCCATCCTGGCATTCAGCTCCATAAGCGTGGGACCGATTGCCTGCTTGAAGTCGTCAAAGCCGCTAGCCGCCATCGTCGACAAAGCGAGCGACACGGCCTGGAAAACAACAAATAGCTCAGCGCGGACCGTTGCGGCTGCTTTGAACTGGGGCAACAGGACAGCCTTGTTGCAAATCGCAGTGATTGCTTGATCTGCTGTGTTCCAGACAAGCCCGTCCGAGACGAGATGCGCGCCATCAGAGGCGACGATAAGGTTAGCTGCCGACACTATAAAAATCCTTGAACTGAAAATTGACAGTCCGTACGGCACTGACCGGCCGCGAGCCGCCAATTGCGAGGCCCAATCGACCGGCGAACGCCGCCACCGCAACAAGCGCCACGAAGCCTATAACCTGCTTGGCTGTGTTGCCACCGCCCCACCGAGCGGATAGGAGACAAACCGCACATTGTTTTTGGCATCAATGCGGCGACGTCGCCATTCTCGGCGCAGGATGGCCTTGCCGAACGCTCAGTTCATCGCCGAGCAGCTTCCTTTCTTGATCTGTGCTCTTCGTGGGGCCCCCCGTTTTCACCGGTTTGGACCCTATCCGGCTGGCTGATGCCGGCGCGCTGGATCCAGTCCGCCACTCGCGGGAGACGATCTCGACAATATTCGGAAGGTTCTTTCGGCCTGGTCGCGGTCGCTCTGAAATCCGGATTAATCCTAGCCGTCGCGCTTCGTGGAAGGCGGTCTGCACAGTGGTGCGACAAACACCTGCCAATGCGGCAAGCTTGTCGATCGGGAGGTCGCAGAAGCCATGGCGCTTGATCTCGCCCGCGAGAATGCACAAGACGGACCGCTGCCCCTCGGTGAAGTGGTGCCGCAGGTTCTCCGGCAGCGCGCTGGAGCCACCGAGCATTCTCCGTCGCTCGCGCGATGCCTTGCGATCCGGAGACCGCTGCGGGCGTCGGGGCAAGAACCGGCTTAGGCGCCGTTGACCGCCAGCACCGACTGGCTTCGCCGCGGAGAACCGTCGGTGCGGCCTGCGGCCCTCGATGCAGGCGGCAGGGTGCGATGCTTCGCGGTCGGAGAGCTTGCCGGCGCCATACCGCTCCCAGATCAGCCGGGGGTTGGCGTCTAGCTGTTTCGCACTCTCGCATGATGCGAATTGAGCATAGAGGCCAGAAGCCTCGACACCCAGCGTTTCGACCGCTGCTTGCGGGAGATCAGCAGCAGATGTAGAATTGTTGATCGTGGAACTGCTCTGCGAAGATTTGGCCTCGTCATCTGCCAGGATGGCGGGGCTTCGCATTTTGTAGGGGTCGGGTGGCCCATCATCGTTTTGTTTTGTGGCCGCACCCCATTGATGCCGCTCATGGCAGTTAAGGGCAGTTTTGCGCGTAAAGATTGATTTAGCTCGATACCGTCCAGCTTCCCAAGCTGAGTACTGGCTTATGGAGGTCCACAAGGACTGCTACGCGCCAATTGGACTAATTCAACAAGGCGGCCCTCGCCGGAGGGAGACCCGGGGCTCGATGAAATCGGGACAGCGGTTGGCCGCGATGATCTGGACGTCGAGCTTAGGGTAGAGCTTGCGAAATGCGGGCAGCATCGGCGCCATGTAGATCATCGCAAACGACAGCGAACTCGTAACGCGCAGCATGCGCTTGGGCGACGGCGTGCGGTCCCTCACGCCATCCTCGGCTTTGGCGTCGTTCAGGAGCGGGCTGCAACGCTGCAACAAATCCTGCCCTGCCTCGGTCAGCCATTGCCGGCGCATGTTGCGCTCGATCAGCCGCACCGCGAACCGCTCCTCAAGTCCGCTCAGGTGTCGGCTCGCGGCCGCGTTCGACATCCGCCGAATGTCCGCAGCCCTTGGACAGGCTGCCGAGCTCGGCGGTCTTGGCGAAAATCTCTAGCTGGAGCAGCCGATCCAGTTTTGGCACATATCGGAAAAGAGACCTACGAGTTTGGTTGCCGCTTTCCGCAAGGCAAATTATTCGACACGCCGAACTCAGACGTGACTCGAGCCAATGGCGCGCCAGTAACTGCCGCCCGTTATTTTGATGGGCGCACCAGACTCGAACCTGGGACCCGCTGATTGAGAAACCACATCCGCCCTCAATCGATCAGTTTTCGCCTCCGTGCGTTCTAATTTTCGCGTTGAACGCGCACACATCTGCCAGGTTTGTGGCCCACAACTCTGCAAACAGCCGAAGAGCGATTCTTAATATGGATACATCCAATAAGTCGTATTCGAATCGTCGGGCATCGATCGCAGGGTCGGGGTCCGCTGCGGGGGTTTAAGATGCGTCGAAGACGAGATGATCCGGCCTATGTCATCGAGAACCGCGCGGCTGGTTGAGTACGTACTGTGATTTAGAGCAAACATTTCGCTTCCCACAGCAGAAACATCGACCGTTTCGATACCGGGCACGAGAGTTGGCCCGCTCTTGGTTACGAACCCCATTCGCGACGTGGATTGCGCTTTCTCCATGGAGGCGAGCAACGCGAGATCCGTCGAGGACGCGTATAACGTCACCGCGCCCGCCGCTGCCTTGATTTGGCTCGCGCGCTGAAGATAAATGTCGCGATCCACGTCCGGGGCCGCAAAAATCAATTCAGTAATCCCGAGCGCCGTCTGGCTCAGCGCGGCTTGCTGCAAGGCGCCCAAAACAACCTCGCTGCCCAGACTATGGGCAATCACGATAATCCGTGAGACTTTGCCCGCCGATTTAATGAGCTGGAGGAGATCGAACAAGCCATCCGGAGCGTACAAAGCACTCTCCCGATCGTAGTCATAGTCCTTCACTCCGCCCTTGGACGGCCAGGAGTACATCATGACACGGCCTTTGTAGTTCGCGTCGAAAGCAATTTGAGCCGCCTTGAAGGCTGCGTCGGAAAAGGCAACGTTGTAGCCGTGCACAAAGAGCATCAGGCTGTCGGCCGGATTTGCGATAGCGGAAGCAAACTCCTCACGGGAAAGACGATCGAGCTTCTGGATTCGGAAATGCTTTCCATCGGCCTCCGCCTCCTTGCGCATCCCGAACCAGCTTGTCTTCGGCGTTTCGACTTCTCCCATCTTGTGAACGATGGGAATGCTAACCGTCACGCGGCCAAATGTGTTGGTGGCCGCACGACTATAGGAGATCTGGGCCAATTCCAGACCGGACCCACCCGTCACCACGCGATTGGTGGCGAAGTAGACGGGTACCAACCCCTTAATCACCGGTCTATTGACCACCACCTCGGCTCCGGTGCTGCGTTTGTCGGGAGGCGCTTCCTCGCTCGCCTCACCGGTTGTCTGCCGCAAAGGGCGGTAGGCATGATAGTGCCGGACATGGTGGTAGTACCCGGGGCCATAGCGATAGCCGTATTTTTTGAACGCGCTCTCATGTTTCTGGGGCGCCTTCTGTATATGCCGGTTGGCCTGCTGCGAGGCCGGACCCTGGTGGGCGCAACCGGTCGCGAGCGCGCAAAACAAGACAATGAGCACTGTTCGAAGCTGCTGGAAGGCCTGGCCGAGCCGATGCAACCGGTTCGAACCTCGAATTGGCAAGACGAGCATGACCATCGATCAGCTACCTACTTTGCAAGGGTTTGGGAAACGTTGACCGTAGCGCCCAGCCATCCGCGATACCTATCGACAGCAGGTCCGCTGGTAAGCCTGTAGGTGAAGCGAACCTCCGCCCCGCCGCCGTTGATCGCGCAACCGATATTGCTGGCACCATTGGCGGTCTCAACGTGCCACGTGCACCCTGTGATGCGGTAGCCGGGCTCAGCCGGGAAAATCTCGGCATAGTCCGCCGAATGCTCCGCAAATACGACCGGGTGATCGTCCTTGGTTTTGTCTACCGTATACGCCCGCTCGATCAGCTTCGGGTCGACGAGCTGCGACACCGGGACGTTCACGATGAGGCGGCGGTCTTCGGGCAGAAGCGTATGGATCGCTCCGGAGAGGATTTCGGGGATCTTCACACCGGCATTGGCTTGCGTCTGCACATGCGTGGAATTCAGTTTGGTCCAGTTCTCAAACGAGATCGTTGTCTCGACCCACTTGGTCCAGCAAACAGAAGGCTTTGGAATGGCCGCGATCATGCTGTACAGAGGGCTTGCAGCAATCACGGTGGCGGGAATGATGAAGTTGACGCCAACAACATCCGCCTCGTTCCACTTGACGATGCCGCCAACTGCGATCCCCAGCAGGGCGCCGAACTCGTTGAATGCGGGGCCGCCGCTGTTGCCGACGTTCATGATCGTGTTCGTTTGCCAGCGACCGTTCGGGCTAGTCTGGTTGCTTATCAGACCGCTCGATATGCTCAGATCCAGATCGAGCGGATAACCGAGCAGATAAAGCTGAGTCCCCATCGGGGCTTGCTGGTTGTCATCGATCACGGGCATCGGACAACGAGAGGCGCCTCCGCTGTTTCCGGCGGGCTGCGACAGCTCGAGAAGAGCCAAGTCTCTGGCATCGTCGCGATGAACCGCAGTGACCTTGATCGGGTTCGCATTGCGCGACCCGAGACGGGCATTGACTTCGAAGCTCTTATAGTTCTCCTCGCGTCCGATCACATGACTGTTGGTCAGCACGAGGCTGTCGCCGATGAGCAGCCCGGAGCCGCCGCCGACTTCCTGCTTGTCGTTGTACATCACGCCAACGAACTGGACGTGAACCGTCCTGACGTTGTAACGCGCTGCAATTTGCACTGCCGCGCGATCCGCCTGCGCGGGAGCGCTCATGGATACCAAAAGACCGAGTGTCAGGACGGATAGAATGTCCTGACAGCGGCGATATCGAGAGGGCTGAGCTGTCCGTTTCCGTTCCATGCTGGATTACAATAGTTCATTATGGAATTGGGGTCGTACTTGGTGACTTTATAATCGCCGACCGAGCCAGAAGCTTTCTCGTTGCGGCACTGCTCCGGCGCATCGTCGCGGTTCTGTTCATGCGTGAAACCAAGAGCATGTCCGAACTCGTGGACTGCAACCGCACGGATGCAGAACTCGCGTCTATGCCGACAGCCTTTGCTCCAATGATCGAAACTGAAATTGAGAGTCATGCCCGATGGCTTGCCGTCGAGATACTTGCCGATGATGTCGGTGTGGGCGCCTTCATCAGCGCCCCGCACGTGCACACCTGGCGCGCCGCCCGTACAGGACGGCCAAGTCTTCGCAAACCACACGCCACCTTGCGCCGCAGTCTCCCACGTTTCCGCAACCGCTTTTCGAACAAGATCGGCATACTTTTGATCCTTCGGCTGCAGGTTTTCCCAGCAGACCGGTATCTCTTTGATGTCCCATTTCGAGCCGCGGATGACCGTGCCGTACAATTCCATTTCGGAGACTCCCGAAGGAAGCGCAGGTTGAGCGTTCGCCGCCCAGCAGAACAAGAGAACGAGCAACAGAACGAATCTGGGCAGCCACAGGCGAAACATTTTCCTACTGCGTCGGTGTAGGGGTCGGCGGGAACACAGGAACTGGCGCCACAATGAAACCATTTGTCCGAGGCCCAGCGCCCGTACGGCGCCCGGTGGACCCGGCTCCTCCTTGGAATTCCTGCGACTTTTCTCCTCCCGGCGAGGGTGCCGTGTAAATTGGATTGTCCTTTGATCCAAGCGGCGGCGTTTTGTCCGCATAGCCGGCGGACCCGGATTTGGCTCCGTTAGCAAGGACGGCATTCGGACCGTTGATGTAGATTCCGAGATTACTGAACTGCTGAGCGGAGGCCGACGCCTGGACTGAGGCAGGCGTCCAGCGCGAAGAAGTGAGAGAGTATTTTGCCTCGACGCCGCCAGTAACCTGGACTGAAAACGTGTACGTCATTTGCGCCGGCTCCGCGCTCTCCGAAGGCATGGCCGGCGTGAGATTGTTGGCGGCTATGAGGATCGCGTTGTCCCGTAACCAAGCTGCGAGCGGCTTGGATGCATCGACAATGATACGCTTGTAGGCGGCGGGCTCCGGATACTTATGCTCGGCGAGGCCCTCGAGTTCGATCAAGTCCGCAGGCGCTCCTCGATAGCAGCCACGCTCATACCTTGCTGGATCCGCCGGCGCCGGCGCCGTATCGGAAGCTAGCTGGGCGTTCTGCTTCATCAGAAATGACCAGATCAGGTCATAGGTATCCTGGGCTGAAGCAGTGGGGCCCACATGGGTCACGTCATTACTGCTCACGCTCAGAATCCTTTTGTAGTCGAATGCCGTACCGGATCCGAGCCCGCCGGTATCGGTCACCTTCAACTCCAGAAAGAATGTGCCGTACAGGAAGGGGTCGATGTCAAAATGAGCGTACCTATCGAACGCCTCTTCAGGCCGCCTCTTGTAGATCTTCAGGTATTCCTTTCGCCTCTCGCGTTCGAGCTGGTAGAAAGTCACGACCTCACACCTGATCGACTTGAGAAAGTACGGCAGCTCACCCGCCGTGATCACACCTGTCTGCGGGTCATGAATATGATACAGGCTGGTGCACCCGCTCACGGCAAGGCAGATGCCAATGCCAGCCGCGGCTCGGCTGAATATCCCCATATGAACGCCCCCGTCCGCGTGCCTGAGCACCGCGGATCTCCCGTGCACATTGAAAAACAGTCCGCATGGGTTCGTCAATAGCATCGTGACAACAATGCAGCTTTTCGTTGTCCCCGCAGGATTTTGCGCAGGTTTTCACTGCGGCCGTACACTTCTGCGAAAGCGGCTCGGTTGTGGCGGCTCGGCACCGGCGATGAAGTGTGAGCAACTGGTCGGGCCAATTGCAAATTGGTCGGCGCACGCCTATCGATGGAATATATTGGTGGTGGTGATTGGGACGAAAATTTTGCCTGGGCGCGTGGACAACCGAGCCGAAACGTCAGTTTTTGATGCCTGGAAGAATTTTTTGATGCCTGGAAGAAAGAGGCGCGGGAGCTTGCCGAACGACAGGAGCTAATCACGAATGCCAGTCGGGATGATCTCAGGAAAGCTCTGATTGAGCTCGACGCGCTGTTTCGGAATGCTCCCGGAAGCGTGCACAAGGCCTACCGAAATCTTACAGAAAAGCGAATCGAGGACGCACGAGAGAGCTTCACCGGCTCAATAGGAGATGGCCATCTCTCGTGGTCGCTATCCTATGAGACGGCTGAACTGGCAGCCGTAAGAATGGGCGGCCTGATACGGGAACTTGATCGCGCGCTTGCTGATCGGCGGTCTCATTGGCC
Source organism: Bradyrhizobium sp. WSM4872 (assembly GCF_055811715.1). Lineage (NCBI taxonomy): Bacteria > Pseudomonadati > Pseudomonadota > Alphaproteobacteria > Hyphomicrobiales > Nitrobacteraceae > Bradyrhizobium > Bradyrhizobium sp. WSM4872. The sequence continues at coordinate 133,435 of NZ_JBVVPT010000014.1, read as the reverse complement.
GATCAGCCGAGTGAGTGGCACGTCGAGCAGCTTAGATGCTGGTTCATTCCGCGGCAGGGCGTGAGCGCATTGCGTCCGGCTCGAAGGCTGCAAGCCTACTCGAAACGGGGCCTGCTCTTTCATCGGATCCTGCCCTCAGTGATAAAGGGCTACCCGGTGCAGGTCGTGGATACTCGCACATTGCATAGTACCGCATCGGATGCGAGTGAATGGAAGGTGGGCGCTTGCCTGTTCAAGGCACCAGAGCTCCAGCCGGAGCTCTGTTCAACAGAGTGCGATAAGCGCTTCATCATCTCTGGCACTAACGCACCGTCAGCTGAGGACACCATTTCTCAGCAGATCGATCAGGCTCTGAAGGAGAACTGCATCGCGATTGTGTGGCCCGAGTTAACCGTCTCGCCGGAATTGCGCGAGCACATCCTCAAGCTCGTTCGAGATCGCGACATTACGGACGAGCTGGAAGCTCACGAAATTCTAATTCCAGGGACCTGGCACGAGACAACCGACCATGGGATCGTGAACCGAGCCCGGATCTACAACGGCTATGGAGAGGAGCGCCTGATCTACGACAAGATCGCCCCTACGCGCACGATGGTTGGGGAACGGAAAACATCACTGCGGGTGACCGTGTATGTGTCCTGGCCACCGAAGGTGCTTTGATGGGGGTCGCCATTTGCCTGGATTTCTGTGACGTCTGCGAAAAGAGCCGGCTCCGCAAATTTGAACAAGACGATAAGTGGAGTTTCTGCCTGAAACGCGGCGATAATCGCCGTGAACAGGAGAGACCATGAACAGACGATCGCGCCGGACCCACACACCGGCGTTCAAGGCAAAGGTGGCGCTTGCCGCCGTCAAGGGCGACCGGACGATAGCTCAGCTTGCCGAGCAGTTCGACGTCCACCCCAATCAGATTACGGCGTGGAAGGCGCAGTTGGAGGGTGGCGCTTCCGGGGTCTTCGGCTCTGGGAGCATGTCGCCTGCCGCGCCTGCGATCGACGTGAAGTCGCTGCACGCCAAGATCGGAGAGCTGACGCTGGAGAACGATTTTTTACAAGAAGCGCTCACCAAGGCGGGATTGCTGAGCGCAAAGCGATGATCGACCGTGAGCACGATCTGTCGATCACCAAGCAGGCGGAGATTCTGCAGATCAGCCGCGGCAGCGTTTATTACCTGCCGCGTCCGGTGCCGGACGCCGATCTCGCGATCACGCGGCGTCTCGACTGGCTGCATCTGGAGTTCCCTTTCGCCGGTTCGCGAATGTTGAGAGGCCTGCTGGCTGCCGAGGGGTGCAAGATCGGCCGCCGGCACGTCAAGACGCTGATGCGGCGGATGGGGATAGAGGCGCTCTATCGCCGTCCGCGCACGACTAAACCCGAGCCCGGCCACAAGATCCATCCGTATCTGCTGCGCGGCATGGAGATCACACGGCCGAACCAGGTCTGGGCGATGGACATCACCTACATCCCGATGGCGAGTGGGTTCGTCTATCTCGCCGTGGTGCTGGACTGGGCAACACGCCGGGTTCTGTCGTGGCGGCTGTCGATCACCATGGAAGCAGCCTTCTGCGTCGAGACGCTGGAGGATGCCTTGGCTCGTCACGGCAAGCCGGACATCTTCAATACGGATCAGGGCTCCCAGTTCACCGGACAGGCTTTTACCGGCGTGCTCGCCGACAACGGCATCGCGATCAGCATGGACGGCAAGGGCGCATGGCGGGACAACGTGTTCGTCGAGCGGCCATGGCGCAGCCTCAAATACGAGGAGGTGTACCTACGGGCCTATGATAGCGTCAACGAGGCGCGCAATTCGATCGGCCGATATCTCGACTTTTATAACAGTAGACGTCCCCATTCGAGTCTTGACGGCAGCACGCCCGATCAAGCCTACTTCACCTCGCTGCCGCTCCGCCTGGCAGCATACCCCCGGCAGACGCGCTCCACTTATCGATGCGCAGATTCTGTTCAGACAACCGGGACCAGCTCAACCTGACTTCAAGCGACTGGGCGAGACAAAGAGGCTTTTAAGCGAAGCCAAGGATATCGAAGTCGGTTGAGGATGTCGTTGTACGCGACACCGAGCGAGAAGCGCATCAAGGTCGGCAGGATGCTCGGAGTCGAAGCGAAATTGCGCGTGCCACTCGAGTTTTGTCCGATGAACACCGCAATGAGGTTGTCGGTGAACTGATCCCCCGTGAAAGACGATGAGCGAACCGCGCCCGAGCCAACCGTGAAACTGCTCATCGCGACACCGTAGATATAGGTGAAGTCGCCCGTGCCCTACTAGCGCCGCCGACTTGCTCCAGCGGTTTAGAAAAGTCGGAAGCCCGTAGGGCGGAACATTCGTACGCAAGGCCAGCGCGGCCCCACTCCTGTTCTGGACCCATCATCGAGAAGACGCCTCGCAAGTCCGACCGTAGCCCTGGCGCCCGGATATTTATCCAGCCGCCCTCCCGAGCATACGAAGAGCATGACGACGCCGTTCCCTCGTATAGCGTTTCCAACTATTGAGATTCACGACTTGGTGCATGAAGTGGTGGTAAAGAATTCGCACTGTTGACTGCGGCAAAGTGCATTCCCAGTCGGCACTTCGCGCGGCCGATCCCGATGCACGTCGATGATGATGACTTGGCCCTTGGGGCGGCGGCAACGGCCTCACATTTCATAGGAAGGCTGCGATTCAACTCATTTCGAGAGAGCTTAAATCGTACATAGCGTCATATTGTACGCTTTCGATCGCAGCTGCGCCTCCGTTGTGCCATTGCGAAGACAGTTATCGCGGATGTGTCGGCTTATGGACAATACCGGCAATGGCATGAGTGATGCTTGTTGGAACAAGCGAGAGGTTAGATCGATGCCGTCGATGCATGTGCACTCGGCAGCCACCGGATCCTGCTGGACTGGGGGCGCTAGGGTGAGTGAGCCGTCGGCGCTGTCTTCATCTATCGCGGCCGCGGCTTGCGACCGTGAAGTGTTGCGGTGATGGGCGACGAACCGAGGATGATGCATGAGCGAACCGACATGAGGGATGCAATGCGAGGGTGCCCCCTTAAGATCTCTTTGTTCCCAATGGCGGAGCGCGGACGTGGATAATATACAATCGATGACTGCACAGGAGCTGCGCTCTGCAATTAGTGGCGGCAGGGTCTTGGAGGTAACCACGACAACGGGCTGTGTCGTCGGATGTTCTTATTGCCCGCAGGACAAGTTCGCCGAACGGCAAAGAGCTATATCCGACGTGAAGCATTTTTCTTTGCAAGATTTCAAGCGATGCCTGGCGCGCGTACCAGCAACTGTGGACATCAGCTTTTCCGGGTATTCGGAGCCTTGGCTCAATCCGGCTTGCACCGAAATGGTTGAGCATGCCTACGCGTGCGGCCATGGAATCCGGATTTTCACAACCCTCGTAGGAATGAATGGGCGGGATCTAAGACGCTTGCGTGCGTTGCAGTTCCGCGGTTTCCTGGTGCACGTTTTTGACGACGGCACGCATATGGACAGTGGTCTCGTCAGGCGCAACTATGTCGATTTGATGCGTCAACTTGTTGATGCTGGCATTTCGTCACTGCTCTTCATAGTCATGGGCGAGGTGCATCCCGAACTAGTCGACATAATACCTGACGAAGCGCTCGTTCGCTCGCGTCCCCCGCGCAGCAGGCCTGCGAGCGGCGAGCTTAGGATGGTTGAAGCACGACAGCCAATCGTTGGAGCGCTGACATGTCCTGACGAACGGCAATATCGGAATGTTCTTCTCCCAAACGGCGACGTTACTTTCTGCTGCATGGATTTTGAGCGACGGCACGTTCTGGGCAACCTTCTCCGCGACAGACACAAGGATCTCTTCGAAGGGGCGACATTTGGCAAGATTGCCAGTCGCATGAACGGCGCGGACGGTTTTCTGCTTTGTCGAACATGTGAATTCGCCGAGCCACTGAGGTCGGAATGCTCATCCTTGAGAGCAGTTGACCCTGACTGATCGAAACGAATCGGGAGCCCAGGCGAGGACGGCCTTGCCGCTCATCATCACATCAGCCGCGGGGACGACCCCGCCATGAACGGAGGTCGCCATGGCCTGGAGCATTTTGTTGGTCGCCGGCCTCCTGGAAGTCGCCTGGGCAATTGGCCTCAAATACACCGAGGGCTTTACCAAGCTCGTTCCGTCCGTGCTCACGCTCGTGGCCATGGCTGGCAGCGTGATCCTGCTCGGCCTCGCTCTGAAGACGCTGCCCATTGGAACTGCCTATGCGGTCTGGACCGGCATCGGCGCGGTCGGCACCGCGGCGCTCGGCATCATCCTGTTCGGGGAGCCGGCCGCCGCGTTTCGCTTTGCCAGCATCGGACTGATCGTGGCCGGCATTGTCGGGCTGAAGCTCGTGTCCTGACGAAAACGTCGAAAGCATTGACCCCACTAGGTCGACGCCGCAAGGATCGGAGACTTGCCGCCGTGATTGTCCGGCGTGGACAATTGAGCTGGGCGCGTTCCAGCGCACCGCCGAGGGCGCTGCGCCGACAACGGCCCCGGTGATACTGTGGCCGAAGAAAGTCGCCGTGAACCAGATGCCGATGCAGGCCCTCTGGGCCGAGACCCGTTGACCGCTAGCCTCAGTGTCGCAACGCGAACGCCCATGGTGAGGACGATACGCCCGTCGGCAACCGGCGTGCCCACGGCCATGGCGTCTGGCCCGATGTACCACGCGGAGCGGCACGAACAATTCGCCACCGAACTCGCGAATACGAATAGAACAGTAATGGATCCCAGGTATGCCGCTGATGCTCCGGGGCGCCGGCTAAGAAAGTTCGCTTGCCCGAGTCATACGATGTCTGCCCTACGGAGCTGCAGGGGAGAAGATGCATCACAGAACGATATGATCGGCAGAGCGTCTTCATTTGCTCCGAACTGCTTCCGACCATCCCGCCCAAGAGTACGAGACCATCCTACTCGTTGAGCATGGTTGGGCGGCAGTGGTGAGCTTGACTCACTCCCGATCGAGCCAGCTCGCCCGTGACTGTCACCTCACGCGGAGCAACCGCGTATTCTGGTGCAGGGGTAGCCATCAAGGATGTGCGTTCGCGTCGTCAGAACAGCTGGCTGGTCGACCACCCAACCGAATGCAGGCTCGATATAACCAAGGTACGGCAAAGCTGCCCGCCCATAAGCCCAGCCCGGCACGATCGGCCGCGCGTTGCGCAGCATAGTATCGTCCCCTGGAGTATTGCTTCCACTCGAGCACGAGACCGTTGCGCACCAACCATTCTCCAATATCGGTGCCACCAGCTGAACAGGTCGCTATCGTCCGTCCACACTCATCCTCCAGGACTGGCACGCAACTGACTTCGCGATCTTCAACGAAGCTTTCAAGATCGCGCGCGGCCCTGAGGCCACATTGATATGGATTGCCCTTGATATCTCGACACATTTGGGTCTCATCCGGCGCGTCAATGCCCCAGAGTCGAACGCGTGTTCTGTTGATTTCAAGGGTGTCGGTGCTGATGACCTTTGCCGGCCCCGTCAGCCCGCCGGCCAGGACGATGCTGAACAGTGCGAGCATGGTCAACACCACGATCAAGCCTGGCATGGCGATTTTCTTTGTCGGACCGCAACCATTCCCGACGAGCGCAGCAGAGCGCTGCCAAGTGGCCAAAGGCGCTCGATCGCAGCAGTGCTAATGTTCCGTAGGTAAGATCGCTCGACAGATGATTCCTCCTGAATCAGCAGCGCACCCCTCCTCTCACCTCCAACCTCGCCCGCGATGCTGTGCGACCCGGCTGCTGCGCTGAGCGAATCGGGCCCGTGCTCCACGTCATTGCGGCAGTCCGCCTCGGCTGCATCGCGCACTGGCAGGACGCACTCCGTCGTGCGCGTCCGCTGATTAGCGACGAGGCAGGCGCAGACGGCCGGCCGCAAGTCGGCGTGATAAGATTTCCCGGTGGCCTTGTCCGAAATGAGCATAAGCTCGGCCGCCTTTCTGGCACCGATAGCAGCAAGCACGCGCCGTCCGCGGTCGCTGCTCACGGCAACTGTAAGGGAAAGCGTATGCATCGCTTGAGCAAAACGGGCGCTCCGACGGCCATCGTTGTTATCAACGGCAACATGCCTTCTACAGGCGGTTGGCGACAACTCCGCCCGCAGTCACGCCGCCCAACTTGTTTCGCGAGCGCCAGCACAGCCATCTCAACCTCTAGCTGGACCAGGGACACAAGTGCGTAGGAAACCCCGAACCATGCGATATTATAGAGATTGGCGGCGCCGAAGCCGGCGCCGTAGAGGGCCCAAAACGTGACGCAGACAACAATACCAGACTGATACGCCGTCGAGAGGGCAAGCGCCTTGCTGTACTGCAGATCGCGATGCGCGGTGTTGGACGGGATGAGCCGACTGGCGAGCGCCTGCATCGCAAACAACGGCACCAGAAGCGTCGTGGCATTCATACCAAATTGCGGCAGGTCGGCCGGAACAAAGAGTATGTTTTCCAGCAACAGGCTGAGCGCAAGACCAAACGCAGCCGCCGCTGCGCCGAACAACAGAAACAGCATCGAGCCGGGGACGAAGCGCACCTCGGAGACGCCAACCGCAAAGTGCGGCAGGATCTCGAAGAACATGAACACAAGCGTCGCGGCGATGGCTTGCAGGGCAAATGACAGAGCGCCCCGCTCGCGCATAGCCTCGACCAGAAGCTTGGCGGCGACGCAGCACGTCGCAAGGCCTATGGCGTAGCTCAACACAAGCTTGGCGCCTGTTACTATTCCCGGTTCGATATGCATGGTCCAGGTCCCTCTTGCCTTTTTACTCGGGCCTTGTGTGGAGACCGCTCGAAACGGCATTTCAGTTTCCGCACCTGGGTCGACCGCTAACGTCCTGCTTCCGCCATGTCGGACCGGGTGTGGACATAGCCTCCGCTCGGTCTGCGGGACTTCGATAGCAACAGCTATGCCACCCCCGCCACCGCGCTTAAGCCTCTGATTGCGCATTGAAACGTTCCGTCCCCGCAAGGCTCGCCGTGTGAGTTAGCTGACATACTCTGGATGAAATTGGACACACATGGGTGCCCCGTCTTTGCTCAACCTGTGCCGTTTCGAACAATCGTTCTACCTCCCTCCTTGAATCGGAAATCCTGCGGCCGCCGGCGCGAAGACACCCTTTGCACGCGAACTAGCCGAGCGCGGCCGACCACGCGAGGACCCAAGGGCATTCTCCAGCTGATCGGCGATGCGCTCCTGGTCCAGCAGCGTGTGGCGGGCCGCGCAGCCATTGCCGAGAAGCCCGACGCACTCTGGGGCAAGCCGGCGCTGGAGCGGCTCTATTCGCGCCTGAAAGACGGATACGAATTGAAGGAGCGGCTTGAGATGCTCCAGCGCAAACTGCGGGCCATCTCCGGAACGGCCAACGCGCCGACGGGCATCATCAAGACACGGCGCTCGCTGCGTCTGGAGGGTTATAGTCGTGCTGATCGCGATGGAAGTTGCGATCGGATGCGGTCAGACTATTGCAGCAGCTCAGTGAAGTGCGGCTGGTCACAGCACGCGAGGCGCTTTCCTGGCGTCTGAGCGGGCCTACTAACGTATCAGGCCCGGTAGTTGCGCGGAACACGCTGTTCGGCGCACGCGGCGGCGTGTTTTGGCCAAGCCTTCGCCGTGCTCGTGCACGCGAGGTTCGACGAAATCCCGGTGCGGCTCGCGACCCAGCAAATAGGCGAGGCGACTTCCGGCGCAATTCTCCGGAAATCGATCAACGATCATGAGTGTATGGCAGACGCGCGGCAGAGCGTTCACCCCGACGATCCAGCGTGACCCGAGAAGACCCTTTGTCAGTTTGCGGCGGACCGCCACTGAGCTTGTCCGCTGTTGCCGAGTAGCTCGCGGAATACTTGCCCTTCCCCCGTCGTTCGCCAGCGCGCGGCCAGTGATGACCGGAACAAGGACGGTCGATTTCACCAGAGCGCCTCGCTATGAGCGATCGCCTTTCGCCGCTTTTGACACATCGCCGCGGCTCGGTCGACGTCTCCTTCGGTGATTTCCCTTGCTTGGCTGTTAGCGAAAGGCTCCAGGATCGAGGAGCGCAGCGCACCGCGCGTGCTACAACTGAACATGAAAGCTCCGAACCGCGGTCCTCGGGTTGACTAACGCGACGGTCGCCGAGCTATACGCGCTCGGGACTGCCATGGAGCGTGCATGGCAGCTCCGCGTCAGCGATAAACGGACGACAAGGAACTGCGCCGCGAATTTCAAGCGGTTTTGACCTCGCAAGCAGGCGCCGAGATATCCGACGTCGCTGTTGCCTGTAGACATTCCATCTGCAGGGATTGTCCTCAAAGCGCCCTCGCCACTCACGTGCGGGCGGCAACTTCCCCCAAATCCACTTCTGAACAGAACCCGCCATGGCGATGCTTAGCTGGCTCGTTCAGAAGGCCGGCGAGCCTGAGGCCTTCAAGGACTCCTTCGAGCCGCTGTTCGCGAACGATTGCGGCGAGCAGCGAAACGGCCTCCTCCCGATGGACGGTGAAGCCGACGTCAGGCGCTCGCTGAACCAAGAGGTCCATCAAGGTCGGAAGTTCAGCAACGTGGTCGCGTAAGGTCGAGACCACATCATTGGCGAGATAGGTCGCCAAATCCCCTTTCGCCGGCGGATCAAAGTCCAACTCGACCGCGGCGCGCTTCTCGATTGCCTCTCGTATCAACTCGCGCTGGCTTCGTGCATTCATCGAGAGCATGAACGCCGCATCCGCGAGCTTCTCGCGCGGCAAGCTTCTCAGTTCGACTATGCCAGCCTGAATGTCGCCAATCGAACTCTCACGCCCTGCATCTGCTCGCCACGCGTTAGCTCCTGCCCTGCTATTTTGTACCCGAACCATCGTCATGCTCTCCGGCGGACGATATATCCCGGCGATACAGCGGAATGGAAGTGCAAAGTTGTGTGGTGCATGCGCGCAGTCCGCCTGACGAACGCGGAACCGGCGGTCGCGCGAAGGACTCAGAATGGGCTATTTTCGTGATGCGCTCGTGCTTCTCTAGTCTACAAGGCGCGGATGGCATGTTGTCGGGTCGTGGCTACGGCGAGCGAAGGCCTGCTTCCAACATTCCGTCAGTAGGTGATAGGCAGCGAGCCGGTGGCGGCGGGCGGATCACCGCCAACCTTCCAGGGAGGACGAAACCGGCCAGATATTCCGGAAGACAACCAGACCGTGGACCAGATCCGAGACGGACGAGGTTGCGTTTGCACCCTTGCTTCGGATCCGCTCGCTTTGGCTATCTTCGGGAATATTATAGCGGAAACCGAAAACTGCGTTTGTCCACATGCAAGGGCCCGCCGGGTAGATGGAAAGATTGGGACACCGGTCGAACGTGACCGGGTTAACGCCGATTTCACGCGTGATTTAGTTGCATCGCGAGAACGACGTAGCCGCCGTGGCAGGGCTCTCACCCGAAGTTTTAACCGAACTTGAATAGGACACCGTAACCGCCGCGTGGGTAACTCCACTCGACATCACCACTTTCTTCGCAGATCACCCTGCAGGTGCCGCATTCGATACACCCGTCGACTGTCACCTCAACATGACCTTTATCGCTGAGCTCGTAGCACCGTGCAGGACAGGCCTTCAACATCGACAAGAGCCGCGAGGATGGCGTGGTGTGCGGACGCACCTTGATATGGGCACGGCCGGAATCGACAAGATAACGGTTGTAGAATAGTTTATCCTCGACACGTTGGGATGGCTCGCTCGGCATTGTTTCTGGCTCCGTCGTTTCGTCGTTGTCTTAGGTTTGGATCACCGCCAGGCCCGGGCAATGCGCAGGGCATCGCTAAACAGCCCACTCCAAGACCGCGCCTTGATGAATGAGCTCAGCATCAGCTTCTCTTTCTCGAGCTTTGGTGTGCCGTCGACGCGCACGTAATCCTGCATCGCCCTGGAGAAGAGCTGCGGATATGTGAGAAAGAAGTTCTGCGAGTGGGTATGCAAGAGTGCCGGCATATCCTTGTACTTTTTCAGGTCTTTGATCACGAAAGAATCAGTTAGCATTTTCTTGTAAAGTGAAAGATTTTTGGCCGTCATCGGATCTTTTCGCGATCTGATAAGGCAGATCGCTTCCGCCGCGATACGGCCCGACGTCATCGCCAAATTGGACCCCTCGCGATGGATCGCGTTGTTAAGCTGGGCGGCGTCTCCGACGACCACCCAGCCCTCCCCGCAAAGCTGCGGGATCGCCCTGTACCCTCCTTCGGGTATCAAGTGCGCAGAATATTCCTTGACTTCCGAACCTTCGATGAGCGGCGCGACGGAGGGGTGACGCTTGAAACCCTCGAGCAGGCCGTAAGGTGTCTCGCCGGTACGCTGGAAGTCGGCAACAAGACAGCCAATACCGAGCGAGATGCATTCCTTATTGGAATAGATGAAGCCCATACCGGTCATGCCGCGGGAGATGGTTCCTGCCGCTTCGATGACGAGCCCCTCGTCGCCTTTGAGATTGAAGCGAGCATCGATTGTCTCACGCGACAAAAAATGCATCTCCTTAACCGCGAGTGCGACCTTGTCCGGTTTCGGCCGCCCTCTTAAGCCCGCACCCGTCCCGAGCACTCCGTTCACCCCCTCGGCCAGCACGACAACATCTGCATGGATTTCACCCCCATCGCGGTCTGTGCGCACCCCGACGACCCTGCCATGGGAATCCTGGAGGAGCTCGGTCACCGTGGTCTCGCACAGCACCGTAGCGCCGGCCTCGCGGACCTTCTGGGAGAACCATTTATCGAACTGGGCACGGATGATGGTGTAGCGGTTCGGCTTCTCCTCGTTGAAATCATCGGATCGATAGTGAATCCCGGTGTGCGAACGCTCGTCCACGATCCAGAAGCGTTGCTCGACTAGATGCCGCTCAAGCGGCGCATCTTCTCGGAAATTCGGGATCAGCTTCTCCAGCATATCGGCATAAAGGATGGCCCCTTGCACGTTCTTCGACCCGGAATACTCGCCGCGTTCCAGCTGCAGCACTTTCAGACCCCGCTCGGCCATTGTAAGCGCCGCCGCGTTCCCGCCCATGCCAGCACCGACGACGATGGCGTCGAATCTTTCCTGAATCATAACAAGCTCCCCTAGCCAGCGATGCGGTCGTGCGAGTGCGGCGATAGCTGCGCGCGGAATGCAGAGGTCAATGCCGGCAACAGTCGAATGGCGTCGGTGACGATGCCGATATGGGCAAAGTCGAAGATCGGAGCGTTCTTGTCAGTGTTGATGGCAACGATGAGGTCGCCGCCCTCCACGCCGACGCGATGCTGGATAGCGCCGGAAATGCCGGCCGCGATATAGAGCTTTGGCCGGATGGTTTTCCCGGTCTGGCCGATTTGTCGGTCCGAGGTGGCCCAGCCCTTCTGGACCAGCGGCCGCGAGCAGCCATATTCGGCGCCAAGCAAGTCCGCGAGCTGGTGTACAAGTTGGAAATTTTCAGGCGATCCCAGACCGAGCCCTCCAGCGACGACCACGTCGGCATAGGCAAGGTTGGACTTTGCAGAATCGCGGTCTGGCAGGAAGGACAGGACCTTTGTGACGATATCTTCTTCTACAAGCCCGAGCGGATGCGAGATGACGCGCGAGACGGCGCCTGTCACGCGCTCGGGCATCGGCATCACGCGCGGACGGACGGTTGCCATCTGTGGACGATAGTTGAGTGTGTAGATCGTGCACAACAGTGAGCCGCCAAACGTCGGCCGGGTCGCCGCAAGCGAGCCGTCGGCATCGACATCGAGCTCGGTGCAGTCCGCAGTTAGGCCGGTGAGCAATGTGGTGGCCACTGAGCCGGCGAGATCGCGGCCGAGTGTTGTTGCCCCTAGGAGTAGGATTTCCGGCTTATAAGTGTTGACCAGCTCTGACAGGGCTTTCGTATAGGACTGGTTGCGATAATCGGCCAAGAGATTGTCCGCGACGATATAGGCGAGGTCGGCGCCGTAGCAGAAGGATTCGGCGACCGCCTGCTGCGTTGTCTCCCCGACCGGGCCGATGACAACCGCGGCGAGGTCAACATTGAGCTTGTCGGCGAGCCGGCGGCCGGCCCCCATCAGCTCCCATGAGACGGGGTGCACAACCCCGCGTTCCTGCTCGATGAAAACCCAGACGTGCTTATACGGCTTAAATCGCTCGGGCAGTTCCCTCTTGGTCGCCGCGCGACCACCACCCGCGGCCGGAGCTGCACTTTTCGGTGCGGTGCTCATCATCTGTACTCCCATTCGCATTCAGTAGCGGCTCGCCAGCGGCGCATGCTCCGCCTCCAGGTTGGAATTTGCCTTGAAGATTTCTTCAGTTAAGCGTCGGGCCGGATGCCGGCCGGCATCGCGTCAGCACGGCCTGGCAGCAGCGTGGGGCCGATACAGCCGTTGCTGGACCTTGACGACGAGCCCGGAAGCACGCGCTTCCGGTTCGTTCCGGATGCGGCATTCTGGGACGACGGTTTGGTTCCCGGCACTCCTAAGGCACCGACCGGGCCGGTCAGGCGTGCCGATCGATTGGTCCTCCTCATCTTAGAGATGCAACCGAGGTGCAACAGATCAAGGACCTGCGAGGGGCTCGGCTGGTACGATTGTCGGCCGCGTCGTTGCCGGTGGAAGCGCGATCTCATTGCTCCGAGTGCGCTTGTTTCTTGCCGATCATAGCGACAGGCCCGCAACTCCTGGCGAGGACAGGAGGGGCGGCGCTCAAGGCGCCCGGTCAACAGCGCCGCACGGCCGGCGCTGTTGAGCAACGGCTCTCCCCGCGAAACCTCGGCCAGGGATCGGCCAACGGGGGCGCACGAATCAAACGCACCTTTCAGCTCAGCCAGGTATGCGACCATCGCTTTGGCGCCGCGACGCATTATGGTGCCGGCAGGCAGCGCGCGCGAACCTGCGCGGCGTCAAAAATAAAATCGATGCGAACCAAGACGTGCATGCGCTGCTCCAAACTAGCTGAGCATATGTCAGCAATTGTCGTACCAATTGCGCAGGCGATGAAAATTGGCCGCTATTTCAAATCTTACTGAAGAAGTAAGTCGGATTGGCGGCCTCTCACGAGGTCGAAACATTCGAGACCGTACTGACCCGTGTCCGGAATGCGACAGAAGACACTCATCTGAACCTTGCTGAGTTTTCCGCGCAACATGTGCGGTCCCGCTGCCGGCGCATGATTGCAGGAGATAGGCACACCTGCGTACCAGCTCGAAAGGATGGAAATATCGGCGGCGAGTCGTGATTGGCCCCTAAGGAGCCGTGGTGATGAACTGCGGATCCGCGAGGCCGCAACTGCAGCTTTCCGCTTGAATTCGAAGCCATGGCTTGCTGTCAGGCTCTCGGGACCTTCACGGTCCAGAGCACGACATATGAGCTCAATTCACTCCAACAAATCGAGCTGGACCAATGCGGGATGCATGTTCGCTTGTGGTGCGGTCGCATCCTTCAGCACCTTGAATACGCGCTGTTCGATCGGGGAGGACGTGACGAAGTCGGCATAGGCGCGCTCAAGCGTGGTCTTGCAACGCGCGGTGATCTCAGGATCAGATGCACCAGTCAACTCCTCGCCTGCGAGATATTGGCCCATGCGACGCAGGATGTGAAGCCGCGCCACATCGACGATTTTCGCATCGTACTCGACGCCGAGCAGTGCAAAAAAATCCTCTGCCGCCGAGGCCTTGTTCAATCGCGCAAGGATCCCATCCGTCGTCATTCTCAGCCTCCATCTCGATCCGCGCCCAGAAACGACCAGGCTGGAATGTTTCAACCGATCGCGCGACGCGCGTGGCTGATTCGCTGTTGACGAGCGAGCTCTCGTGAATGTCGCGCCAAATCGCCACCACCGTTTCCTGCGCAACCAGACCTTGGTGCTCGATGGCATGCTTGCGGACGGGCGCGGGGATGGTTTCGCTTTGCTCGGCGCCGAAAGAAAGTTGCACGATAGCAGCAAGGTAATCGCGGCGAACCCTGAATGCTTGCCGATCATAATCCGGGGGGAGCGCTCGAGCAGCCCCGGGTCTAGCCCTTCGTAGCTGCGCCAGGTCCTTTAACAGCCCGTGGACGTGGATGCCGGATTCATTGGTCAAGACATGCTCGTCGACAATCGCCTTGTTGAGCGGGACGGTACGGGACGCAGCGGCTGCAACGACGACCGCGACTTTTTCCCAGTTCGGATAGCAGCACGCCGGTATCAACGCAACAGAGCTGTCTGAGTGCGACGGCAACTTCCTTCAGCGGCGCGTTGTCGGCTCCGCCAGATATCAACCCGCGATCATCAGACGCCGCCTCGGCCCGTGGGTCGGGTACGCGCAATCGTTTGCCCCGGTCTGTTTTCACCCCATGCGACAGGTGGCCGAAAGCTCGTAGGATATACCCGCAATGGCGCCAAAGAGGGGTATCAATAATGAACTCAGCCTTTCAAGCTTGGGACGGCTTGGACGGTGTCATCAAGGCGGCGCAGATGATCCCGCCGACGTCCGGCCATCCGGCTCTCCCCGCTCTCTTCGCCGAAGCAAAGATCAAAATCATTGCATTCCGTGCAGACCGGCGTGGTACACATCACCAGGCCGTCATCTTCGCATAGCATGCGATAGAAGAAGCGCTTCCAGCGCATGTTCTTCGTATTGCGAGCCGCCAGCGGCCTGAAATGGCGCATGAGGACACGGGACAATTCATCCCGCTTCCGCAGACCGAGATCTTCCCACAAGTGATTAGGCTCCATGGCGCGCCGCGCGATCATCGTCGCGAGCCAGCCGCCAACCTCGCCATGAGTGGAACGTTGCGCAAGCAGGAGGTCGCGTACCATAACTGTCTCGTCAGGCGCCGGTAAGGCGGACTGATCGCGCCAGGTACAGCTCCTGACCGGGGTGGATGGGAAGTATTGCACCAACAGCGCATTGAGCTCCTGGTTGGTCAAGCCAGCCCGCTCGGGAAGTTGGCCGCCATCCATGGCTGATGTGGCCAGAATGCAAGCGAGCACATGGTGATCGAAGTCATCATTGTCGCTGATGTCGACTTCTGCCGGATGGCGCCCGGTCAGAAGCTGGTAGAGCTCACTCGCGTCGCGCTGCTCGGCGGCGTGAGCTACCGATACGCGAGATGAGATCGTGTCGGCTGTTTTTCCTTGTGTGCCGATCATAACTTTCGCACAGCTTCTGAGTGGACGATGTCGGCCTTCCCGGATCGAGAAGGCCGACAACATGAACTATGCCGAAATAGCGGCGAGCTCGGCAGCGGTCTTGCCGACCTGGCTCTCGTCGACGGGCTTGATGATGCCGTGCTCCATGAGCATATCTTCGAGCTCGTCCATGCTGATTGGCGTCGGGATAGCGCCTTGTCCGGCATTATTGTGGATCTTGGTCGCGAGATTGCGATAGTGATCCGCCTGCTTCGAGTCCGGCGCGTATTCCAGCACCGTCATTCGGCGCAGCTCCGCGTGCTGCACGACATTGTCGCGCGGCACGAAGTAGATCAGCCGGCTACCGAGCTTCTTGGCAAGAGCATCGGCAAGCTCCAGCTCCTTGTCGGTCTGCCGCTCGTTGCAGATCAGCCCGCCGAGACGCACGCCGCCGGAATTCGCATACTTCAGAATACCCTTGGAGATGTTGTTGGCGGCATACATCGCCATCATCTCGCCGGACATCACGATGTAGATTTCCTGTGCCTTATTCTCACGGATAGGCATCGCGAAGCCGCCGCAGACGACGTCGCCGAGCACGTCGTAAGAGACGTAGTCGATGTCCTCATAAGCGCCATTCTCTTCCAGAAAGTTGATGGACGTTATCACGCCCCGTCCGGCGCAGCCGACCCCCGGCTCCGGACCACCGGACTCGACGCATCGAATGTCCCTGTAGCCGAGCTTGATGACGTCCTCGATTTCGAGGTCCTCGACGCTGCCGGCATTCGCCGCCAGGCTCAGAATGGTGTCTTGCGCTTTGGCGTGCAGGATGAGGCGAGTCGAGTCCGCTTTGGGATCGCAGCCGACGATCAGAATCCTTTGGCCCAGCTCAGCAAGGGCCGCCAGCGTATTTTGCGACGTCGTCGATTTGCCGATGCCACCCTTGCCATAAAACGCGATTTGTCTCAGCGAAGACATGTTGCTCTCCATCAACCGATTGCTAATTTTTCGCGCCGAATGCGCGAGCCTGTTACTCTCGTAGAAACCATGGGCACACGAGTTTCGGGAAGGAGGCCATCGCTCGCCATCAGCGTCGGCGTGCCCTCAGCCCTCGCTCGTTGTTGCTCCATCCAGTTAGCAACTGGCGTGCCATTTCCTTCGCACCTGCATTAAGCCTCTGATCACCCTCGACTAACAGCGTGGCCTCGGACGCCGGCGTGCTGTGGCGGACCGGACAGCCGCAAGGGCTCTGACAGAAACCCGACAAAGCCTCGGCGCTCGGATTCCACTGCGAGCGCCGGCCAAGGAGCACAAACGGGAAATCCCGCGCCTTACGCCCGAGACAATTGAGGAGACGACATGTTGCAGATCGGGCTCGAGGACATCGCCACCATCAAAGGCGAATGTTCCACGACGGGCATGGCGGGCACTTGCCGCCAGATCGGGTGGCATATTGCTTGCTCAGTCGTGGAACGATGTTCCGTGTGACCCGATGTTGTGAGGACAATATGCTTGGAATTGGAAGTAAGTTGCCGCCGTTCGACATCATAGGCGTGAAGCCCGGCTTTCACCTGCAGGAGGAGGATGGGCAAAGCGCTTTCGAGACGCTGACTGAGAGAAGTTTCCCCGGCAAATGGAAAGTCATCTTCTTTTACCCGAAGGATTTCACATTCGTCTGCCCGACCGAAATCGCCGAGTTTGCCCGCCTGACGAAGGATTTCGCCGGTCGCGACGCAATCGTGCTTGGTGGGTCGACCGATAACGAGTTTTGCAAGCTCGCCTGGCGGCGTGACCATAAGGACCTGCACCGTCTATCCATCTGGCAGTTTGCCGACACCAAGGGCGCACTGGTCGATGGCCTTGGAGTGCGCTCGCGTGATGGCATCGCACATCGCTATACCTTCATCGTCGATCCTGAGAACACGATCCAGCATGTCTATGCGACTAGCCTCAATGTCGGCCGCAGCCCCACCGACACGTTACGCGTTCTGGATGCGATACAGACTGATGAGCTCTGCCCTTGCAACCGCGAAATCGGCGGCGACACGCTTAAAATTGCCTGAGGCAACATATCGATCGTGCAGTTGGACGAGCGTTCCGGCCGCGGGACGTCAGACGCAATCGTTCTTCGATGATGTCAGGTGAGACGATGCTGCCGCAAACACTGCTAGCGCGTGCGACCCGCAATTCAGGTCTCTTTACCGGTCGTGAACTCTGACGCCGCCGCCACGATATTCGCGCGGCAGTCGCGGCGGCGATATCCATGGTCTCGATCACGACGATGAACAGCGTTCACGGCCGCTTCGCTCACCTCACATCATCCCGAACACAAGCGGATGCCAGCGCGGCTGCCCATGAACATACAAACGCTTGTACGCTTCTGCGCCTGCCGGACGCACATCTCCCGCCGGAGTTCCTTTTACTTCGTCGTAGGCCGGACCGCGGTTCTCTTTTGTCTGCGGCTTACCGGCATGCAACTTCAAGGGGGCGATCCAGCGCCCACGGGGTCGGAAACAGGGTACCAATCTCTCCCGCTTGGGGCATTCTAGGTTTCAGTCGCCGCGCCTTGAGAAGGATGGACGCAGCGGCAGATGGCTTAGCCGCGAACGACGTGTGCCTGCCGTCCATCGACGCGCTCGC
The DNA here is from genome assembly GCF_055811715.1 of Bradyrhizobium sp. WSM4872. Taxonomy (NCBI): domain Bacteria; kingdom Pseudomonadati; phylum Pseudomonadota; class Alphaproteobacteria; order Hyphomicrobiales; family Nitrobacteraceae; genus Bradyrhizobium; species Bradyrhizobium sp. WSM4872. The sequence goes on along the minus strand of NZ_JBVVPT010000014.1, from coordinate 115,716 downwards.
ACAACGTATTTTCCGGGCCCGGCAAATCTATATTCAGCGCCTAAGCAGCACGTTGCGACGAGCGATTCGCTTGAGTCGCTGATTGAACACGACAATCGGTCGGGTTTAGGTCAAGTAACCGGACCGACGGAGAAGCCGGTCAGCTCGTTCGCCGCGCGACCTAACCGTCGGCGCCGAGCCTGAGACGACCAACTGGCCAGTAATCGCACGCCGCCTGACGGTCTCGATCATCACACCGGTCGATTTCCGAAGCTTGATCCCATCTCAGCGCTGGTGACCCAAGCCAATCCCCAAGGTGGACGCTTTCTGCCTTAGGGAGCCTTCGGATCGCTTCATAAGCTTTGAAACCCTAGCTACAGGGGTGCGGGCCCTTGAGTGCGCCTTGAGCAGCTTGACCTCGTCCTTACTATATTCTTTGCGCTTGGTGCTTTTCGCCACGTCATGTTCTCCGATTTCGCTTTGCACATCTATCTGCAGCGCCTTGTTTGTGAAAAACGACGCAACCGCTTCCCATTACCATATCAATGACCATCGGCAACTATTCAAGCGGGCTTTTATCTTCCAGATAAGAACATGAACTACACGCGAATTTGTTCTCTGTCCTTCCGTATCTTTATCCGCGTGACCAACCCGATTCCCGACGCGCGCCAGGCGGTTCAACATGGAAGCAAGCTATCGAGACAGGGATGCTCGATTCGGTCCTTCAAACAACAACTCGAAAGCGCTCGCTGGAACGGCCAGGACGATCGTTGTGCTCCCGCGCATGATGAACCGGCCTTCACGAGTGTACGGCGTTACCGCGCGAAGAATAAACGTCCTCTCATACCTGCTCGGTTCTGCGGACATCCTGCGACGGATGAGGTTTTCTTCGTCAGCTGACCGAGCACGGCTTGCTCTTCCTCATTTGACCGCCGCAGTGTTCTTGATCGAAGGGGCCACGTAGAGATAGCCAGGAAATTCCATCCTCAGCGAACAAGATGCGAGACTATCGCCTGCCCCGTGTCATGGACCCGATGAACGAGCGAGCGACCTGATCGTGATATTTCGCCAGGCCGGGCATGACGGCATGGCAAAAAACCCGCGGGCCTAGCGCCCTGTGAGCCTGGCACCGGCAGCGATTGCTTGATCATGACATGGCAGAGCGCTTGGCCAGCACAATGCCGCTGGCGCGCCGCGGATCATTCGTGATCTGCGCACATTGATCTCCGCGGTCGAGTAAATGCAGGTCGAACTGGCCAAACCGGCGGAACGGAGTGTGCGTCATGTCGGAGGCGTCGCAACAAATCCAGGCAAGATGTGGAAATTTCTGCCGGAGCGTCAGGCAGGGCTCAGAGCCTGTGTCAATAGCGGCGAGCGTCTGCTCAATCATGATCAATTCACCTTGGCACACCATCCACAAATCCTCATCGCCAGAATAAACGTTCAGGATCGGCATTCAGAACCGTTGTCGCCAAGCCAAGCCGTTGATGGGTCGAATGCCACTCCCAGACGCCCTTACCGTGATCTTTGCGGAACAGCTGCCATGCCGCCCCAGTCCTGTCGTGGCGCAGCAGCGCGATCTCGACCAGGCCGCCCTCCGCATTGATATTGCCTGAGCAACACGGGCTCTCGACCAGATAGCCGCCAGGAACCGCAGTCACCTCTGGCGAGACATATCGGTAGCGCTCGCGCTTCGTGAGTGCGCGCACGATTCGCCATCGGTCGAGCTCGTTGGGATGCGCAGGCAAGCCGGAATGATGTCTTCTGATGATTGCCGCGTTCATTGCGCAACCTCCTAGACTGCAGAAATTTCTGCCTCGATGCAGCCAACCACCAACTGCTTGCCGAAGTCGACCATATAAATGAATAGGTTCGCGTCCGTATGGCGACCGATTTGGACGATCTCACCAACGTGCCCGACGCTGACTAGACACTCTTCCGGCGACGCGTCCGGAAAGGAACCGTCATTGAGCAGATCTATCGCCGCCTTGACACGTTGGCCTGACTGGTATCTTGGCAGTCTTGGTTCGATCATCGGGATGCCGCTCCTGGCAAGGAAGGCTCCTCGCCTTCGCGGCTTCGCCTGACTAGATCGAGCTCCTTGCCTTTCATGCCGACGCGATAGCCGGAGCCGAGGAATTCGACCCCATAGATATAAAATTGTTGTAGGAACGTGCCGATCGAGACGACATAGCCAAGCTCACCTTTCTTGACCAGAACCTCACCAATCTCCTTGCCCACATAAGTGCCGTCGTTGCGGATGGTGCGGTTGGCCCGCACCTTGTCGCCATAGTCAAACAAGGGGGCGTCCGTCAGCTCGACGATCTCACTATCGCGGGCGATGTTGCTCATGCTGTCGTCCCCGTTCCACAGTTCGATACAACGTCTCGCACAGCCGCGGCCGCCGCCCGTCAATGCGGAGCATCAACCGCCCGAGTTTCTGAACCGCTAGTGTCGTCATGACATCATCGTGGCCCTCAAGCAGGCTCCTGGTGACGCGGCAGCGCCGCGTCGAGCACGCATGTATTGTCAACCGGGCAAACCGCCACGCATTGTGGCTCGTCAAAGTAGCCGGCGCACTCGGTGCATTTCTCAGGATCAATCAGGAAAACGCCGGCTCGCTCGGAAATAGCGAGGTTCGGGCATTGCGTTTCGCACGCCGAACAGCCCGTGCATTGCGACGCGATGATCTTGAACGGCATTACTTGAACCCATCCTCAGGCGGCGGAAGTCAGCGCGTTGGAGCGGGCCGCTGCATCGACCCTTTCAACGTGATGGATCTTCCCCTCATTGACTTTATCGAGATAGAGTTTGAACCAGGCGGTGACCGAGCCATCGATGAACTCGCAGGCGTACCGATCGACCGGCTCTATGCCGGCCTTGATCAATTCGGCCTTCGGGCAGCCGCCGATCTTTGACACGAATATGGCGTGGCAATCCTTGATGGCGCCGATGGCCATTTCGAGCTTGCTGTCCTCGCCATGACCACCTTGGCAATAGGAATGGATTGCTCGATGACCAACGTATTTTGCGCCTGAAGTCGAGAGCTCGTAAATCTGGAACTCCTTTGCATGGCCGAAGTGCTGGTTGATCAATCCCGAGCCCTTGGTTGCAACCGCCACCAACACCTTGATTTCGCTGGACGCGCTGGCGAGCCGCGCAAGCGCGTCCTGCTTGGCCGCAAGCTTCGCGGTGCGCGCCTTCTCAACCTTAGCCTGATACTCCTTCCGGGCCTGCTCGTCGTATTTGATGTCCATCACCATGATTTTTTCCATTGGGAACTCCGCGCCACGGTCCTCCCCGAGCAGTCCGACGGCGTCGGCCCGGCACTGGCGACAGTGACGCATCATGTTCATCTCGCTTTCGCAGCTATCCTGCAATGCTGTCACTTCCTGTGCAGTCGGGCCGCGTTGCCCCCTGAGGCCGAAGACGGTCCCATGCTCCGGCGACGATATCAGCGGCATCACGTTATGCAGGAAGGCGCCGCGCGACTTCACGGCCTTGTTAACCTCGACCAGATGCTGATCGTTAATCCCGGGGATCATCACCGAGTTGACCTTGCACAGGACGCCGCGCGCGGTGAGCATCTCCAGCCCTTGGAGCTGTCGATTGCTGAGTATTCTTGCGGCTTCAATGCCGGTGCAGCGCTTGTGGCCGTAAAAGATCCACGGATGGATCTTTGCACCAATTTCGGGATCGATCATGTTGATCGTGATCGTCACGTGGTCGACCTTGAGTCTCGCGATTGTGTCGACATGATCGGGTAGCGCAAGGCCGTTCGTCGAGAGGCACAGCTTGAGATCTGGCGCGAGCCTATTGACGAGCTCGAATGTCCTGAATGTCTTGTCCGGGTTCGCGAGCGGATCGCCAGGACCGGCAACGCCGACCACGCTCATCTGAGGGATCGCGGAAGCGACCGCCAGCACCTTCTTGGCGGCCTGCACCGGCGTCAACTTTTCGCTGACAATGCCAGGACGGGATTCGTTGGCGCAATCGTACTTACGATTGCAGTAATTGCATTGGATATTGCAGGCGGGTGCGACGGCGACATGCATGCGGGCATAATGGTGGTGCGCCTCCTCGCTGTAACACGGATGGTTCTTCACCTTTTCCCAGATCTCAATTGGCAGATTGGCGATGCCAGCCTGAGATCCGCAGCTTGCCTTACCGCTGCCACCGATCGTACCGCAGCCCTTGTGCGTCGCCATGACTTGCATGGTCTCGCTGATCTCGCCGCCGCAGGATACCTGGTGTTGCACTGAAGTACTCATTGTTCCAATTCTCTTCGCAAGCCGAACCCTTTCGGCAAGCATCCCCAGAGTCTTTCTGGAAAGCCAAGAGCAACTGGCGTGCCATTCCTGCAGGATGAATTTAAAATTTCGCTTTCAAGTACTTAGCTAAGCCCTGGTCGATTGTTAGCTTTATCAATTCATGTTGGAAAGCTGACAAGGGTTGCGATCACAACAGCGCTGACACCATTGTTTTGAGGCCCGGCAGGCAGCTTCAGCTATGGCTTCGGCAAACGGCAGGCGGGTGGCGTCGTTTGAAAGTTGATCTTCCGTCAGAACGTGACGCCTAGGCAAAGCACAATCCGCAAAAGACGTCCGGGGCGCTTTGAAGGACAGGTTGATAAGGCGAGCCTAGAGCAGAGAAAGCAGTCCTGTGACTGACCTATGCCATGGAAGATCACGCGGACCCCTGCGTGATGCTCCGGAAGGGCATTGTCAAACAGGTGAAGAGAAACGCCCGCTCGCCAGGGTCAGGGATCATCACGAACGTTGATACTTCTGAGCCTGCGATCTGGGCCGGCGCGCGACTCAACCATTCAAAGCTGAACCTTATGGAGTCCAGCCATTGGCCTGACGCTGTTAAGACGCGCGGAATGCAACGAGCGGCCTGGCGGCCGCCGAAAAGGGGAGGTCGCGAAGGCCTCCCCACCAATGCCATCCGCTGGCCGGATGCCTCGATGCTGCGCCCCGGCCAAGATACTGCCTTTGACAGCGCGCGGCAGCACGATCTTGGTTCCGGACAAGGCTGCATGGGCTGTCGCGTTGACCGGTACGCGCTCACCGCGCCCGCCAAGACTTCCCTGGACATCCCAGTTTGACGACGTCCATAGACACGGAGTTTCATTTTTCGGTTGCTTCGCCGCCGCGCTTCTTGGCGTTTATGGTGATTGGTAGGGTGGTGTCGCTCGCCATCGCCGGTAGGTCGAGCACCCAGCCGTTTGCGATTTTAATCCAACCACCCCACAGCGTCTCGTGCTCCCAGCCGACGATCGGCTCCTCAAGATCTTTCTTGGGTACATAAATCGAAAGGCCTGTCTCAGGCGAACGACGAATCATGACCTTCATAGGGGCTCTGCAGGTTGCGAACTCTCGCCCGCACGCTCCTGACACGTACGCAACAGGGCTCTCTGTTCGGAAGTAATGTGCGCCAGGACTTGCAGCACACGATCGATCTCATCCAGCGCCGTCTCTCGCGAGAGCGAGAAGCGAACCGCACCGCGCAAAAACGCCGGCGCTACTCTCATCGCGCGCAGGACATGGGACGGCTCCATCGAGCCGCACGCGCAGGCTGAACCGAGTGAGGTGGCAATTCCGTCACGATTCAGGTGGTGGACGATGGCCTCCGCTTCGAGACGCTCGAAGGCAATGTTAGAGGTATTTGGCAGGCGGTTTTTGATATCACCAAGCACGATGCAACCGCCGAGCGCGAGAATGCCGCGCTCCAGCCGGTCGCGAAGGGCGCAAATCTGGATCTGATCTTGTATGAGGTGTGCCGCCGCGAGTTCCGCCGCCTTGCCGAGGCCAACAATGCCTGGGACGTTTTCGGTGCCAGCGCGGCGACGCCGCTCTTGCACGCCGCCGAAGATCAGCGGCCGGAACTTAATGTCCTTGCGCACATACAGCGCGCCGACGCCCTTCGGACCATGGAGCTTGTGGCCGGAGAGCGACAGCATATCGATGTCCGTCGTCTTCAGGTCAATGGGAATCCGCCCGACGGCCTGGACTGCATCGGTGTGAAAGAGCGCGCCGACTGAGCGCGCCATCTTGGCGAGGGACTTCACCGGAAAAATCGTACCGGTCTCATTATTGGCCCACATGATCGAGGCGACTGACGTACGCTCCGACAAGGCATTGCCATAACTCTCGATGTCCAATCGACCGCTTGCATCGACCGGAATGACATGGATCTTGATTCCTCGTCGGCCTAGCTCCTCGGCAAGAGACAGCACGGCCGAATGCTCAACGGCGGTTGTGACGATCTCGTCGCGTCCTTCCTGCACGGCGAGCGCGGACAGGATTGCAGTGTTGTCAGATTCCGTCGCGCCGGAGGTGAAAACGATCTCGTGATCGAATGCCGCGCCAATGAGAGCCTGCACATTTCGGCGCGCCTGCGTCAATGCGGGTGCAACCTCAATGCCGAATGCATGCCCGGACGACGCATTGCCGAATTGCCCAGAGAAGAATGGAAGCATTGCGGCGACCACCAAGGGATGTGCAGGGGTCGTGGCGTTATTGTCTAGGTAAATCGGCTGCACGGAGAGTTCGCTCTGCATTTAAGCCCTCACTTTGGCAGCTCCGGGCAGCGGGATCAGGCGGACACACTGTCCGAGCCGCTCGCTCAGGCCCGCCTGAATGGCCGCGAGCGTCGTGCCCGGAAGCTTGCATACCATGCAAGCGCCAGCGAGCCCGACCATGATCTTGTTGCCGTCTATTGCGACGAGCTCACAATGTCCCCGACTCTCATCGAGCACGGCGCGGACAATCCGCTCGCGATCGAAAGGCTCGATAGTCGAAGACTGCTTCGTCCATTCAGCCTTCAGGCCCATGTTCGATGCTCATTCCATTGCCAAGCGTACCAAGGCGACTCAGCTGAACGATTTGCCGCATGAACAGCTCGATTTGGCATTTGGGTTATCGAAGCGGAATCCTGATCCTTCGAGCGACACCACGAAATCGATCGTGGTGCCGTTGAGATGCGCCCGGCTCGCGTTGTCGACAAAGACTTTAATCCCGCCTTGCTCGAACACGGTCTCATCGGAGCTTGGCTCATGAGCAAGACCCATTTTATATGTGAATCCCTGGCAGCCGCCGCCTTCGATCATGATCCGTAAACCGCTTGCCGGCTGCGCAGTCGAGGAGAGTGCGGCCTTCAGTGCGTTGATAGCGCTATCCGTTAGGTTGATCATCTCTGGCTCGTTCTCAGTTCTCTCGCAAAGCACAAATGGCAAATCCCATGCCAGTCGAGATGCAGGTGAAACCAGCTTCTGTTGCAGAGGCCCACCACTCGATTTGCGACCTGTCGGGTTCGCGACAGGCGGTTTTCCGGCAGCAGGATGTCATGCGTGCGAGGCCTCGTGATGGTGGCAGCAGGTATCCACGCAAATCGCGCCAAGCCGCCGTTTACGCTCTACGTCGCTGCAGACATCGCGGACGGCAAACAACTTGCAGGAAGGTAGGGGCACGTCGCATTGGGCGACCCGTGCACACCACAAATTGATGAGGAGGCTTCCATGACCTCGATCGACAACACCGCTCTTGGCCCGCTGGACAAGGAGGGGCGATTGCTGAATGCGGTCCTTAAGAGTGAAACAACGAAGTCGGGGCGATTTGGATTTCGAGGCGACATCGCGCTGAAGTTCCAAGCCCAGTTCGCCGACGAAAAACGACCACCGGATTATTCCATCGAACAAGTTCTTGCAATCGCACAAGAAGGCGAACCAGCCATCCCAGTCCTTGCCGGATATCTGCATTCTTTCGCTTATCTACCCGAGGCCGCGAAGGTGCTGGATGGCAGGCTGAGCCCCAACGGCAGCTATTTCATCTTCTGCAACAACATTGATCTGCTCGCGAAGTACCGCACTAAGATAGGCGACATCACCTTCCGCATTCTGCCTTGCAATGAATCAACCGTATGGAAGGAGATGATGGACCTCGCCGGCATCGACAAGAACGACCTCAAGAAGCTCGGTACCGCCGCGAGGCTCGACTACTTGCTCGATGCCGCCAAGGAAATCGATGGATCATACACGGAGATCTCATACGAGGACGGCCTAGCCACAATGGAGCCGGTGAAGAACAGAAGCGAAAATCGCCCAGTCTGAGGCATCGCCTCAGACCCCTTTCTCGCCAGCTCGACAGTCCGCCGCAAAGTGATTCACTGCAAACGCGTCGCCTGCGGCGGGCTCTTTCAAACCTTGACGATGCACTTCCGGCCCAGCTTTTCGGGAAGATGACATGCCCACTCTGCTGGTCGTGTGTTGGCCAAGAGCACTGTCGTCATCACGCTGAGGCCGGCTCACCGCGACGGTCCGACTGAGCGGGTCTATCGTAATCAGGACATTCTCAGTTTGACCGGTTCATGGTCGCGGTCACACTTCAAAGGCCGATCGACGGTGTGTGGATTGGCTTTGGCGTTGCGCTCCAGGCCTTTGTCGGCCTGAGCGGCGCTGAGATGTCGCGCGAGGAGCGATCACTATGCTGATGTTCACGGAGGGGCCGCCGGTGATCCGGACATTCCGGGGCTGCGCGATGTCTGTGCTGCGGAAGCCGGCGGCATCCGCGACTGCAGCGACCACACGTGGATGCAGAACTCGCGCCGACCCGGAAGCGCGGTAGCGTACGTGCGAAATCGCCCGACAGAATCCGCCGCTGGGAGTGTGGAGGACGGAGTGGTCGCCAAAGGGGTGGAGGTGCTGCCAACTGTGTAGGAGTGCCCGAGTACCCCTCGCGGTAATCAGCAGCACCCGCGAGGTCGAGCAGGCGGGTGGATTTCCCGTCAGCCTCGGCTTCGGCCACCCAGGCCTAGGCCTATCGTCTCGGCGTGCGCCTGATGACAGGCCCAGCAACAGCCCTGCGATCTGCATGGCGTTCAGCGCCGCGCCTTTGAGCAGTTGATCCGCCGCAACGAATATCGAGATCGGATGCCCTGAGGGATCGCTGAGGTCCTTGTGGATGCGGCCGACCAGAGCATCACCCTGGCCAGCGGCGGCGATTGGTATCGGATCTCGTTTTGGTGCGGTCGGACGACCTTCACGCCGGGCGCTTGCGCCATGATCGGGCGCACATGCTGCTGGGTGATCGGCTTCTCGCATTCGAAGTTGATGGGCGCGCAGCACGGGTACGCGGATGCAGGTCACACCAGTCACGATTATCCCGTCCTCGAAGATCTTGAAAGTTGGCTATTGAGATTGACACGCGTGAATTTCAGGAACCTCTTCCATCGCAGCGGCGCCGGCCCCGCTGGCGGCCCGGTAAGTTGCGCTTATCACGCGCTTGGTGCGGTTCTTCTGGTGGATTGGCCAAAGCAGCACCAGCGCGGTGATCGCGGCGCACTTCGGGTTGGCGATGATGCCCTTGCGGTCGCGGACGCGGGCCGCATTGATCTCGAGGATCACCAGTGGCAGGTTCGGATCCATTCGGAAAGCGGAGGAGTTGTCGATCACGACAGCGCCTGCCCTGACCGCGATCGGCGCGTCCGTTCTGGAGATGCCGTTGCCATCCGAGAACAGGGCGATGTCGTCAGCTCCTCGATCAGGACGCCCTTACTCCAGAACGACATCGTCTTGCCGGCCGAGCGGGAGCTGGCCAGCGCTTCAGCCCGCCGGGGCGAAAGCCGCGTTTGTCCGTGGAGGCGTGAATTCGGCGCCCCCCGCGCCTGTGACCGCCGACAATCGCGAGCACGGGTCGTTACTCACATTTTCCTCCATTTCGGTTTGAGCATGATCTGCTTGGAAACCCGCATTCCACTCTTCCGGATCATGCTGTGCAGACAACAAAAAGGTGCAGGACCAGTGGCAGCGTGGCTTCGGTAGGCTGGTGCGTTCAGTGGACGAGTAGGCGCGCATGCGCCCCCGGGCCCCAAAGGCCGTGGTGGTCTTGGTCGCGTTCGGTCGTCGTGAACATGACCGCTACTTGTGCGGTATGCTTCGCAAGAATTGATGTTGAGGAGTCACGGATCGATGGCTTGAAGCATTCGAGATCGGACATTCTTAACTCCCCTTCAGCATTTTCTGAACCGGCCACCTCCTACTTTTTAAGAACAACAAGTTCTGTTCATTATGCTAGCCCAATAAAGCATGGGATCCACGTCGGCGGCGGCGCAACCGGTAGAAGACTGCAAGATCGAACCTCGACGCTGCATAAGTGAACGACAACACGCACCTTCCGCGTGCGGAACGCTTTACGTTCGGCAGGGATGTTTCGGAACTATCCTCAATACTGGGCCGGCCTTCGGCGGCCTCAACTGCTCTTCTTATATGGTGGTAGACAGGCTACTCACGAGCATTTCTGCCGCACTGATGGGCGGTGACCTGTCCATTATTTGGCACGTAAGCGTTGCATCGATCAGTTCGACCCAGCGCTCCCGTGTTATGCGGGTTGCCTTGGACGTGCGGTTCCGGACAATCTCAAATAGGGTGGCCGCGTACTGGCTGCTCCAACCTGGCTCGGGGGATGGTGGAGCAGAGTTGACCGCGCGTACTCAATACAGTGAGAACGACGTGAAACTATGCAGAATGTCGCAACCAAAGTCATCTAGCCCATCAACTCCTTGCGCCGTGGTTACTGGAGTCCGCGAGCACGAGACGGCGCGGTCGTGTCATTTGACCGATCCCTCCCAAGGACAGCCAACAGTCCATGTTCGGGCACGGTCAGCTCAGGAAAGCTGGGTTGGCTCCAACAGCGCAGGTTGGATGTCGCACGTTGGCGAATAGCAAATGAATCTCCGACTGGGCTTCGTTATTGAACATCGCACCGTAGATGTCGTCGGCTCGATACCGGATCTCCCGACTTGCCTTCGTCTCTGACAAGGCAGCCCTATTCATAGCGGCGAAAGTCGCTTCAAGCCCGTGGCGCGTGCGTCTGACAGTTTGTTGGACACACCCGCGCGCAGGCGCTGCAGCCGATGCAAGCGCCTTCGTCATTCAACACCATGACCTTTTTTTCGAGCTCATCGTCCTCCTCATCGAGATCGATGATTTGGCCACCCTCGCTTAGCCCCTTCAGCGTCATGACCTCGCGGCCGCAAACCTTATAGCAGCGGCCGCAGCCGATGCACTTCTTGAGATCGATAGAAACCAGGTAATCCGGTTCCCAACTGCGGCCGTCGCGGGTCCTAAATGACATGGCTTGAGATCCGCTATGCTTTGTCTAGCGCTTGGAGATTTTGGCGCTTGCTTTCTAGCTCGCTGAAGGCCGCGTGGGCCTTCTGCGCCACACTCAGGATCGAGCACCAGTTGACCGGCAGCTCCTCGGAGAGGTCGTGGAGGTCCATCTTGGCTTGGGTCGCCTTCGCCGACAGCTTCTTTATTTCCGCTTTCAGCGCTTCAACATCGTTCATGCTTGCCTCAATAATTCGCCACTTCCGGGAACTTACGGATCATCTCAACGCCACTGTTGACGAATTTGTCGCCTTGATCAGCGAGATCAGAGAAATGGTCGAAACCAAAGCGATGCACGTCGCGCAGCTGCTTGCTCACGACAACGAGCCGACCGCCGATCAACACGATCCGACCGAACCCTTCGTTGTGCATCTTCAGCATTGGCGAGATCATCACTCCGGTCGCCTTCTCGATCGAGAGCGCAACCGCGTTAAAGAACAGCTCCAGCCGCCATGTCGTCTTGGGGTCGGGATTGCCGACAATAGGCAGCGCACGGCGCTTGTGCTTGTCGAGGACGTAGGGTTCGAGCAAATCGAGATCCTTCTTGCCCTCCCAGGCACCGTGGGAGTCCTGGGCGCGCCAGATCTTGACGAGCTCTTTCAGAAATGGCCGCTCCGCCGCCGCGGCGGCTGGAGTGACTTCGGACGTATCTCCCATCCTCGTTCCTTCAGGTTTCGAAATCCACTGTACGTTCCGGGTCTTTGGCAAGCAGCTTCCGCAGCCAGGGCGGCGGCGAGCCCTTCAGCACGGTTTCGAGTTTGACGCAAAGTTCGTCGATGGGCTCTGATTGCAGCACCTTCATCGGATGGATCTTGCTCGCGACGACTCGTGCAGCACCCGAGCCGCCGATCGCCGTAACATAGAGGATTGCGCAGTCCCTGATCGCCTCGATCTTGGGCGCTAGCTTATCCTCATTGCCGTCTTCCGTGAGGTCACCACCGAACTGGATCGCCTCAATAAGCCGATGCCCCTCCGGGCCGACCTCGTAGATCGCGATGTTCTTGGCCCAGCCGAAGTGCGCATCGACATGCTTCAAGTCCTGAGTGGCAAATGCAACTTTCATCCGCGTTGTTTTCTCTCCCTGCTCAATGCAACCCAGGCGAATCGACCTGCAGGCCAGAGTTGGTGAATCGCCAGCTGTCCGGCGTCGGCCGATGGTTAATCTCTCGGTCGGTAATGATGAGATTGGCGATATCAAAGATCAGGTCGCGCGTGCCGCGATAACCGACGATTGTGAAGTGCGCAGCCCCAAGGCGATCGAACATGGGAAAGCCTACCCGGAAGAATGGAACATTGAGTCGCGAAGCCGCCTGGCGACCATGTGAATGGGACATCAAGAGGTCGCAGTCACGCGACCTGGCAAGCTCTTCAAGATCCTCCAGATCGCCGATTAGGACGTCCTCGGTCCTGACCCGCTGCAGCACCGGTGAGTTCGTCGTCGTCACCGCAGCAGTGACCTGCGCCCCCATCTCGTCGAGCGAGCTGGAGAGATCAAATAACAAGTCCGGCTCGGCGCCGATCGCGAGCTTGCGGCCGCCGATATGGAAATGAGCATCCAGCATGGCGTCTGCCAGCTGTCCACGCTGCCGGCGATACTTCGAGGGTACTGACCGGCCGGTGATCTGGCTCAAGAACGCCATAAATTCGTCGCTTGGGATAAGGCCACAGAGCCGCTCGAATAGACGGAACGGCACGCCTGTCCGCACCTGCATGGTCTCGGCCGCACCGCGCATTTGCGCGCCGATCGCGATCGTCCAGGCCACCTGCCCCATGGTCACAATTTCGTCCACTCCAATCCCCCCGATCGTAGTCGGCGTGAATTCGTCGGGGATGTGGCCGTCCAGCGAACCTGCAAGGTCCGGCAGGAAGGAGGGCTTGAGACCGAAATCCTCAAAGATCGTGCGAAGCTCGTCGAGGTCGCCGGGCGTGAGGTGGCAACCAGGTAGCACGTTAACGCGGGACGCATCGCGCGGTCTGGCTGCGTCGAACGGTGCCACAAGCACCTCGATCATCCGCGCCACCGTCTTCCCCCAGCCATCCTGAAAGGCATCCTTGAAATCCGGAGTCGAGACGTAGACAAGGGGGAGCTTTTCGAGCTGCGGGTGCTTCTGTCGGATCAACCGGATGAAGGCTTCGACGTCATCGCCGTTGGTTTCGGTGACCCCAGTTGAATTGATGCCAATGATTTCGGGCTCGGCGCGATTGTAGATGTTGAGGATCGCCTGCTCGAGATTCTCGTGGCCGCCGAGCACGGTTGCGACCTCGCTCATGGCAGTCGTCTGCATCGGCACGGCTTCATTGAAATGGCGCACGAACAGCGTCAGCCCAAAGGAGGCGCAACCTTGAGGGCCGTGTAAAAGCGGCATCGCGCCGCGCAACCCCATGAAAGCAAATGAGCCGCCGATCGGTTGGCTCATCTTGAGCGGATTGACCGAACAGGCTTTCTTCGAGGTAGTGACGATCGCCATGTCCCCTACTCCGCCGCCTGCAGTGCCGCCGGCTGGAGATCGGAAGGAATGTCCTTACAAGCAATGCAACGCCCGATGGAACTGGTGCAGGGCTTGTTGGGCTCGCCGAGCTTCGGGCCATGCGGCGCAATCGCGCGCTCACCCTCGCTGGCCTCAGCTTGATTGGAGAAAGTTATCGTCCTGACGCCGTTCCTGCTCGGGTCCCGAACTGGATCCGCGGCTTGCGCATACATCTGCGCAGCCGTCTTTGCCTGAAGCTTCCGGTCGAAATCATCCCATGGCGCGGCTTGGCGGAGCTGATCCCATATCGGATTGTAGAGGGCCTTCTCGATCTCCTCCATGAGCTTGAGAATCCCGACATAGCCCATATAGGCGTGGCAGCGCTCCTGGTTGATATCGAGCCAAGGCATCGCCGCCTTCAGTGCGACGAATTGCGACTTGCCGCCCGAGAGCATGATATCGGCTTTTGCGTCCTTGAGCATCTTGTAGATCTCGCGAGGCGACATGTCCTCGATCATATGGGCGTCCTGGCCCATTAATTCCTTGATACGTTCCTTGTCCTTCATGGTCGATTTCTTCACGGACGTGCCGACGATCTCGAGCCCGGCCTCCTGCAAAGCGGCCACCATCGACCAGGATTTCACCCCGCCGGTGATGAGAACAACCCTCTTGCCGGCAAAGCGCGGCTTGAAACGTTCAATCGCAGCCCAGGCCTTGGTCTCTTCGCGTGCGATCAGGGCTTGCGTGCGTTCCATCAGCTCAGCCGGCGCACCACTCTCGATCAGCATGCGCGCGATCTGGCGGAGTGAATCGCTGGTATCCTCAATACCGTAGAAGGAGCCTTCAAAAAACGGGATGCCGTAGCGCTGCCTCATCTTGCGTGCGACGTTGATCATTGCCCTTGAGCAAACCATCATCGCGGCTTTGGCTCGGTGCGAATAAGCGACCTCACGATACTTGCCGTCCCCCGAGATGCACGACAGGATCCGGATTCCGAGCTCATCGAGCAGGGGCTTGATCTGCCAAAGCTCGCCGGACAGATTGTATTCACCGATGATGTTGATATCATACGATGTCGTGTAATCCGGCTCTCCGGTACCGATGACGTGCTCCAGCAGTGCTTCGCCAGCAAGCTTGTTACCAAGGTTCTTCGACCCGACAAATCCCGGTGAATTGATGGGAATGACCGGCTTGCCGAATTTGGCGGAGGCCGCCTTGCAGACCATATCGATGTCGTCACCGATCATTGCGGGCACGCATGTCTGGTAGACGAAGATGGCCTGCGGGTCGTATTTCTCTGTGATCTCCTTGACTGCCCTGTACAGCCGCTTCTCGCCGCCGAAGACGATATCGGTCTCGCTCATGTCTGTGGTGAAGCTTCTGCGCCACAGATCGGAGCCGGACGAGACCGAACCACGATTGTCCCAGGAATTGCCCTCACAGGCGATTGGACCATGCACAAGATGGGCGACATCGGTGAAGGGCTGCAGCGCGACTTTGGCGCCATCGAAGGCACATCCGCCGGCGGCGCCGCCCGGCTTGAGCTGCTTGGTGCAACCATTCTTACGCTCGACCTTCGACTTGCTCGCGTTCCTGGCGCAGCCCGGTTCGTTAAAGACGTCCTGTATGGTCGTGGGAAGCGAAGTCATGGTGTCTCTCTCGGGGATGTCAACACACCGCAGACCACAAGGATGGCCGGCGGAGAACCCGTGATCCCCGCCGCAGCGCCGCTGTTTCTGCGGACGATGAGGCGGGGAGCTCGCCTTAGCGTATGATGTCGAAGCTGTAGTCTGTCTTGCCAACCGAGCTGGTCTTTCGATCGATCTCATCGAAGATCTTGTCGAGAATCTTGACCAGCACATTCATGCTCCCCTGATAGCCCCACACTGGATAACGATGGTGATGATGGCGATCGAAGATGGGAAAGCCGATGCGGATTAGCGGCGTTCCGGTGTCACGCTCGAGATACTTGCCGTAGGTGTTACCGATCAGGAAATCGACCGGCTCTGTGAACAGGAGCGATCGCATGTGCCAGAGATCCTTGCCTGGGAAGGCGCGGCAGTTTTTACCGAAGGGCGAGCCCGCGAACAGCGCCTGCATCTTCAGCTCCCACGCCTTACTCGCGTTCGTCGACAGCACGTGGATCGGCTCAGCGCCGAGCTCCAGCAGGAATGCGGCCAGGCCATAGCAGAGGTCTGGATCGCCATAGATCGCGAACTTCTTGCCGTGAACATGCGCGCTGGAGTCAGCCATTGCGTCTACCAGACGCCCACGCTCCTGCTCCAGTGCATTTGGAATTGCCTTGTTGGTGACACGCGACAGCGTCATCAGGAAATCGTCCGTGGCGCTGACGCCCAGCGGGTGATTGAAAGCGACGACCTCCTGATCGTGCGCCTTGATGAAGGACAACGTCTTCTCCGTGCAATATTGCTGCATGGAAATGGTTGCCTTGGCGTGGACTGCGTTCGCGGCATCCTTTAATGTAGTGCCCCCATCATACATGCGGAACTCGCCGTCCGTGGGGGTATCGAACACGTCACTGTTATCCGCGAGGATGGTGTAGCCGATGCCCATCAGCTCGAAGATACGCTTTATCTCACGGACATTTCCGACAGTGTAGCCGTCGAAGCCACCGATGAAGTTGATCGTGTTGTTCGCTTCGCGCTCGAGTTTTGGGGCCGTGCCGGCTTTGCCATCCCAGAAATGCTCGAGGATGCCCTTGAGCGTGTTGTCGTAGCCAGTAACGTGGCTGCCGACGAACGCAGGAGTGTGAGCGAATGGTACGTCGTAGTCCGCTGGGACTGAACCTTTTTCCTTTGATGTTTTGATGAAGGCATTGAGGTCGTCGCCGATGACTTCCGCCATGCAGGTCGTGGCGACCGCGATCATCTTCGGCTTGTACATGTTATAGCTGTTGGCAAGCCCGTCGGTAAGATTGTTAAGCCCGCCGAACACGGCCGCGTCTTCCGTCATGGACGAGGAGACGCACGAGGTCGGCTCCTTGAAGTGCCGTGACAGATGGCTGCGATAATACGCGACGCAGCCCTGTGAGCCGTGGACGAACGGCAGTGTGCGCTCGAACCCGAGGGCGGCGAACACCGCACCCAGCGGCTGGCAAGCCTTCGCCGGATTAACGGTTAGCGCCTCGCGGGCGAAGTTCTTCTCGCGGTACTCGGATGTCTTGGACCATTCTTTGATGCGATCGACGTCGGCGGGATCATGCGGATTCTCAAATAGCGCCTTCTTCTTGGCCAGCATCTGCTGGTATTCGTCTCCCCGGAAAAGCTCAGAGTGGTCGAGTATGTGTTCGGCGTTCTGTGTCATCATGGCACTCTTTGGGTTCTTGCGTTCGTTCTCCTGCCCTTCCCCTCCTCTGCGGAAAGAAACGGCCCGGGGTCGGCCTTCCTATTCCGCTGCCATGAGGCGCGGCTGCGGAGCGTCCTTCCAAGGCGCGGTGGTCTTCCCCCAGACCGGGGAGTTAATCGCCATGTCCATGTCGCGGGCGAAGATCGCGAAGCCGTCATAGCCGTGGTAAGGACCCGAGTAGTCCCAGGAATGCATTTGGCGGAACGGCACGCCCATTTTTTGGAAGACGTATTTTTCCTTGATACCGGAGCCGACCAGGTCAGGCCGGATCTTTTCGACGAAGCGCTCGAATTCGTAGCCGGTGACATCGTCGTAGATCAGCGTGCCATCTTTGACGTAGTGCTGGGCGGTGCGTTGGTAGTCATCGTTATGCCCGAACTCATAGCCCGTGCCGACAACATCCATGCCGAGGTCCTCATAGGCGCCGATGACGTGGCGAGGACGTAAACCGCCGACGAACAGCATTACCGTCTTGCCTTCAAGCCGCGGCCGGTATTTCGCGGTCACAGCATCGACAAGCGGTTGATATTTCGCGATGACGCGTTCGGCGCCTTGCTTGATCTTGTCATCGAAGTAGCTTGCAATTTTTCGCAGCGACTCCGCGATTTTGGAAGGACCGAAGAAGTTATACTCGCACCAGGGAATCCCGAATTTTTCCTCCATGTGCCGTGAGATGTAATTCATCGAGCGATAGCAATGCAGTATGTTGAGCTTTGCCTTCGGCGTCGCCTCCAATTCAGCGAGAGATCCATCCCCGGACCACTGGGCGATGACGCGTAGGCCCATTTCTTCCAGCAGGATTCGTGACGACCATGCGTCGCCGCCGATGTTGTAGTCGCCGATGATCGCAACATCATATGGCGTAGGTTCAAATTTAGGGCTGGTCTCTGGGGCGCTCTTGTCAAAGATCCAATCCCGAACGGCGTCGTTCGCGATGTGGTGGCCGAGCGATTGCGACACGCCACGAAAGCCCTCGCACCGCACAGGCACGATGGTTTTGCCGCCATATTCCTTCGACTTTTCTCGGGAGACCGCCTCGATATCGTCACCGATCAAGCCAATCGGACATTCGGACTGAATGGTGATGCCCCTGTTGAGAGGAAATAGCTCCTGGAGCTCATCGATGAGTTTCGTGACCTTTTTATCGCCGCCGAACACGATGTCCTTCTCCTGAAAATCGGAGGTGAACTGCAGTGTCACGAACGTGTCGATGCCGGTCGTCCCGACGTAGTAGTTGCGCCGCGAGCCCCACGAGTACTGACCGCAGCCGACCGGACCGTGGCTGATGTGGATCATGTCCTTGATGGGTCCCCAGACCACGCCCTTGGAGCCCGCATAGGCGCAGCCGCGGATGGTCATCACGCCGGGAATGGACTTGATATTCGACTTGACGCCACAATCCGACTTCCCCGCCTCGTGAACACTGAGATGCTTAGCGCGCCTTTTGGCGGTCTTCTCGGGGTAGACCGTCAACACCTCATCGATTAGCTGCTTGTTGCGCGCCTTGATCTCTGCAACGCTTTGGGTAGGTGCTCGGCTCATACAGGTTTCCCTTTCGATTGTGGTCTCAACAAGAAGCGACGCTTTTGCGGAAGACCGACGGATTTCCGATCCGGCGTTCAGGTAAGCGTGCAATCTGCGTGGGCGGTCCTACCGATCGCAACTTCGCGACGTTCATGCCGCAGCGGTCGTTCACGATCTTGTAGCTCGTCTCGGCTGAGCGGTTAGGAGCGCCATGTGTGACGCTGTCTATCGATGACCAAGACGCTTCTCGGTGAAGTCATGTCTGCTCTCCAGCGGTTGGTCATATCGGCTTCTTTATTCACTCGCGTGCGATCACGGGGCATGTCCCTGTGCATGGGATGCAAAGGACTAACAGCCGCCTCCTGCGCAGGGGTCTGCAACGAGTGTGCCAGCGCCGGTTGAATAGAAAAAGCAACGTTTATAGAGCTAGATAGCTGCCGGATGCGGATTGTTATAAACCTGACCCTGTCTGCCACCGACAAGCGTAGCCGCAACGCCCTGTCTGAAACAAAACAATCGGTTACGCTCTCCACCAGCGGCGGGGCTGGAGTCTGGCCGCGCCGACGTCACTCCGATGCGCAGCCTTGCTTCGTACGCGCCGATCCAGCGATCGCAAACACCATCCGTTCGAAGCGGATTCAGCGCGGTTAGATGTGCCCATCGTGCTCGCGATCCCACCCCGAGCAAGAATCGCATCGAGCGCTCCACCACCTGCTGCAGATGTCTCCACAAGAACTCAGTTGCCCAGCAGCAGTCCTCTTCCTTTTCCGCATGGTCTCTCGCTCCGGCGTTCTTTTATTTGGTACTGCGGAGAGGCGCGCTCGGAGGGCGAACAGCTGACGCCGTGGAGAGCACGTAAGCTGATCAATTCCCAAGCAGCGCGGTAGCTTAAACTCCGCAAACGGTCACCCTGGGCTTGCCCGGATTTGAATTTTCCGGCTACGACACTGGGCGCCTCCGCATCAAACAATCTGCAGGTTTTTGCGTTCGGCGTAGTTCGACAAATGGGAACATCGGATTCTGACGCGTCAGACAGATTGAGCGGATTCACGGAAAGGCCGGCAGCTTCGCAAGTGTCGGCAGTCGAGACGAAGGCAGGTCGAATGCGGACCACTGGTCGATTTATCCTTTCTCGTTCCAGGACAGGATCGAGATTCCTTACGCTTACCTCCGTTGCGTGGTATATCAATCGCCATTGAAACCAGTTTTGCCAACGCGCTCCGCCAGCATTTTTGCAGAACAGCGCGCCGATGCTCCACTTGAACGGTATTTTTCTTGCCGAGGTAATTTATGGTAAAAAGGGCCAAGACCTCGGAGCGAAGTGCTCAGGTGCGGATTTCACGCATTGCAACGTTTGTAAATTGGTGCATCACCACTGTTACGGCGGTAATGGCGCTTGGGTTCGTGGGACTTGCGCTCAAGGACATACCCATCGCGGCGCTGTCGAATGCAACTCCTGAAATTATCCAGGTTGCCATTCTGAGGGTTTATATTTCGTGCTGGGCTTACGGGACCAGCATCGACACGAAAATCCAGGGTGGAATCTATGCGGACGACCCACAGGGGGGGACGTGTCCGGACCGGATCAATTGCTGCTGTCGCCTTTCTCGCGGTTGTTTCAGTCATTTTGCGTCTTGAATGAGATGGAGGAGAAGTTCACGTTAGCACCGGCCATCGGGCGTGAGCGATCCCGAAAGCCCAGGGGTCGGCGCCGGCGTTCATCAAGATGATCAGCTTCGGCTTCCGTGACGGACCCTGTTCGTCGATGCCGCGCTTCGCGAGGAGTATGAACGGCTCCACTTCGAAAATCGACGCCGCCAAAGATCGGTTATTTGCCGCATTGAAGCTCGAGGGAGGGACGAAGAAAGTATCGCCCAATCGCTCACCTTGAACATCACCGAGCACCGGCATTTCGGGATCGGACTCATCGCTGCCATCGTCGCGCTTTCCGCTTTGATCAGCATGTCCGTTGGACTGGTTGAAATGATCCGACTTGCTGCGGCGTACCTTCTGCCAACCATCATCGCCTTCTAGGTTCGGCATCACTACGCCTGGGGCCATCCTGAACGTCGTCTTTTGCTTGACCGCGCTCTGCTAAATTGATTCTCCGTGTCGGCGCCGATTGGTACTCGAATCCGCATTGGACGCCATGTCACGGCATTCGGTACTTGGGCTGGCAAAGACTCGAGCCGGGATCCGCTCTAACGATGTCGGATTACGATCTGCCCTCCGGATGGACGATGCCCGTCGTGCAAGCGGAAATCATCTCCTCCGAATCGATCGCTCTGCCTCGCGCGCCTTTCGCTTCTGTAGGGGCGAGTTGGCTGCTGCACTAAGCTGCCGCGTCGGGCCTAGCGTTCGACCCGTTAATCTTCCCTTTTGAGCTTCTCGCGCTCCTGCTGAAGCGCTTCGCTCTCTCGGGCGACCTCGCCTTCTTCGCCCAGTTGTTCCTGGAAACGCTGGCGGGTCTCGGCGAGAACAGCGGGGGCGAAGGATTCAGTCAGCCGAATCTCGATTGCAGATCGGGCACTGCAGGGTGAGTTCATGAGCGCTTTTGCCGCCGTCGGGTTAGAGGTCATGAACCCTCCGTTTCGGCAGCTCTTAGGCCCGAATAAACGTGATCCGGCCCCTCGCCACGCTTCCGATGTGGCTTTACCTTTATTTCGCCGTCCTGATCGAACGCCGCCAGCATGCGCAGCAGCTTTCCACGCAAACCAACTTGAACTGCCCTCGAAGCAGCTTCGAGATGTTGGGCTGCTTCACGCCGACGAGCTTCGCGGCTTCGGTCTGAGTGATCTCCCGCTCCGCCATCAACCGCTTCAGTTGTACAATGAGGGCTGCCTTGAGTTGGTACTCGTCGGCGTTCGGGAGGCGGTTGGCCGGCAACTTCTTCTTGGTGCTCGTGATCGAGCTGCGTTTATTCCGTGTTGATAGCTTCCGTGTCGCGCAGGCGCTGCCATGCGAGGCCAGATCGTCCCATATGCGGATCGGCAGCCAAAAGAGCTGCTGATCGGACCGCGTGAAGGTCATTTGAACGCTCTACCGCGCTCGAGTGCCTTCGGAGTTTTGGCTTAACCTGTTGCGGGTGTGCTCGTCTTGGGGGACGGCATATATTGGCCGGGGAGCACATATGTGTGTGCTTAAGAGTATGGACAGTATTCCTGTGCGCGCGCCTGCGGAGTTCAGCGTAAGACACGCGTCACTTCCATAGAAGAGATTCTGGCCAGTCTGTGAACTCCAACTCGAAGCTACGTAGGCCGGTGGGTTTTGTCGTGAATTTAAGGGTCTTCCCTGAAAGGTCGGCCAATGAACCAGATGCGAATGTGAAAACTGTCGTGCCGGAAGTTGCGACCCCAATGCCTTGCTCGCCTTCCATGCTAGAGAAGTCGGTCGCCTCGGAGAGTTGCCCAATTGCAACTCCCTCCAGCGCGTGATGAAATTCCATGGAGGCCAAGTATGTCCTTTGGTCAGCAGCCCACTCGCTGACCGACACTGCTGTGATCTCTGCGTCGGTCAAGAGACCACCTGCGATCCGGCAGCCATATTGAACGGTAAGAATAACCCGCTCATTCCGAACTCCGGCAGGCTCTCGATCGGCGGCAGTGATCGTGCACGCGTACCGCCTTGTTTCCGCAACCGCCCCCATGCCTAGCCCGATCCACTCGAGAGCGGAACATAGTACAAAAGCGAGAGCGGGTCTTATCATTCGACTGCACCTGATCTGAAATACCGTTCCCTGCTCTGTACAATCTGACGCTACGGGCGATTCAAGCTCCTTCGATCGCTCTGCCGGATCAACGTTACTCAGGTGACTGCGGTGTCGCAGAATCGAGGCAAGCGGCATCCCCCGGCAGTGCCCTTGGATGGTGCCGGAACGATTTCATTAGCGGTGCTCAGCGGGCAGCACGTCGGTGAACCAAGGCTATGGGCCGAGCTTTTCAGGTGGGCGGCGGCCATGAGGGGCGCGACGGCCCCGGCGCCGGAGCTACATTCCTGACCCAGGCGCAGGCGCTCTGTGAGCGGACGCTATTTAACGCGGAATGCTCCCGTGGCACAGGTCCCGAAATTTTGCTTCACAATCTCAATGTAAAAGGAAACGTGGCCGAGACGAGCCGTTCAAAGGCAGACTGCCGCTCAAGCAGACGCTCCTCGAGCATCTTACGCTGGAGATCATCTAGCTCGCTTTGAAGCCTTCTGCGACAACGCCAAATGTCATTCCGTACGGATCTGATCTCATTCAAGCGATCGTCAATCGAAACCATCACGGATACCGTATCCAACTTGAACCAGCCATGGACAAGTGCTCAATCACGTCCTTCCTCGCTAAGACGCCGATAGATATCAGCACTTGGGCCATCTGCGGACATGATGTCACCATCTCCTCTCAGCGTGTCCTCTTGTATCGGCGTCTTTCAACGCAAGAGCGCGAAGTAGCGGTTGCTCCTGCAGAAGTTCAGCTTATTTTGCCCTCAGGCCGCAGGATTTCAAAAGCTAGCAGCAACGTGAGTGGGCCGACTAGGTAATCCAACCAACACCCGCCTGATCAGGGGTCAGGCCGGTCCCTGTCAAATTGGAGTAGCGATTAATCGGACGGTCGCACCGTCAAACTCTGGGCAGCCGCGCCTTTCAGACTTGAGCACGGCAATTGCCATGCCAGCGAACCTCAGGTGGAATTGAAACAAGCCATGTTAAGTTCTGAGGCTCGTCCTTACAAACTAGCCGGGCTTCGTGGTGACGGCGCGCCAGAGCGGCCCGGATATAAGTCGGAGAGGCTTCAGTCGGCCGGGCTCGGCGAAATCGTGAACGATGCGCACCGCCGGGCGCCTCTCAGTGTCTCGCCCAGCTGCGTAGGTCTTGTTACCGCCGTTCCCGCGTGCGGCCGGCAAGCTAGCAAGCGAACCTCACCACAAAAGTATCTACGATCACCTCTAGCCGGGCCTGGCGCTTGTGGCACCTGTGACACTGAATGTAGTGATCAAACCAAGACATCAGACTTTGTTTGTTCGTCCGGACCCGTTCTACAACTAAATCAGCAACTTGCATCTCGGACGCAACTGGCATCGCAGTTGCTAATTGTCCAATGACACCGTGAGCGCTGAGCGCGGCCTGCGGAGTAAGACGGATACATCAACTTTGCGGGAGCGTATTGGCCACCCAATCGCTCGATGGAGCACCGATGCGGCCACCGGACAGCTTACTGCTTGCGGCACACTTGTTGTTGTCAGATCGACCATCACGCCGAACGTTGAGGCGCTAGGCTGATCGACCAACAGAAAGGCCGCGATCTAAGCTCAAAGCCAACTCGCGAATCACGTAAGCCCCTCAAGCCCGTGCGTGAACGCCGGCGGCGAGCTGCAAAGTCGCACATTTTTGCAGCCTCGCTTCAGATGATCCGCTGCATACTGCGCCGGACCGTCGAGGAACGCGTGGCATCGCTTTCGACTGTTTCCTTGTTTAACAATCAGAACTAATGAGGCGGTGTATGAACATGTCAATCCCGGAGCTTCGGCTTGTCGCTGAAGCATCGATTTTAACTATTGGGCTGCTGATGTCATCAGGAGCTAACGCCGACGATGATCTGATGAGAAACGCCAAGCAGATCTTCCATCCAATCCCCTCGGTCATTCCTGCGGTAAAAGACAATCCGGTGACTCATGGAAAGGTCGAGCTTGGCAAGATGCTGTTTTTCGATCCGCGGCTATCGGCGAGCGGGATCATTAGCTGCAATACGTGCCACAATCTCGGCACCGGCGGAGTCGATGCCGGTCCGACCTCCGTTGGTCACGGCTGGAAGGTCGGCCTACGCCGGGCCCCAACTGTCTACAACGCAGTGTTCAATGCGGCGCAATTTTGGGACGGACGCGCCGCGGACCTCAAGGCGCAAGCCGCCGGCCCTGTGCAGGCGAGTGCCGAAATGAATGCGACTCCAGATCATGTGCTCGGTATCTTGAACTCAATGCCCAGCTATGTCGTCTTGTTCAAGAACGCTTTTCCGAACGAAGCCAGATCGGTCACCTTTGAAAATTTTGCGAAGGCGATCGAGGCTTTTGAAGCGACTCTCATTACACCTGCGGCTCCATTCGATCAGTATCTGGAGGGCAATACACATGCTCTCGATGATCAGCAGAAGTCAGGGTTGGCACTGTTTATGGCGAAGGGATGTTCTTCTTGCCACAATGGTATCAATCTCGGTGGACAGGCCTACTTCCCGTTCGGCGTGATGAAAAAGCCGGACGCAAGCGTGCTTCCGGACGCCGATAAGGGCCGGTTTGCGGTCACCAGGGCGGTCGGCGACGAATATGTCTTCCGCGCGGCGCCATTGCGAAACGTCGCGTTGCGAGCCCCTTACTTTCATTCGGGACAGGTTTGGAGCCTGAAGCAAGCTGTTGCCCTGATGAGTGAAATCCAGCTCGGCACCAAGCTTAGCGATAGAGAGGAAAACGACATTGTCTCATTTCTGAACTCGCTGACCGGTCGGGTGCCTAAGATCGAATATCCGATACTGCCGACGCGCACCAACACGACACCAAAGCCTTCAATAGACAGATAGCCTTAGCAGCACCGGCCTCATTCCCTGCCGAACAGCAACAGATGCGCTCCAAGAACCCGGGGTCCCGCAATGACGCCAAAATGAATGATCCCCTGCTGTCACTGATAAGCAGGCACATAAAAAGCCGCCCGGCCTCAATGTGAGGCCGGGCGAAAGTCACGCGGGAGCGACGCTGCTTTCCGCATCGTTCCAGCTTTCGTCGGTAGGGAGGACTACCGGCGATCGACTTACGACGAGGGCATTCGCCGTCAAACAAGGAGAAGCGGATATCGCTCTGCACAACTTAGCGAGCCGCTTGCCTTTCGCTCCTGTCGTAAACTTCAGGACTTGCTCACCACTTGCCAGCTGTCCGGTTGGCACGGGCAGCGCCTTGATGGAGCTGGGATCCATCGCGCAGGCGGTTTGACTGCCGAGCCCTGAAACTCAACCGTCAGTTTGCCGTCACGCGCCAGTATTTTGGCACCGCCGAATACCAGCAAATCTTCCCGAAGACCGCGCGAAGGCGCAAATTAGGTATGAAATTCCGCAGGGGCGGTAAAATAGATTGTTGTGATGAGACGCATCCACGCGATGGATAAATGAAGCGATAGGACCGTGGTTCGCGTCGAGCGTAAGTGACTTGGAATATGTCACCTAATCGGTATGGCCGGCATGCGGTCGTCCGCCGGATTCGAGCTTGTCGCCACTGTATGCGATCGCCTCCGCCGGGGCAAACCGGCATTCGCAGGCGCTGGAAACTTTGGAAGCTCGCAAGGATATCGCGAGCTCCCAAAGCGCGTTCATCTTATTCACAGATACGTTGGCGACACGCTCCGTACGATCATGCCTCGGCCCGCAACTCACGTGCGGCGGCCACCATATTGACGAGCGCGGGACGCACCTCCTCCCATCTTCGAGTTTTCAGTCCGCAGTCGGGATTGATCCAGAGCTGCCGATCGGAAACTCGCTGCCGCGCCAACACAATCAGCTGCTTGATCTCGGCTGCTGCGGGAATGCGCGGTGAATGAATGTCATAGACGCCTGGCCCGATTTCATTAGGATATTTGTAGCTCTTGAAAGCGTCGAGCAATTCCATTTTGGAGCGCGACGCCTCGATTGAAATGACGTCGGCATCCATTGCTGCGATCGCATCGATGATTTCGTTGAACTCGGAATAGCACATGTGCGTATGGATCTGAGTTCCGTCAGCGACAGCGGAGGAGCAAACGCGGAAACTGTCCACTGCCCAATCGAGATAGTCCTTCCACTGCGATTTGCGCAGCGGCAATCCCTCCCGCAACGCAGCCTCGTCGATCTGGATCATGGTCGCTCCAGCCGCCTCAAGGTCGATGACCTCGTCTCGGATCGCGAGAGCGATCTGTCGGCATGTCTCGCTCCGCGGGATGTCGTCACGGACAAACGACCAGTTCAGGATCGTCACCGGTCCGGTCAGCATAGCCTTGACGGGTTTTTTGGTCAGAGACTGCGCATGTCGCCACCATTTAACGGTCATGGGCTTCGGGCGGGAGACATCTCCAAACAGGATAGGAGGGCGAACGCACCGCGAGCCATAAGACTGAACCCAGCCGTGCTTGGTGAATGCGAAACCCAACAGCTGCTCGCCAAAGTATTGAACCATGTCATTGCGCTCGAACTCACCGTGTACGAGCACGTCCAGGCCGATATCTTCCTGCCAATGCACGGTATGGGCTGTCTCCGCTTTCAGAAGCTGCTCGTACTGCGTGTCATTCAGCGCTCCCCGCGCATGAGCTGCACGCGCATTGCGGACGTCCGCCGTTTGCGGGAAGGATCCGATGGTTGTGGTTGGAAACATCGGCAATGCGAAGGCGACGCGTTGGACGTCGGCGCGCTGGGTGAACGCACTGCGACGGCGACGCATGCTATCGTCGATCGCGGCCATTCGTCCGGCGACGTTCGCACTGTGGATCTTCGGCGATGTTTCGCGGGTGACGGATGCATCCTCTGAGAGCGTGAGTTCATCGGCCACGTCGGCAGCATAGCCAGCCAGCGCTTTGCCCAATATCGAAAGTTCCTTGATCTTCTGCACTGAGAACGCCAACCACGTCTTCAGATTGGGATCGAGATCGATCTCTAGTTCAATGTCGGTCGGAACATGTAGCAGCGAGCAGGAGGGGGCAATCTGAACACGGTCCCTGCCCAGTTTTTTGACCATAGGAGCAAGTTGGTCGAGTAGCGCCGGCAGATTAGAGCGCCACACGTTGCGACCATCAACGACACCGAGCGAGACCACGAGATCTCTACCTGCTCTGGCGACAATCGCGTCCAACTGGTCAGGTGCACGAACCAGGTCGACATGAACCCCGGCAACGGGCAAGGCCAATACTGTTTCAAGATTGTCGCCGACACCCCCGAAGTATGTGGCCAGCATGATTTTAAGGGTCGGCACGGCCTTAGCGAAATGAGCATAGGCCCGGCGGACAGCGGCCCGAGATGCTTCGTCGACGTCCATCACTAGGCATGGCTCGTCGAGCTGAACCCATTCAGCGCCGCGCGAGGCTAGTTCGCGGAGAACATCGACATAGACGGGGAGGAGTCGATCAAGCAGCGACAGCGGATTGAAGGCGGGATTTACGCTTTTGCCGAGCTTCAGGAAAGTGACTGGGCCCACTAGGACGGGCCGCGTCTGATAGCCGAGGCTTCTTGCCTCCTCATATTCCTCGATCGGCTTCCGAGAGGCATACTTAAAGATCTGATCCTGGTGAAATTCCGGCACCATGTAGTGGTAGTTCGTATCGAACCACTTCGTCATCTCCTGTGCGGCTACGCCGGGCCCATGCTGAGCGTGACCACCGTCTTGAGCGCCACGCGCCATGGTGAAGTAGGTTTTGAGCGACACAGGACCTTCGTTCCAGCCGTAAACGTCGGGAATGGCGCCGACCATTAGGCTGGTATCGAGCACATGGTCGTAGAGCGAGAAGTCATTCGAAGGAATGACGGTCGCACCGCGGGATTTCTGCCGTGCCCAATTAGCGGCACGAAGTCCACTCCCCGCCTCGAGGAGCTCGGCTTCGCTGGATTTTCCCGCCCAGTAGCTCTCGAGCGCGAATTTGAGTTCGCGTCGTGGGCCGATGCGTGACGTCCCCAGTGTGGCAACGGGAAGCGAAAGGATTGACATAGCTTAGACCCCATGTTGGGGCAAAGGCCATGGCGGACGCAGACAGCGAACATCGCGTGAGCGACAACTGCTTGGCGCACACCGGGACGCCCCGCCCGTGGACGATATCTTGTCGAGGCAGGTCTCCTGGCTCACGGGTCGTCGCTGCTGTCCGGCCTTCCCGAAGCCGCATGGCTTCAGTGACTTCGTTGGACAGCGGCTCGCCGCTTACAGTTGCGGGGGCAGCGCCGGCATTGCACCGGCTTCCCTCTTAGCTCCAGATCAAACGAAATCCGGAGACCGCGACGGCTTGAATTATGCGCACGAGGATCGATGCGTCAACCTACCGATTCTCGCTGCGATATTGCCCAAGCGATTACGAGCGCACTAGGCGGGCACGACGGTCTTGCTCGCGGCCTGGTGAACACGCCCGGATCTGTCGAGGCTCCGCTGTGAATGCATTCGCTCCTTGCTCGCGTAAGGGTTGAGCTCCACGACCGGAACGAACCCGGGCCGCTTTCGGTATCTGTGTGATCGCGAGGAGGCGACCTTTTCCGTCAGCAGCTTTTCGAACCAGCGCGTCAGGAAGGTGCGATCATCTCGGCCGGCATCCGTTTGGTCACAGCCCACGAGGCTCCCTAGACATTTCGAAAGCCGGATTGCTCCAGGACCGCACGGATGATCAGGTCGGCTCCTTGGTGTTCGGCGGCCCGACCAGGCACGAGGTCGTCCGCCTCCGTGAGGTTGGCCAAGATGATCTTCTCGGTGCAATAGGTGTTCACGTGCTGAGCGACTTTTGCGCCGGCTTCGATGCGTCCGTGGCCGCTCGACGCCGGTCTGCCTCGCCTCGACTCGCGGCCAGCGATGATAGGCCTTAACGCGGCCACTGAGCATCGAGGGCCTTGTCCTTGTTCGTGACAATTTCGACGGTGTCCTCCGACAGAGCCCTTTGAGGGGTTCCTCGGAGTCGCTCAGCGTCTTAAGCTCATAACGATGTTAATCGACCTCGATGCGCCCCATGCGGTCGTGGTCTCCTCAAGGTCCCACATCTACAACTTCGTTCGCGAAATCGAGCGATGAGGCCTTTTGGTCGCGGGCTGCCTATCCTGTCTTGGACGGGACACAGGTGTCAGGGACCGGACAGACCACCGCGCATTGCGGCGTGTCGCAATGGCCCTCGCACTCCGTACATTTTTTGGCATCGATAACGTAAATGTCGCGCTTCAGACTGATCGCCGCGTTGGGACACTCGAACTCACATGCGCCACAAACGGTGCATTGCGAAGCGACGATCTTGTAAGCCATGCCTTCCGACTCCTTAGGCGAGCGATGCCATGGGCGATCCCTTTCAAATGCCGTGCCAAACGCAGACGCGCTCAATGTTGGGCAATTTGCCCAATTCGGCTGTCCCGGGTCTGAGACCATGTTGCATCTGCGACAGCAACAGCTCGCTTCAATTTCAGGCTACGAGCCCTCGGGCCCTCTTGCGAGAGTCAGTCGCGACTTGACGCTGGAAGCGTCCGTCGGTTTGTTTGGCACGTCAGCGCGGGGGCAAGCGAGGCTGACGCTTCCTCAACCGGCGGCGACAAAAAACCGCCAACGGACGCAGGTCTACGTTGGATCTCGGCAAACCTCCGGTCACACACCCCGACTGGAGGTTTGTGCAAGCCTCGCTCATGGCTGCAACGCTAGCTGCGCGGAGGACTCGCTGGAGGCTTGCCAAAACGGGCTTGTGGTATAACAAGCTTCGGAGGGAAATGAAGTGGCGGCGGGACGACCGACACTGGCCCTGCAGACCGAATTGCACTCAGCCTCATGCCTGGTGCCGAGTAGGCATGGCGGTGCTCATGAGCGTCGCTTGGCCGCACTCAGCCACTCGCAACTATTTTAGACGAGCTGGAGCAGGGTTGAAAGATGACTGTGCAAATTGCTTCAGTGGCATGGCTTTTCCGAACAGATGGCCCTGCGCAAGGTCGAAGCCGAGTTCGGCCACAGCGATTAGGTCAGCCTGGCTCTCCACACCTTCGGCGACGGTGCGCACATTGTACTCTTTGGCTAGATCGACGATATGGCGGCACACCGTTCGCTTGAGGGGCCCATTCGCGCAGCCGCCGACGAACTGACGATCCACTTTCAATTTCATGAACGGGAATTTTGTCATCCCCATCAGCTGCGGCCAATTGGCACCGACATTGTCGATTGCAAGGCCAATGTTGTGAAAGCGAACCTCACGCGCAACCTCGACCAGGAGATCTAGGTTCTGGATCGCTTCCACGCTCTCGATTTCAATCGTCAAACCGCCGAAAGCGGCGTGCGACGGCATGCGCCGACAGAGATCGCGTACCGCCTGCGGGTCAATCAGGAATGCTGCCGGGAGATTGATGGAGAGATCGATCGAAGTTTGCTGCTCCAGAAGATACTGCCAATCCTTGATCGCGCGGTCGATCACGAACTGCGACAAGTTCCTAAAATGCGGATCGTGAGGTTCCGGGATGAAATAGGCCGGTGGAACAACGCCCCAGGTCGGGTGCCGCATTCGCACATGCGCCTCGGCGCCGCGGCGGCTGAGGGTACACGCGTCAAACTTCGGCTCATACCAGAGCTCAAGCCAGCCAGCGTGTAAGGCTTCTCCGACATGGACCGCGGGACGGGGCGCCGGCTCTCTTGGCAAGAGCATGCCGATCCGATCGCGCAACGTCTCGGCTGCAAACGGCCCCCTGAGCGGCGGCAGCATAGCAAGTCCATATTCACTGCCGACCTGCTGCACTGCCGCCATGATGATCGACTCGCGCGCTCCGAACGCCAGCACTCGGCCTGCAAATTCTTCGCGTACCAGTATCTCGAGCAATCGTCCAGGCTCGATGCGGTCCGAGCCAATGCCGAGCAGGATCAGATCAGGGAACTCCGTGCGGAGTACATGCGGCAACTCGTCAGCAGTCCTGCATTCGCTGATAACAAATCCCATATCCTCCAGCACATCCCGTAGAAAGGCGCGCAGATGCCGCTTGCCGACGGCCAGGCATGCCCGCGGC
The DNA here is from genome assembly GCF_055811715.1 of Bradyrhizobium sp. WSM4872. Lineage (NCBI taxonomy): Bacteria > Pseudomonadati > Pseudomonadota > Alphaproteobacteria > Hyphomicrobiales > Nitrobacteraceae > Bradyrhizobium > Bradyrhizobium sp. WSM4872. The sequence goes on along the minus strand of NZ_JBVVPT010000014.1, from coordinate 84,515 downwards.
CGCACCTTACGTTGCCCGAAGATTACAGGTTTCCCTCCGACCAGTTCGGCCTGCCCATGTTCCATCGCAACCACTCCCGTTCCGTGACGGTGCCTTAAACGAGGAGCGAAGGTCCAAACAAGCTGTGCTTCCCGATATCTTTCGATTGTTCGAGATAAGCTTAAGATAGTGCATTAGTGTGCAAAATCTTTCGCGATCTTGCTCAGACGATTTTATCGGGCGCACGCGTATGATACCTGTCGCGCTTCGCGCAACTTTGTACGATGTCGTACGCGAGGTGGGAATCTCTCCTTCGGACGGACCGAGCTGACGCTCTATGGCGCTGCGATCATCGTGGCGCACGATTTATTGAATAGAGTAGTTCGTGAGCGACGATCGGCAATCACTCTTACGAACGTTTGGTCGACATGACCGGCGTGTGCCGTTTGGTGATTGTTTTCCAATCGAAGGCAGCCCATCATGAGTTCGCAGCTGCTCAAACCGCAGTCGATTCTGAGAACGGCAATGGCTTGCAATTACCTCAGCTCTGTTGCCTATAGCGAGTGTGGACGTGCTGCTTCCTACCGAGCCAGATAGTTGCTCTCAATTGCGTTTTCTGTATCCTGCTGAGCATGAATTTCCTCCAGAGGGCTCGGTCGGGTGTTCGTGTTGGCGCTGAAGGGCAAGGCACGTCCAGCGCGGGCACGGCTTTGCGCAAGAGCGTGCCAGGAGATGAGAACGCGGTCGCAAAAGCGGTCGAAGAGGTACTTTCCGAGTTAGGTGGCCTCGGACCGGAGTTCAGCCTTCAAGGCGCGAAGCAGGCGGCGTTGCGCCTGATTCAGGATCCCGAACAGGGCTTCATTTTTGTCGTCGAGGAACAAGGCACCGGGCAGATTGTAGGGGTAGCTAGCATCTCGGCCGTACAGGCCGTGAGAGCAGCCGGAGCGTACGGCGTGCTTCAGGAGCTATGGATTTCTCGTCACTTCCGCAGCTCTGACCGCGGCCGGCATCTGCTCGAGGCGGTAGATTCGGAGGCGAAGCGACGCGGCTGGCAGATGATTGAGGTTGCGTTGCCTCCGGATGGCTATCCGGCCCTAGAACGGGTACGCCACTTCTACGAGGAGAGGGGATATCGGGTTGGAGGATTGCGCGCGCGCAAGAGGCTCTGACAGTGGTACGACCTCTGCGCCACACACTTAAAGCGCTCCTGGGCTAGCGTGCTATCGGTAAAGTCCTTCACGCAGTCAATCCTGGGCTTGTTGCTTCTCAAAACGAACGCTTCACGCGTGCGTCGCGGCCCAGCATGATCGAGAACCTTTGACGCTGATGCGGCGCTGACTCCCACCGCGAGCGGTTACCTCTTCGGCCTTCTTGGCGAGAACGTTCGAAAATATCAGCGATCAATCATTCTGCATCGTGGGAAGCCATACCGCGACCCGCCCGACCAAAAGGCGACAGGTCGGCGGCGGCCCGTCGCGGGCGAAGCCCGACCCAGCCTTACGAATCGTTCGTTTGCGCTTCCCATGCAGTGCGATTTACTGGCTCTGGTTTGAGATCACCCACACAAACGCCATCCATTCGTCACCAATTACATTCTCTCGGCAACTGCCCAGCCAGTCGTCTACCAGACTCATTTCCTGCATCTTGGTGCGGCGGACCGGCGCGTGAAAGGATTCCGCACCACCTTGCCACTCCTGCTGGCGAATTTCGAGGAAGGTGCGCGAGATCAGCCATCACACTGATCCGGTAGAGGATTCCGTAATGAGCAATGTGCCGAGTGCCGCGTCCAATACGACATTCGTGCAGCTCCCCCATGCGCAGGACTGGATGCGAGCGGACCGCTTCGCCGTTTGGCGCCAATACGAAAACGTGGGCCGAGGGAATCATGCGCGACAAAGAGCCGCCCTTTTTTGATCGACCGTCAGTCCGTCAGGACCGCTCGTCGCGAAGAACCAGCTGAATCGTCCGACTTTTCCCACGCCATCACGCATCAGCGGTACGTGCCAGATGCTATTGTCGCGCGTCATTGCAACGAACAATACGGTCTCGTCCGGACTGAGCACCAGGCCATTCGGGCCCGGGCCATTAGAAATCAAGCAATGATCCGGCCGTCAGGGCACAGTCGAAATACCCGGCCGTCCGATCGTGCAATCCAGTCTGGCCCTGATCGGTGAAATAGATGTCGCCTTTGGTCGCGATATGCAGGTCGTTGCAGCCTCTGAAGGACTCGGAATTGCGGTAGCCCAGCAACGGTCGGATGGTCCCTCTCTGTGGATCGAGCTCCAGGAGACCGTTGATATAGTCGGACACGAGCACCCGGCCGTCCGGAGCAACCTTCAGACGTTCGGCCAGCCGTCGTATTCGATGATCAAAGACCAGACGCCCTCCGGTGAAATCCGGAAATGCAGCCGAAGGGGATGTCGACGACATAGAGATTCCCGGACTGGTCGAACGACGGTCCCTCGATGAAACAATCTAATGGATATGCCCCGCGGTTCGCGTCTGCCCATTCCGAAGAAACAGCCGGGCGACGAAACTCCGCCGGCATCGACGAGAACACGCTAACCTCCATCAGCTTGGGCGGGTTTTCGAGATGCTCATGATGCGCCTTCGAGCCTGCGACGCGGCTGGCCCTCGTATTTGTAGCCGAACTGCTTGGGCATCGGGCCCTTGTTGCGATCGTTACGCCCAGTTTGCTCCCAGGCGTGAGCCAGGATTCCGACCGCGCGCGACAAGCAGAAGACCCCCCGCGCGAGCGGAGAGGCGAAGCCCAGTTCGCCGTAAATGACCGCGGTCGCGCCATCGATGTTCATCGGAATGAGCTTGCTCTTGCGCTGTTGCATCACCCGCTCGATCGCGCGAGCGGCCTTGGCATAATCGCCGCCGACACTGCCCTCGTCAGCTGCGGCATCCACCAGCGCCAATAGCGGGGCCGCGCGCGGGTCGACTGGATGAAACCGGTGGCCGAAGCCCGGCAGATATTTGCTGCGGGTTGCGGTGAAATGGTCGATTGCAGCGCCAGCGGCCTGCTCGATCTCTCGCCCTTGGCGCCGTCGCAGCACATCCTCGTAGAGTTCGATAGCCTGCTCCCCTGCTCCGCCATGCACGTCATCGAGCGTGTTGATTGCCGAGGCCATTGCGCCATTCAGGGGCAGGCCGCAGCTCACCGCCATTTGGGCAATTGCAATGGAGGGCGCGTGCGGACCGTGGTCAACGGATCCAACCAGCGCAGCTTGCAGCAGCTGCTCCTGTGCTGGCATCGGCAGATTGCCACGTAACATCAGCCAAATCATGGCGGGAAAAGAAACGCGGCCTATCAAATCTTCAATTGGATAACCCCGATAGGCGATGCGACCTGGCGCGATATCGCAAATGGAGGTTCGCCACCAACTGGCCGCTTGCTGTCTCAGTTCTTCTTCGCTCATTTCCGCTTCCGTCCTTTCAACCTGCCGATTGCCAACCGACGCAAGCCGTCGGATGTCATGATATCGGTCCGTCCGTGGCTGCGCGGACGGGCAGGAAATCAGCCTCTCCTTGGTTTGGCCTCCCGACGGCTCGGCTTGAGACTAGTTGCTCAACCTCCGCATACGAATAGCCGAGCCGCTGCAGCCATCGCTCAGTGTCTGCTCCGAGCGTCGCAGGTGGTGAAGGCACCGAAAACTCCTCATCCAGCCGGAACCCCGGCCGCGTGATTCGTAACGGCTGCGCATCGTCTTGTTCTGGCGCCAAAGTCTCGACGAATCCGCGCTCAACGACCTGTGGCTGCTGCAACACTTGCGAGACCGTCAGCACACGGCCGGCAGGGACACCAGCCAAGTTCATTTGGGTCTCCCATTCCTCAGCGGGCTTGCAACTCAATGCCTTGTTCAACTCCGCGCTCAGCGCAGCGCGGTTCACCTTGCGCATCTCGCGTCCAGCAAAGCGTGGATCCGTCTTCAGGTCCGGTCGGTCGATCAGGTCGCATAGGGCTTGGTACTGCTTCTGCTCGTTGGCGGAAATGTTCAGCGGGCCCGTTGCGGTGCGGAACGTGCCGGAGGGAGCCGCGGTAAAGTTCTCGTTGCCGATGGGCTGCGGCTCGATCCCGGCGTTCAGGTGGTTGGAGACGACCCATCCCATCGCCGCAATGGTGGCCTCGAGCAGGGACACGTCGATGAACCGACCCCGTTGCCTATGCCGCTGGTCGACCAGAGCCGCGGCGATAGCAAACGCAGCAGTCAGTCCCGCAATCGTGTCCGAGATCGGAAAGCCCGTGCGCAGGGGAGCCGAGGCTATATCGCCGGTGACGCTCATGGCTCCGGAGAGACCCTGGACGATCTGGTCATAGGCCGGACGGGCGGACCACGGTCCGCTCTGCCCAAAGCCGGAGATCGCGCAGTAGACCAGACGCGGGTTCAGCCTGACAAGCACATCAAAGCCGAGGCCAAGGCGTTCCATCACCTTCGGCCGGAAGTTTTCGAGCACCACGTCGGCTTCCTTGACCAGTCGCAAGAACACCTCGCGGCCCGCTTCTGATTTCAGGTTCAATGCAATCGATTGCTTGCCGGCGTTCACGGCGACAAACGAGAGTCCCTGCAGGCGCTCCGCTCTTTGCGGATCCGCGCCGAGGCGCCGCGCCAGGTCGCCGCCGTTCGGATTTTCCACCTTAATGACCTCCGCGCCAAGGCGCGCAAGATGGTAACCGCAGAACGGACCCGCCAACACGTTTGACAGGTCGAGAACGCGGATACCGGTCAGCGGCAGAGACATCTGAAGAGCCTTCTTGTAGGTAATCGATAGCGAGCGCTTGGTACGCAACTTATTTCAGTTGCTGCGCAGCACGTTCCGCGAATCGATTCGTGAAGGTCTTGATCAGGTCGATCTTTGCGGCTGCGATCTTCGGATCAAAGTCGCCTAGGACAGCCAGCGGGACCTTGGCCGCGTCGATGTCCATCTGACCGGTTGGCGAGAACAGCGCTTTCGACGCGTTGATGATCTCGATGTTCACCTCGCGATTATCGGTCTTGTATGCAGGAGGCATCGCGTCGACGAGCTGCTCCGCCGAAACCGTGTTGATCCAGCGATGAGTTTTGAACAAGGCGTTGACGAGGCGCTGGACCGTTTCCGGATTTTTGTCGATGAAGGACTGCTGAAGGTAAAGGCACGCGGTCGGATAGATTCCGCCAAAGGCCTGCCTTGAGCCTTCGACCGTGCGCGCGTCGAACAGCGGTGTCGCACTCTTCTTGCGCGCGAGAAGGGTCGCAATCGGATCGAAATAGACGAGCGCGTCGATATTCTTGGCCTCGAGCGCCACCATGCCGGGTGCACCACTGCCAACCGCGATGATGCTTACATCGCGCGAGCCCAATCCCGATTTCTTGATGTAGTAGCGCGCCATGGTATCGGTCGAGGACCCCGGCGCCGTGATCCCGAGCTTCAGGCCCTTCAGACCGGCACCCGTCTTGACCTTGTCAGCGAGGTCGCCGCGGACACCGATCAACACGCCGGGAATGTCATTGAGCAGGAACACGCAGGAAATTTGCTTGCCTTGGGCCTGCATCTGAATGGTGTGATCATAAAAGCCGACGGTCCCGTCCACCGAGCCGCCGATCAACGCCTGCAAAGCCTTTGAGCCACCGGCCTGGAAGTTCTCGACGGTCACGTCAACCCCTTCTTCCTTGAAGGCGCCCAGCTTCACGCCAAGTTCGAGAGGCATATAGTTGAGGATCTGTGACCCCACTGCGATCTTCAATTTTGTCTTCTCGGGCTCGGCGGCATAAGTCGAGATGACCGGGAATGCGGCTATCGCGATGGCCAGCATCAGTCGTGGAAAAGCGTGCATGGGAAACTCCATGAGAATGGGAGAGCGGTACGATCAGGCTTCGTGGGCAGGTGCGGGCCGCCAGACCAGGAGCCGTTTTTCCGCGCGGTCGACAATGGCATCGAGAGCAACGACGAAGGCGGAGAGGACGATGATTCCTGCGAACACTCCGGTCGCGTCGAGGACGCCCTCGGCCTGCGCAATCAGGTGCCCCAATCCCGCGGACGAACCGAGATATTCGGCGACCACTGCTCCCATCACAGCCATGCCGACCGACACCCGCAGGCTCGACAGGATCCAGGTGGTGGCGGACGGCAGGTAGACATGGCGCAGCAGGGAGGACTTCGATGCACGTAGCAGGCGCGCATTCGCGAGCACGACCGGATTGACCTCGCGAACGCCCTGAAAGGTGTTGAAAAAAGCGACGAAGAGAACCAGCGTCACGCCCAGCGCGACCTTGGAGGTGAGGCCCAATCCGAACCAGATGACAAAAATGGGCCCCAGCAAGATGCGCGGGATCGCATTGAACATCTTGATGAAGGGCTGAACGACCTCGGCCGCAAACGGGCTTAAGCCCAACCAGATACCAAGCGCCGTGCCGATCCCGATACCAGCCAGGAAAGACAGGACCGTCTCCAGCAGTGTTATGCTGACATCGGTCCAGAAGTCGGCCGTTGACATCCACTCTCCGATCCTTGCGATGAGTGTCGACGGGGCCGGAAAGAAGAACGGGTCGATCAACCCGGCCCGCACGCCCAATTCCCAGATCAGGATCAGCCCAAGCACGATGGCGAACTGCGTGAGAGCGACCTTACCCCTGCGTGGCATAGCTTTTCTCCACTTCGGCGCCGAGCAGCGACCAGATTTCACGGTAAAGCGCGACGAACTCGTCGGTGGTCTGTAGCGCCGAGACGTCGCGGGGACGAGGCAGCGTGATTCTGACATCGCCAACCATGCGGCTCGCGGGACCGACAGACATCACAACGACGCGGTCCGCCAGCGTGATCGCCTCATCGAGGTCATGGGTGATGAAAACGAGTGAGCGCCGGTCCGCCTGCCAGAGGTCGAGCAGGATACGGTGCATGAGACGACGGGTGTGAACGTCCAGCGCTGAGAAAGGCTCATCCATCAGGACAATCTTCGGCTGCATGATCAGGGTCTGCGTCATGGCGACCCGCTTGCGCTGGCCGCCGGACAATTGGTGCGGATAGCGCTCCTCGAACCCTTTCAAGCCAACCTTGGCGAGCCAGGGCCGCGCCTGCTCGCGCGCTTTCGCGATCGAGCTTCCCTGAAACACCAGCCCGAGGCCGACATTGTCCTGGGCTGTTTTCCAGGGCAGCAGCCCTTCCTGTTGCAGCATGTAGCCGGACTGACCGTTCAGGCCCCTAAGCGATTTGCCGAAAATGCGAACCTCGCCGGCGGCCGGCTTCAGCAGTCCGGTGACAGTATTGAGAATGGTCGATTTTCCGCAGCCGGTCGGCCCGACCACTGCAACGAATTCGGTTTCGCCGACCTGGAGGTTCATGCTTTTCACGGCGGTGAAGTCGCCGAAGCGAATCATCACGTCGCGCAGGTCGACGGCAAGTGCCGGCTGCCCTTCCATTGTTTCGCTCCGCAGAACCTGTTCTAAGGCTCAAAACAGGTAACTGGCGCTATATCCGGAGTCAATCGCATTCTGCAACACAGAACGCGGAAGAGCATGGGATACTGGACTTTGTATCTATTCTGGATATCTGTTCTGCAGAACAGAACACGGGGGCTGTATCGATGGCAAAGACAGGGGTTGATGCGGTCGGGCGCGCCCTGGCGATCCTCAAGGCCTTTGGCCCTGAGCGCGCAGCCATGACGCTGACCGAGATTGCCGAGGCGACCGACTTCTACAAGAGCACGGTCCTTCGCCTTGCCGCATCCCTGGAAGCGGACGGATTCCTGGTGCGGGGGACCGACCGGCTATTTCGACCCGGACCGGAGCTATGGCGCCTTGGGGCGCTCTATCAGCGTGGGCTCGACCTCGGTGACCTGATCAGACCCTCGCTCCATCGTCTGGTCGAAGCAACCGGAGAGACCGCATCCTTCTACATCGCGGAGGGCGACGAGCGCATTTGCCTTTATCGCGTTAATTCTCCGCGTTCCGTCCGGCATCACCTCGAAGAAGGACAACGATTGCCGATTGATCGCGGCGCTGCGGGCCGCGTTCTTACCGCTTACCGCGATTTTGCATTAGCTGATGGAAAGAAGATCAGAGATCGTGGCTTCTACGTCTCGATCGGCGAGCGTGATCCTGAGGTTGCGGCCGCAGCGGTGCCCGTAATCGATGTCTATGGCAAATTGCGGGGCGCGCTCTCAGTCTCCGCCATTCGCACTCGCTTTGATGCAGATGCTCGGAAATCTGCCGTTGAAGTGCTGAAGTCCGAGGCTAAAGCGCTGATTGGTCTGCTGCCTGCAAGTGAGCGCTGAGCTACAATGGCAGCGTTCCGTTTATAACGCACAGCTCAGCCGGTGCCGCAATGGCCTCTCCTGAGCGTAGCGCGCATTTCTCGCATTGTTGAGGGCTGCACATCATCCTCGATCTCGACGCCACCCATCCCTACACGGGCATCAGGAGGGAGGCTTCTTCAAGGCTATTACGCTGCTCGTGTGATGTGTGCTGGTGCGCGCGTTCTGGAGCCGTCATGGCCTGACGGCCAAGCTGCGGCGCGCCGACATCGATGCAAGCGCGGCTAGGACGTTTCGCGGATTGTGCGGCCTAAAGCCGGATGGGGTTAGACCGAATCGATTTGGGATTGAACGAAGCCGCTGTCGCGGCGTGCGGGGCGAGGTGGCGTAGATCGCCTCCTGGCTGAGAGGATGTGGGTGTTGGAGCCCCCCTCAGACAGGAGTATTGAGATGGCCATGAGCCCTCTTCGACGCCGCATGATCGAGGACATGACAGTCCGCAATCTGTCGCCGGCGACGCAGCGATCCTACATCAGCGCGGTTTCGAAGTTCAGCCGCTGTTTCGGCCGATCGCCTGAGCGGTTGGAGCTGGAAGACGTCCGGGCCTTCCAGGTGCATCTGGTCTCGACCGACATCTCATGGCCGGTGCTGAACCAGATCATCGTCTGTGCGCTACGGTTTTTCTACGGCGTCACGCTCGGCGAGGCGCTCATCCCGGAGCGCATTCCCTATGGGCGAGAGCCCCGCAAGCTGCCGGTCGTTCTCAGCGCCGACGAAGTGGTGCAGTTCCTCGAGGCGGTGTCGAGCCTGAAGAGCCGCGCCGCGCTCACCACCGCCTATGCGGCCGGCCCCAGGGCCTCCGAGGTCGCGGGACTGCGGATCGAAGACATCGACAGCACCCGCGGTGTCATCCAGGTGCGCCACGGCAAAGGCGCGAAGGATCGCAACGTGATGCTGTCGTCCCAACTGCTCGGCATCCTGCGCACCTATTGGGCCGCGGCTTTATCTGTTCCCTGGGCGTGACGAAGGTCACCCGATTGATCCGACCGTGTTGCATGCCGCCTGCCGCTCGGCGGTCAAGGCTGCGGGCCTGACCAAGCGCGTCACGCTGCACACGCTGCGCCACAGCTTCGCGACACATCTTCTGGAGAACGGAATCGACATCCGGATCATCCAGGTTCTGCTCGGCCACAATAATCCGTCGTCGACGGCGCGCTACACGCAGGTCGCCACCCATACGATCCGGGCGCCCCAGAGCCCGCTCGACCGCCTGTCGCTGGAGGTGACGCCACCGGCATGACAACGGCTCCGGGATCCGGCTTATGACCCCCCGACGTCCGCCCGCACCGCCCCGCCATCGACATTGCCGATATCTTGCGCCGGCATGGCGACGCCTATCGTCGTGACCATGCCGGTCATCACGGTCGCGTCGAGCGGCGGGTGATGAGCGCCATTGTTGGGTGCCGAACCGAGGCGCTCGGCGGCCACGTCGAGGCCCGCAATGACTGCGGCATGACGCGGATCGCCTATAATTCCTGCCGGAATCGGCATTGTCCGAGGTTTCAGGGGCCAGCCCGAGCCGCGTGCCTTGCCGCGCGAGAAGCCGACCTGCTGCCGGTTCCCTACTTCCACGTCGTCTTTACGCTTCCTGCACCGATCGCCGCGATTGCTTTCCAAAACAAGGCGGTCGTCTATGCCATCCTGTTTAAGGCCGCCGCCGAGGCGATCACCGACGCTTGCTGCCAATCCGCGCCGGCTCGGCGCGGAGATCGGCAGCGTCGCGGTCCTGCACACCTGTGGACGAGCGCTAACGCATCATCCCCACATTCACTGTGTCGTGCCGGGCGGCGGCCCGTCACCTGATGGAACACGCTGGATCGCCAGCCGACCGAACTACTTCCTGGCTGTCAAACCGCTGTCCCGGCTCTTTCGCTGGCTTTTTCTCAAACGCCTGATCGGGGCCTTCAACGCCGGCGCCTTGCGCTTCTTCGGCGATCTTGCTTCTCTTGCCGAACTCGACGCTTTCGCTGGTCGCATCAACGCCATGCAGCGCGTCAACTGGGTTGCTTACGCCAAGCGGCCCTTCGGCGGACCCGCACAGGTGCTGGCCTATCTCGGCCGCTATACCCATCGCGTCGCGATCGCCAACAGCCGGCTCGTCGCACCCGACAACGATCATGTTGCCTTCACATGGAAGGATTACCGCCAGGACGGCGCGACAAAGATCATGAAGCTCAAGCCCGACGAGTTCACTCGCCGCTTCCTGCTTCATACGCTGCCCGACGGTTTCCATCGCATCCGCTACTACGGCTTCATGGCCAACCAATCGCGCTGCCAAGCTCGCCCTTTGCCGCGAACTTCTCGATCATGAGACAGCCCCAAACGACAGCCAGCCGCCGCCTGTGGATTCGGAAGCTCAAACCTGGGCCGAAGTTCCTGCCTGTCCGGATTGTGGTGGCGTCATGCGCATCATTGAGCGCTTTCGACACAGCTTCAGACGCTCCAGCCCTCGAACATCACCGTTCCGATGCGACACATCGTGAGCCAAGTCATGCCGTGCACGACGATCATCATTCGTCATTTCGCTCCCAGCGTCTCGATCATCGCGGACGATGTCGACTCCGTGCTTTCACACTGCGCGACAACAACGGTCCCATGCAGCAAAATGCCTATCGCGATCTCCAGTGAAGCGCGCCTGATCTCAACTCTTCCCCGATGCGCACATCTCGTGTCTCTGCCTCACGCGCCGAGCCAGCAGATCGGGCCTTCCGATCTCGAACGTGCTGCATGCTCTGGTCCTCGTCTTCGGCCAGAACGAACTTCAAACTGGATTAAGCCCGAGGGGCAGGGTCAACAGCCACGCCTTCCTCGGCGGTGCAAAATCCATGCGCCGGATTCGTGTGGGCGTCGGCGGCGCCACTACGACGTCGCGTGGTTGCCCCCCAGCGCATCCAGTACGACGGCAACCTATGGCGTGAGGACACCACGCGGCAATCCTCAGCGCGCGGCAATCCTCAGATGGGCTGTGACGGGCGTCTCTTGGAGACTCGTACGACTCTCACGGCTACTCGCCGTTCCCAGCCGGTGGTCGGCCGCAGTCGACTCTTCCGGCGCGTGCCGGATTGTTAGCAAAGTTGCGCGACTGTCCGACGGCCTACATCTGTTCGTCGGAGCCGTGGCCTCTCGCGAGATCCCGTGTCCGTTGCATCGTGCGGGAAAAATATTCGTCGCGCTCGCGGCGCACGCGCTCTTGATGCGCTCTGAAATTCGCAACTCGTTTGCTGATGTGCTCTCGCTCGGAGGTGTCCCAGCTTAACCGCGGGGGAGAATCGGGTGGGGAAGCTTTTGCGATTGGCGCGATGGGTGCTATCAGCTTTGGAATGGGCGCTACGCTCCGTGCGCGTTCTACGAGTGCCGCGGATTGTTGAACCAGCGCCTCCAGTTCCTTCTTCCAGTTCATCTTCCATGTTCTCCGAACAGTCATGGGAGCATGCTAATTTGGTGCGGTACGCTCGTCCAGCTACCCCTTTTGGTAGTTGCGAGGCCGCTGCTTGTCCGCAAAATAGTGGCCGATGAGCCATTTGGGCCGATGAAATTCGCGGCTTCCCTGCTAGGAGAACCCACCCACGTGACCTTCGTCACCCAAGTGACGCAACAGCATGGAAGATCAGAACGATGCGACCTGGGTCAAACCCGTCGGCTGTGCCTGGTCTCTGGCATGAAAGCATGATCGCCCAGGCTCACCATACTCGAACTCCTCAAGCGAACTACGCTGACGCCGAAGCAGCGGAGATTGTGCGTCAATGCGCGAATCGGTGCCGCCCGAATGGTCCGACCAGAACTACTCTGCAGTATTGCTCAAAATGGGAGACGGGAGTGGCGAGGGGTGTTGTGAAATGGTTTAACGCGACGAAGGGTTTCGGCTTCATTCAGCCGGATGGGAGCGGCCAAGATGTTTTTGTACACATAAGCGCCCTGGAGCGCGCTGGCCTCGCTGACCTGCGGGAAGGGCAGGCAGTCTCTTACGAGCTTAAAGTCGACCCGAGGCGTGCTAAAAGCAGTGCGGAAAATCTGCGTTTCTGATTTCATGTCGTAGGCGTCTGGCCTCAGCCCCCCGCCCATGTCTGGCGCTTACCTCGGAACGACCCCAGCCGCTTTAAGCACTGGGGTCGTTTCATTTCTCGCCAATTTTCGACGTTTCGCGGGTCCGAATACAAGAGAACGTAGATAGCGATGCTCGCTAGCGCGTCGCCTCTTTGTCCCGTTTGGTAGACGGGTAACAGTCGGTCCGCCCGCTCGTCATAGCGCGATTTGAAGCGCGCTCGCGAGCGGCTTATTGGTCGGAAGGTCATCCTCGCCGATCATCCTGGACTGGAGGTGGTGGCGCCGGCGCTGATTAAACCCGATACCGTGCTGCGACGCGAGTTCAACAGTGTGAACCAACGAAGGGATGGGAAAGCTAAGCAAGGACTCTCGAGCGGTTCGAGAGGGCTACGATATCAGGCTATTGCTGCGCGAGCTCCCTTCGCCGGACGTTGGATCCGGTGGAGGTCGCCAGCCTCGAGAGCTCACAACCAGGCAATTCGTAGATTTTGGGCAGGCTCGTCAACGCACTCCATCAGGAGCCTTCGGGGAGCACGACGCCGCACCTGCGGCCGCGTTTGTGCATGCGCTCGCCGCGCTCTTGGCTCCGCCACACGGCTGGCGCGTACGCTGAAGCTGCAACCGCGTAGTCGCCCTTCAAGTGCTGGATGATCCTCGCCGAGAAATGATAGCTCGTCACGCAGCGGCGATGATCGTTTACCTTCACATCAACAATTGTCGGGGCAGGGCTGGATTGAATTTACCTTAATTGGGCGGGGCCATCTTTGGTTGAGTGCTCGTCCGGTCGCCACGCCATTATGGGATCGCTCTCCGTCCTAGAGCCTCTCGTCGTGGAGGTTGGCAATCCTCTTGGCGCAGCGAACCGGCTAGAACTGAAAATCGAACTTTGAGATGCACGAAGGCAATGCCGAACTCACCTATCGGAATTCCAAGGGGATTTTGCTGAGCCAGGACATTTCGGGCGTCCACCACCGATCCGCGCCCCTCGTAGTCTAATCTATTAACCGCGGAACGCTTCCGTCCATCATTAGGACTTCGCACGGACCAACATACGGCCCGTTGGCATCGCGCGTTGAAGCCCACTTGAGGATTCAAAGCCGGAGCCGGCTGCTAGCATCAATGCTAAAGCTCGATCCATCCTCCTAATTCAACCAGCGCATGCGACGGCACCTTGAAACATCGCACTTCCGATCAGCATCAAGCGTCGGCGCCTATCTGGGTCTTACGCCTCGACGCAACCACTCTGGCGAAACTGGGCAAGATATCACGATGGGGCGACCGTCTTCTCCCAACCTACCTGTACGAGGCGGCGATCGTCCTGCTTCATCGAACGAAGAAATGGTCCTCTCTTAAGGCTTGGGGCATGAAGCTCGCTAAGCGCATTGGCATGCGAAAGGCAAAGGTCGCCATCGCGCGCAAACTCGCCAATCCTTCTTCACTGTATCTGGGTCTACGGCACATCGTTCGACTTGGGCCAGGGGAAGGAAGCCTGATCCGATCTTGTAGAGTTCCTGGTCCGGTCTGCCGGACTGGCGATGTCCCGCTGGGACGGTGTTGTGGCGACCTCGGTCAATCAGGTGGTGGCGGCTCGTCCGCACTCCGCTGCAAACGTTGAGGCGCACGACCCCGACATCATCATGAGGCGCTGCGCGACCTCGGAAAGGACCATGATCCCAGCGAAGACCTCAACCAGCCCGGCGATCCAATGCACGTATCAGCCGGCCCGCGCCGTCTCCGCAATCCGGACCAGCTCCGACGGTGCGAGCACTACCACCGTGCCGCGGGCGAGTTCAGAAATGTAAGCTTGACAACAAACCGCGATTAAAGGGCCGATTGACACCCAGGGCGCGCGTACGCACCGAGGCAATGGCGGCTCCCCGGAGATCATGATCCGCGAGCGCCCTGCTAAAGCTGCCGAAGCAGTGCCGGGACATTGTGAGTGAGACCTCCTCCTCGGTGTTGGCAGCTCAGCAATCTGCAGGCCGTCCGTGCGCACGAAAGGCATCACGATTCTATTGCACCGTTCGTTTGGCGCGGTTGGCGAAGCGCAGCGCCTGGTGGCGAGCGACGCAGCTCTTCGAGTAAGGTCAGGCCCTCCTTCACGATGCCGGCCGGAACGACAGTCCCACTCAGGACGCCAGTCGGAGGACACCGAGTGCCGTTTGTCGTGTGTCAACTATCAACTCTCGCAGTTGATGGAGAGAACGACCCATGCAACCGTAACGATCGGATACTACCGATGCAGGTCGATCAACATCCGGAGAGACGCCCATGCCATGCGGCGCCACGTCCATGGATGAAAAATGCGTACAAGCAGCGGCTGATCATCGACAAATGAAACGGGCGGATCCTTCGTACAGTGATGTTTAATAATGACGAGTGACGGCACAGAATCTTCGCTCCGCATCTGGCTCGCCGTCATCGTGCTAGGCATCGCCTCGTTTCACATCGTCTTGGCAGAGATAGCACCTATCGGGCTGTTGTCTCAGATTGCTCGCGACCTCGGACGAGATCAGGCAGCGGTCGGGCTCACGGTGGCCCTCTATGCCTGGATCGGTGCTGCCAGCGCTCTGTTGTCGCCCGTTCTGCTTCAGAAGTTTCCTCGCAAGCCGCTAGTCATCGCCTTAACTATTATCCTTTCCGCAACAACGTTTGCGGCGACGATGTCTCACACTTTCGAAGGGTTGTTGCTGGCACGCACGGTGGGCGCTGTCGTTCACGGTTTCTATTGGGCCATGGCGGCTGTGGTTGCGTCTAAGATTGCGCCGTCCCGCAGTATGGGTGTTGCGACGGCAATCGTATTCGGCGGGATCTCGATGGCGACCGTTGTTGGCGTGCCGCTCGCGAACTTCGTCGGTCAGGTGAGCGGATGGCGTGCAGCGTTCAGATTGATTGGCGCCATCGGACTGATCACCTCAGCCCTGATGGTGGCAGTTCTTCCGAAAATGCAGGCCGGGACGCCAGCGGGATGGAGAGAGCTTGGATCAGTCTGCCGCAGGCATGACCTGTTGGGGATCTATGCCGTAACGACATTCATGGCGGCGGCGCATTTCGGGGCGTACACATTTATAGAACCATTCCTCAACGAGATTCCAAATGTTGCCCAAGTCATGATTGGCGCGCTGTTGTTCGGCTTTGGCGGAGCAGGATTCCTGGGGAACATCTTGGCGGGCGTCCTCATCGACCGCTTCATGAAACCCATCATCACTGCGGGGCTGCTTGCTCTGTGTCTGGCGCTCGTTGGCCTTGGATCGTTTGGTCCCCAGTTGGGGACAGGCCGGGTCCTTGTCTTGCTGGTCATCTGGGGCGCGGCCGTCGCGGCGCTGTTCGCGGGACTCCAGACCTGGATCCTGCGCGCCGCCGGTTCGACAGTGATGACTGCTGCCGCGATGCACTCGGCGGTCATCAATTCGGCCATCGGCTTCGGAGCCGTCCTTGGCGCCCAGGTGTTGACTGTAGCCGGCCCATCAGGAGTGATGCTGGCAGCTGGTATGGTCGTCATCATCCCTCTGCTGATAGTTCTCCCGCAAGCGGCCCCAGAGGGTGATCTAAAAAAGGGGGCGTTGCTTGATGGATAACGCCGCAGCCGTGCGCACGGCGCGGATCGCCGCGTGCCCTACCACGAATGTCGCACGAAACCTTCCGCTGGTACGCGAGCGTTGGACCAAAATGTTCGTGCAGCCCGGCGGACCGGTCGAAGGGGGTGAAACACCACGCCAGGCCTTGCCCGAGAACTCGTTGAGGAACTCGGCATCGAAGTTTCTGGCGATGTACGCGAACATCTCGGGCGATTGCGCCGTTGCGGCATTGCGAGGAGCATTCGGTCGAGCGGTCTACCGCACTGCGGGACACTTTTGCATTCTTTCCACACAACAATGTCTGTGTCCTGAGATTACCCCGCATTCTAGCATCATAATTGACGCTACCCGACAGACGGGCAAGCTCGCCTTCTTCATCCCGTGAGCGTCCTCACGCTGGCGTGTGACGCGCTTCTCGATGATCGGTCCTATCGCGCTCAACCGAAGGCGCTCTTTGCTGGCTCTTCCGAGGCGCTGCCGAGCAGCTGAGCCATCATCGCCTTCCCGCGCGGAAGAGCAAGCTGATGACGTCTTCTTGCGTGCTTTCCTGATTGAGCGCTCACCAGCATCACAATGGCACTCCAACCAGCGACTTCGATCAATTGCGTCCTTAGACCCACTGGGATCTCAAAGCCATGGTCTAGAACTGGGCTTACTGTCAATGAACTCGCATGATGGTGCCGAAGACGAGACGCAAGATCGGCGCGGCCTCTAGATCAAGTTTACGCTCTTGAGCGCATTGTGGCAGGTGGCTTCACTCCTTTCGGGATGGCCGTCGCATTGGATCATCGGCCGGTGGTCGGACGTGTCTGCGGATACCCATATCCGCGAACTCGCAGGCACCTACACATCGATGCCCGCGTCGGCCAAAACCACAGGCTCAAGAGGGAGCTCATGCGCGGCGGCCATCGCGTCAACTTCTGACCTCGTGGACAAAGGCGGCGCACTCATCGTTGACAAGAGAGAGGCGCGGCTACGTCCATGATCCAATAGGTGCGTGCACGAAAATCGAGCTGTTCCACAAGCTCCTAAAATCGGGCTGCAGGGCGGAGGACTCAAAACTGCGGACCGCAGAGCGGCTCGCTAGTTTGATGGCGGTCGTCTGCCCTCTCAGCTGGCGCGTCCTCTGGCTCATCATGCTCAATCGTACGGCCCGGACGCATCACCGAAGATCGCCTCCACGGACACCGAGATCGTATTGCCCGATGAACTCATCAAGGACGTCGGCATTCGACGAGGTCGCCTTGGAACCCCGCATTCTACTTGACCGAACTTGCACAATTGGGTGGCGACCTGGCCAGGGCCGCCGATCCGCCACCCGGAAATGTTGTCATTTGGCGCGGACTCTCCAGACACACCGGATCGAACTCTGCGCCGAAATTGGAGCGGTTGGAAATGTCGATAAATGAAGTGTCATCGAACGGTTCCACCGCTGCGGCTTTGGAATCGGCTGTTTGCGCAGTAAGCGCGAGTTTCCGGTGCGCCAACCTGTCGAGTAGATTGACTCGCCGCAACTGAGAAAACGGACTAGTGGCACACCCGATAAAAATCCATTAGCGTAGGCTTCCTATGTTTAGTTTGCCTGATTTGCGTGTACTGGAAGTCGCGGCCGTCGTCATCGAAGAGGGCAGCATGAGCGCGGCCGGCCTCAGACTTGGCATCACTCAATCGGCCGTTTCACAAGCGATGAAGCGCGCGGAGGCGCATATTGGCGCATCCCTCGTCCGTCGCGATCGTCGTCCCCTTGGGCCCACGGAGGCGGGGCAAGCTCTGCTCACCCACATGCGCGAGATAACCCTGCGCGTCGGACGAGCTGTCGAGGAAATGCGGGCCGCCGCAGCGCGTCCCGAACGCGAGGACCTTCGGCTCGGGATGATCGACACGTTCGCGTCCACAGTGGGACCACTGTTGGTCCGCAGCCTCATGGCGGGTTCAATCGCGCTTCGCGTGAGCGCGTATTCGGGGCTGGTACCCGCGCACGCCGAGGCATTGATGCGCAACGAGATCGATGCAGCTGTCACATCGGATCCAATGGAGGGCGTTGACGAAGTTACCCGCTTACCCCTATTGCGCGAGCCATTCCTCCTGGTAGCACCGATTGCCTGGGCGGATACTCTTCGCGATCGTCCACTGGACGACCTACTACTCGAGCACCGACTTATCCGCTACACCGCGCGTTCGCACATGGGAACGCAAATTGAACGTCATCTCCGGCGTCTAAGGATAGAGCATCCGCAGACGATGTCGTTCGACACGTCGGACTCGCTGCTCTCGATGGTCGCCAATGGCATGGGCGTGGCGATTACAACACCCCTGTGCATATTGCAGGCTGCCGTCCATCGACCGGCGCTCGAAGTCATGCCATTGCCGGCGACCGGCCTCTCGCGCACGATCGCGTTGGTGACTAAGCAAGGCGGATTAGGCACGTTGGCTGCGCGAATAGCGGATGATACTTGGGTGCTCCTGCGGAACTGGACCTTGCCCCAGATCGCGGCTCAAATTCCCTGGATGGCTCGTTCCGTCGGCAGCATCGTGTTGGATCCGCTCGCTCACGAGGACGCCGCCTGCCGGTGCGTTGCGGGTGGCTCCACCCGGACTCTCGACGAACAGTATAACCCTAATTAATCATACTTATTAGCCTTCATAACATCTCCGATCTTAGCTTTAACTCTCACCCGTCTTCGGAGAGAGTTGTTTGCGTAGCGTCCGAACCCGGGATCAGAGATGTCAGCGACTCGCACCGAAATAGACAGTCTAGGAACGCGCGAGCTGCCGCTGCGCGCCCTGTACGGCTTGGCCTCCCTGCGTGGGAGCGAGAACTTCGACATCTCACTCCAGAAGCTCGGTGATCAGCCGGCACTTCTTCGGGCACTAGCGCGCATCAAGCGCGCTGCCGCGGCGGCGAACCGTGAGCTCGGAGCCCTCGACGCCAAAGTAGCAGGAGCACTAATCGCAGCTGCGGACGAGGTCATTGCTGGTAAACACGATGGGCAGTTTATCATCGATTTGCTCGAAGGCTCCGGCGGTACATCGATCAACATGAACATGAACGAGGTTCTGGCGAACCGGGCCCTGCAAATTGTCGGTGAAAAGCCCGGTCGGTACGACGTGATCCATCCAAATGATCACGTGAACCTATGCCAGTCGACTAACGATGTGCTGCCCTCGGCGCTCAAGTTGGCGGCGCACGAAAAGTCCGGCGATCTGGTGGGTGCGCTGGACCAGGTGGCGGCCGCTCTTTCGGAGCGGGCCATTGTATTCGCTGACGTATTGCGCGTCGGCCGCACATGCATGCAGGCCGCCCAGCCGATGACGCTCGGTCAGGCATTCGGCGGTTACGCATCAGCGATCAAGCGGCTCTCCTTGAAGCTGTCCGTGGCGCGCCAGGAATTGATGGTGCTTCCCCTCGGAGGCACTGCGATTGGCACCGGGCTCGGAGCAGTGCCGGGCTATCGCCGTGCCGTTTATGGACATCTTGCGGCAATCTTGGGCCACGCGGTACGCCCAGGCGACGACATGTTCGATGCCATGCAGAACGCCGACGCCTTCGCACGCGTGTCGTCGGAAATCCGCATCGCAGCAGAGGTAATCGCGAAAATCGCCTCTGACCTGATCATCCTTTCCTCTGGGCCAAATACGGGGCTTGGCGAATTGCGGTTGCCCGCTCTCCAGCCCGGTTCTTCGATCATGCCAGGTAAACTCAATCCAGTCCTGCCGATGATGATCCAGCAAGTTGCGTTCGCTATCGTGGGCAACGACGCCGCAGTATCTCTCTCAGCGTTGAGCGGCCAACTCGAAATCAATCACTTCGAGCCAGTCATCGCCTCGCGCCTCTTCGATTCGATCGAGCTTTTGACGCGATCGGCCAGAATATTTGCCGACCAATGCATCTCGGGGATCCGGGCAGACCGGGAACGGTCGCTCAGCAACTTGATGCAATCTTCGGCTCTTGCGACCGTGTTCGTACCGCGCCTTGGTTATGAACAGGTATCGAAACTTGTGCTTACAGCCGCTGAGCAAATGCGGCCCTTCATCGAAATCGCGATCGACCGCGGACTTCTGAACCGTAGCGCGGTTTTGCAGATGCTGCACGAGAGCACCCGTTATCGCGAGAATGCCGCATGAGCCGCGATTCTGCACTTGCCCTTGTACGCGAAGGGCTCACGAGCATGCCGCGAGTCGATGCACAACGCCAGAGGATCAACCTACGAAGGTCATGCCACAGCCAACTCGCCATCGCCCTGCCTGGCGACCCTGCGCCATGACCGGATCGATGCGCCATGGTTGATCGAAGGACCAATCATGGCGTGAGCTTCCGGATCTATGTGGAGAAGGTTCTCCTGCCGACCCTTCGGCCCGGCGACATCGTCGTCCCGGACAATCTCGGCAGCCGCAAAAGCAAAGCCGTGCGCCAGCTCATCCGCTTCGCCGGAGCAAAGCTCTTCTTCCTGCCAAAATACTCACCCGACCTGAACCCCATCGAACACGTCTTTGCCAAACTCAAGCATCTGCTCCGCAAGGCAGCCGCACGAACCGTCGATGCGGTCTGCGCCGCCATCGGCGAACTCCTTTATGCATTTACACCCGAAGAATGCGCCAACTACCTCAAAAACTCAGGCTATCGAAGCTAGTCCCATCACGCTTTAACGGCGAGCCTCCCAGGAGGCTAGCGCCCAATGATCTGTGCCTCGATCATATCCGTTCTCAGCTCAACCCGCTATCCCGATCGCTCTTGAGGACCGTGCCGGAGCGCTCGTCTGAGCTCGCCGAACTGGTTGAACATGACGATGAGAGCGATTATTCCGGCGCCAAGCTCTGCGAGCGCTTGACTGGCTAACAGTCCGTTAAAACCCGCTACCAGCGGGAATAACAGTACGGCCGGTATGAAGAGATACCCCTGCCTGGCCAAGGACACAATTGCACTGAGGCGCGCTCTCCCAAATGACTGAAGCATTGCCGTCACGAAACTCTGCACCCCAAACAGTCCAAAGAAGAGATGGAACACGATGCAGGTCGAGACGGCAATTTCGGTGACGTACTCGTTATCGCTAAATAGGCTCACCAAAGGCCTCGCAAAAATCACAACGGCCGCAGAATACAGCACCGAGAATGCGATCGTCACGAAGAGCATGAACTTCGCAGCCCTCAATATATGAGCATAGTCGCGTGCGCCCCAACCGAAACCCAGGATAGCTTGAGCGCCAATACAGAACCCGGTGATAGGCAGTGCGCCGACCATCAAGATACGCACAGCTATTCCAACCGCGGCGATGGAATCGTCGCCGAACGGCGCAGCAGCTCCGTACAAGAGCATAACGGCAAGAGCAGATAAGATACTCGTCATTGTCGCCGGCGCGCCTACCAACGCGAGCTGTCTGATGCGATCTGCTCGCAATGATATGTGAGATATCCTGACGAGAACCGTCCCGCCAAGCTTCGTAAAATACGCGATATACAGTCCGACAGCAGAGATCTGAGACACCAGCGTTGCGAGGGCTGCGCCTCGCACGCCAAGGTCAAGTGAAAATATGAAGACGGGATCAAGCACAGCGTTCAGGATAAACGCGGTCATCATCACCCACATGCTAAATCGTGTATAGCCTTCGGCTCTTACAATGAACCCGCTGACGGTATTTAGTAGCATCGGGGTGTACCCCAACAAAACCGTTCCCGCGTAGTCGAGCGCCACGGGCATGATGGTTGGGGTTGCTCCGAGCGTTGCAAATATCCCTGGCAGATTTGGAAGCAGAGTGAGGGTGACTATGATACCGATCGGAGCGGCGAGCGCGAGTGCCGTGCTTGCGCCTCGACTCGCTTCTAGGTACTCACGAGCGCCCAGATGACGAGATATGAACGACGCTGCTCCAACACCGATCCCCTGTCCGGCTGCGGCGAGCAGGACCACGATCGGCAAGGTCATGCTAACAGCTGCGATCGCCTGCGCGCCTAGGGCGCCAACAAAGATCGCGTTGACGACCTGCTGCAGCGCATGGATCGATAATCCAACAACAGACGGAATGGCGAGCCGCAGGATAAGACTCAAGAGATTCTGGTCCGATAGATCGACGTGCTGTTTTTTCTTTGGCATCATATTGCGCTTGCTGTCGAGGGCGAATTCTGTATTCGGTCCATTCACGGACGAGTGAATTTTTCCAAGTTCGACGATGGCGTACTCAGCGCAATCCTCTCTGGATCTGCTCTGGCACGCCGTGATCGCCTGGATAGGTTGACGTTTTCAAAGCTGATTTTTGCCTGGGCATACGCCTCCCGTCAGTTGTAGCGAATACTGACTGAGGTGTTCGAGGGTAGCCCCCAGGTTCTGCTAGTCATATTGTGCCGTTCCGCCCTTTGGTTGAGCATCGTGCCGGTTGCGTTCACTTCTCGGGATGATGATCGGCGGGGAAACGCGGCCAGACCCTAGAGCCTCAAGTTGGTTTTGGCATCTACCGGATCTTGTAGTAGACGCTCCATCATCTGCATGGCACAAGCAATGAACGTGCTCAGAACCACTGTGGTGGTTCGGTGATGTCCTGCAATCTTTACACGATATCGGGTTCCTCAGCGCGATCGAGACGAACGGCAGGCTGCCGCCCCCGGCCAGCGTGGTGACTGGATCTGCGTCAGTAAATCGCGCCGCGCTGGCCGTCACTCGCGGACACGAACTGAAAATTCGTGTGGCCGCAACCGGCAGCCTGCCAGACCGGTTCGATGAGCGTGGCTTGAACAATTTCTGCTTCGATCGAAAGACCGCCCTGACGCCGTCGAGCGGCGGGCTATCTCGTACTGCCTGGCTCAGCCGAAATGGCGGCTCAGCGTGCAGTCCCACAAACACTCGGCATCACATGAAGATATCCCAAGCATTTAAGTTCGAGGCAGCGCACCGACTTCCAAACGTCCCGCAGACACATCGCTGTCATCGGGTGCATGGTCATTCCTATCGCGTCGAGGTCGTGCTGAACGGGGCCATCGATCCGCACACCGGATTCGTAATGGATTTCTTCAACATGGAGGAAGCGTTTGGCCTTCTTATAAAGAAGCTCGATCACCATTGCCTGAATGACGTCCCGGGACTGGAAAATCCGACGGCGGAAAATATCGCCATCTGGATCTGGGAGCACGCGAAACCGCGCCTCGCCCAACTCTCGAGCGTGAGGGTGTACGAGACGACGGATAGTTGGGCGGAATATGACGGGCCCGATCGCTGAATTTAGCGCTGATTTGGGACTGTGTCGATGCAGCGCGCCTGTCGTTCTTCGGCTCAGAAGCGGACTTGCTCGATCTGCGATTCGGCTCTTCATCCGCCACGCCCGCGGCCAGATTTCCGCGCTCACAGAAGAGCCCTTGGATCCGACCGGAGCGCCCGGTTTGCTATGAGGACACCCATCACGTGACCGCATTCGAAAGGCTTCCGGCCAAACGATTCGGAATCCCGCGTTGTGCTAACCGCGGAACGATCTGAGGGATTCGTCCTCAGGAGCGAATTCGATGCTGATTGTACCGGCGAGACGACCCGCCATTCCGGACGCTGCGGCTGGGCGACTTGGTGCTGCAGCAGGTCGGCGCTAGCCGCCAATGCGAGGAGCACGGGTGGATGCAAGATCGCGCAAGCCCGCATGTGCGCGAGCGTGCCATAGACATCGCCGTCAATACCCCCCGTTCGACACTTCGACGGGCGAAGCCTCAATTGAAGCTGGCGAGGTGCCGGACTCGAGCGTCCGCGCTGACTGGTCACGGATGCATCCCTTGGCCGACTGGTTATTTCCACCCAACCAATAGCTGCGGACGTAAACCGGGCGAACAGCTGTCCACAGGAACCGATGCCTCGCCCCGCCGCATCCGATAGAGTGCAGTCAGGCCCGCACCGACCGCGGGTTCATCCCGGGAACCTCCGATACCCCAAACCTTAGCCGAAATGGCGGCCGCGCTCGAGTAATCGCCGGACTATCGCGTCTTGGCCGGCTCGTTTCGCGCCCAAAATTGGCGGGGATTGAATTTCTTGGCAACTATCTAAGCCTGCAGCACATCAGCGGTCTCTTTTCAGACAGCAATTGCAGCGCGGTCAGGAAGTGAATAATTCTCCACTAAGAACCAATTGAAAAATGGGTACACCACCCATTCGGGGAACATGGATTCTGTCCCTGTCCCGGGCGACGTCAATCTTGCGAGTTATGCTGCCGTGATGTCCGGCAAATCACGTGGCGGTGGCCTGCTCGGTCAGGTAACAACAGCATCCGCCTGTCGGAGCAGAAACGGATCCGCGACGCGCTCTTCGCCGAACACATGATTCCCCCCAAGCTTCGCACCACCGGCTTGAAGCTCCGGATGCGCAAGGGACCGTGAAACCCTCCCAGGCATCCGTCGCTCACCACATCTGCACAATGAAGCGGCCGTATTTGGTCGCGATGTAGTCCTTCACCTCGGGCAAGCAGTAGATCGAGACGAAGCGCAGCAGCCGCGGATCATCCTTCCTGTCCGCCGCCATGAACTGCAGGCACCCAGTGCGATCAAGTTACCGCGGTCGGCGAGCAGCGCCGCTACGCTAGCGGCGCGATCGAGCAAACCCGAGTTGATCGTTAGGATCATCGCTTGGCCAGGTGGGCATCGGATGCTCCGATGAAGGCGAGCTCGGCGGCGTTCTGGACGTGATCGGAACTCGCGTCGGCGCGGTGATCCGACGCGATCGCGACATAGAGCGCCGGCAGCACGAAAAGCGTGAACAGCGTGCCGATGGACATGCCCGCGACGACCACGAGCCCGATCGAGAAGCGGCTCGCGGCGCCAGCACCCGTTGCGGTCAACAAAGGTAAGAGGCCCGTGACCATCGCCGCGGTGGTCATCAAGATTGGGCGGAGGCGGACGCGCGCCGCCATCTCGATGGCCGAGCGGGAATCGAGTCTCTCCTTGAGCTGCAGCTGATTGGCGAACTGGACCATCAGAATACCGTGCTTGGATATCAGCCCAGCCAATGTCAACAGTCCGATTTGGGTGTAGATGTTCATCGTCGCCAAGCCAAAGAATAGCGGGATTAAGGCGCCGGCGATTGCCATGGGAACGCTGAACATGATGATGAGGGGATCGCGCAGACTTTCGAACTGCGCCGCAAGCACCAAGAAAATGACGATGAGTGCAAACGCAAAGGTGATGACTAGTTTGTTACCCTCCTGCACATATTGACGGGCGTCCCCGAGGAAGTCGTGACTGAACTCTGCGGGCAGTTTCATTGCCTCGACGTCGAGGAAGTCCACAGCCTGACCGATCGTGACGCCGGGCATCGGTACGGCTTGGAAGGTCGCGGAGTTGAGCTGGTTGTAGTGGGTGAGTGCGTTCGGATTGGTCGCAGTCTCGATGGAGACCACGGTCGATAGCGGCAGCATCGAGCCCGCCGCTGTCTTGACATAATAGCTCCCAAGTGATTCCGGCGTCAGGCGTTTCTCGCGCGGCACCTGCGGGATCACTTCGTAGGAGCGGCCCTGCAGGTTGAAGCGATTGACGTAGTTTCCGCCAAGGAGGGTCGCGAGCGCGCTACCGACGTTCTGCATGGTGATGCCAAGGTCGCTCGCCTTGGATCGATCGACCTTGATTCGCACCCCCGGCTGGTTGAACTCAAGGTCAGAGTCGCTGACCATGAACAGACCGCTCTTGCGCGCGGCATCCTTCAGCTCCGACATCTGCTCGTAGATGTACTGGAAACCGAGCGTCGACTTGATCACCATCTGCACTGGTAAGCCGCCCGAACCGCCCGGAAGCGGCGGCAAGCTAAAGGCAAATGCGTTGATGCCTTCCAGTTTGGACAGCTCGGCCTGGACCAGCGATTTCAGCGCGATCGATGAGCGCTTGCGCTCGGCCCACGGCTTAAGCAACATCCCGGCCATGCCGCCCTGCGGACCGCTGATGCCGTTGAGCACGAAGCGAAAATCCGTCTCGGGAAACTTCTGGAGTGCCTTGTCGAGCTTGGCGCCGTAATAATCCAGGTAATCAATATTGGCGTACTTCGGCGCTTTTGTCAGTGCGAATACGATGCCCTGATCCTCCTCGGGTGCGAGTTCCTTGGAAGTGTGCATATACAGAAAGGCGACGAGGCCCAGCATGGTCAGCGCAAACAGCCCGGTAATCGGGCGATAGTCGAGCGAGCGGTCGAGCTTGCGGCCGTACCAGCGCGTCATAGCGCTGAACACACGATTCACAAACTTTGCAAACCGCCCCTCTTCAGCGCTCTTCAGGAAGACCGCGCACATCATGGGCGACAGCGTCAACGCGATCACGCCCGACACGATCACCGAACCCGCCAGTGTAAACGCGAATTCGCGGAACAGCGCGCCGGTGAGGCCGCCGAGAAAGCCGATGGGCGCGTACACGGCGGCCAACGTAATCGTCATGGAGAGGACGGGGCCGACGATCTCGCCCGCGCCGTTCGTAGCGGCCTGCGCGGGCGACGCACCTTCTTCCATATGGCGATGAACGTTCTCCACCACGACAATTGCGTCATCAACCACAAGACCGATCGCAAGCACCATCGCAAGGAGGGTCAGCAGATTGAATGAGAACCCCAGCGCCAGCATCATACTGCAGACGCCAATAATGGACAGCGGAATGGTGACGACCGGAATGATGACAGACCGCAGGGAGGCCAGGAACAGGAAGATCACCAACACCACGATCGCGACCGCCTCAAGGAGCGTCTTCTCCACCTCGTCTACCGATGATTGGATGAACTTGGTGGAGTCGTAGGCCACTTCCATCTTCAGCGATGGCGGCAGGCTGCGCTTCATTTCTGGAAGCAGTGCCCGAACGCCTCGCGCTATGTTCAGTGGATTACCTTCTGGGCTCGCCTGCACGGCGACGAAGATCGCGTGTTCGCCGTTCATCGCGACGCTGGCGTTTGTGCTCTGCGCCGCAAGCTCGACTGTCGCGATGTCCTCCATGCGCACAAAGCCGCCGTCGTTGGCTTTGACGATCATGCGCTTGAAGTCATCAACACTCCGCAGATCAGTGTTGACCGTGACGTCGGAGAGAGTGAAATAGCCCTTAGTCTGGCCGGCCGCAGCCTGGAAGTTGTTGGCCGCGATTGCAGCCGAAACATCAGCTGGCGACACGCCGTGGCCCGCCATTCTCGCGGGATCGAGCCATAACCGCATCGCAAAACTCTGGCCGCCGAGGATGTCTGCCGCTGCGACGCCGTCTACAGTTGACATAATCGGTTGCACCACGCGCGAGAGATAGTCGGAGATCGCGCTGGCCGTCAGTTCTTCGCTGGAGAAGGCGATATACATGACAGCTGTGGTCTGACCGGCAGATTTGGTGACGACCGGATCGTTCGATTCCTTAGGGATTAAATATTTGACCGAGTTGACCTTGGAGAGCACTTCAGTGAGCGCCTCGTTGGGCTCGAAATTGAGCTTGATATAGACCTGGATCGTCGAGGCACCGAGCACCGAGGAGGACGTAATGTAATCAACGCCTTCGGCCGAAGCGAGCGCTTGCTCAAGGGGCGTGGTGATGAACCCCTGGATCATGTCGGCGGAGGCGCCGGGATAAGAGGTTGTAATATTGACGACCGTGTTGGTCAGCTTAGGATACTGCCGGATTGGCAAAACGGTGGCCGCACCAATGCCGGTCAGCAGGATCAGGAGACTGACGACGATAGACAATATCGGACGTTTGATGAAGAGCTCGGTAAATGCCATCGCGATGCTCGCATTCAAGAGACTGACGGAAATTCGCCAGTAAGCCAGGCTACAGCAACAGTCATCAACGCGGCGACTGTGGCTAGGGGCACCTTCTCAGGGTAGAGCCCCATGTTTCTCTTAAGCTAGCAACCGCCCCGGGGGGTCCGGCTCGAACCAGTAGAGCTGAGCCTCTGGGCAAAGCCGCAGACAATGTAAAGAGTCAGCTCCGTCGTAGCAGCCGATGTCCAAGATCACTGGGTCTTGCTTCTGGAGGAAGCACACAATGTGCTGATGGACCTCCAACGTGGAAGTGGGCTGACGTATTTCCATTTAAGCTCGTCCCACGCCTCAATAGCAGCAATGCCTTGCAGCACACTTATCAACTCAGCTTAGGATTTCGCGCCGCCCCACCCTTCGGACGGTCCAGCTTCGACGCTGAAACTACAGACAAGCCGACGGGCAGCTCAACTCTACAGAGGTAAGCGGGGGATATAGAACGGGTTGCATAACCTATACCAACGTTTGTCGACGAGCGACGCCCGCATGAGCCGCGCGAGACTTGTGATGTTGCTCGAGAGCACAGGCGTTTCCCTTCGGTCTTGTGCTTCACGATGAACCGGCCATCTCGGGTCCGCCCGCAAAGTAAGTGAACCCCAGGAAGGCGAAGGTCTCGGCCACCGCTCGCTGCGCGGCTGACGCGGGAGGGCCGCGAACCGCGCCAAACTCGATCAACCGGGTTTTGTCCGCATGGAGCTCCGGCCAGTCGCGCATTGAGGGCCAAGAGCATTTCCTGGGCATCTGCCTTGCTCTCGAAGCCGATGACGAAGTCGTGCGCAAAGCGCACGGTCACAACGCGACCGCGTGCATGGCGACCGCTCCAGTGGTCGACCCAGCGATCGAGGAGGTAATGCAGGAAGATGTTGGAAAGGAGCGGACTGATCCTGCCCTTTGCGGCGTGTGTCTTGCTTCTCGCCGCTCTCACGAACGCCAGCTCGCAGCCGCATCTCGATGAGCTGCAGGATACGAGGATCGGCAATCCTGTGTGCCACCATCCGCAGCAGCCACTCGTGGTCGACCGAATCGAAGACACTGGATATGTCATGATAGCCGGATCGAGGGCATCAAGCTCCATCTGAGGATCCCGCCCCGGCCGGAAGCCGTAGGAGAACCCGAGGAATTCGAGCTCATAGGCGGCGCTCAACACCTCGGCCACCGCGCTTTGGACGATCTTGTCCTCTAGCGGCCGGCACACCGAGAGGCCGCCTACCCCCGTCGGCTTGGGGATGTAGACGCGCCGCACCGGCTGTAGCCGGTAGGGACAGTGTGGACCCGTGCGCAGAGATCGCAGATTGGTCGTGAGCCCCTCTTCGTACTTTGCCTCCCTTATCCCATCGACCTCCGCGCCGGCCTGCGGGCTTTTGTCGTCGATACGCCCGAAGCAGAGCGTCTTTCTCGATGTGGTGCAGCAAGGCTGTGAACCGGTTTGGACATATGGTCGGCATGTTCCCCAACGAGGAGGCCATGGTTCGCCTCATTGGAGCGGTCCTGCTCGAACAGAACGACAATGGGCCGTCCAGCGCGCCCGTTACATGACGCTAGAAACCATCGCGCCTTTGAGCGATGATTCGAGCGTCAGCCTTCCGGCCGCCAGCTGACCGGCCCGGCCCTCTTGCCGGCGAACCGGTTGCCCGAGCGCCAGTTACAGCATGCTGAGGAACACGAGTATTTCTGCAGTGCTTTTCGCGCCCTACTGCGGAGCTCACGAAGACGCGATTGCTAGCTCTTGGAGCCTCGACGCAAGAGCGATCGAACAAGCGGAATAAGAAAAGACCCAATCATCGAAGGCTCCTTGGGCTCGGACCACCGCGTCTGGGCTGAACGTTACAGTTCGCCGGGGCTCTGCGGCAGCCACTACAATCTGTGGGGAACCGAGGACGGCTCCTACGCACCGGGCACCCGCACCCGCACCCGCACCCGCACCCGATAACAAACTTACGCCGCCGCCACGCGCAAGTATTTTTACTCCGCTTTGCTTAGCATTTCTGCTCTGGACTACGCGCCTCATCGCCAGGAATGCCCTCACGCACGCTGCGGCACTTGACGAATTTCATTATCATTCGACGCGGCCGAAGCCAGCATGAGGGACGCGTTGCGAGTAATCGCTGCGGCTTGGCCGTAGCGCAGCGCGGAAATTTACGCTAGCTTCCGCTCGCGAGTTTGCAAATGCCTACCCGCATCCGATCTTTCCGAAGACAACGAGCGACCATTCGACCGCTTGCCCCCTCCCATCCTCAGAGCTGGGATAATCCGGACAATGAGGAAATCTGGTTTGAGTTGGCGCGCGCCATCGGACGTCAGATCGCACGGGATGAAAATCATGGCTCGGGGCAGCCGATAGAGGACCGGCATGACGACACCGTCATCGAAGAAAACGGCCGTAATATACGCGCGCTATTCGAGCGACATGCAAAAGGCGAGCTCGATTGACGGTCAGCTGTTACTCTGCCGCAAGCTCGCATTGCGCAACAACCTCGATGTCGTCGGCGAGTTTGTGGATGCCGCAAAATCTGGTCTTACCGAAGGTGCGCGGGACGGCTATCAGCGCTTGCTTAACGGTGTGCGAAGCCGGCAGTTTGACGTAGTCGTCGTTGAGCATTTCGACCGCTTGTCGCGCGATCCCGCAACCATCCAGCGTCTCAAGCAGGTTTTCGAGTTCAACGGCGTTGAGTTGATGGATCAGAAAGGAGTCTACGCGACCGCCACTGACATTAGCATCGCAAGTCTGTACAACACGATTTACAAGCCGCAGCTCGCCGAAAAGGTTCGGCGCGGCCATGACAACGCTGTTGCGAACGGAAGAATTCCGGGCTCATACGCCTATGGTTATCGGCCGAGGCCGGGCGCGCCCGGCGAGCGCGTAATCGATGAGAACGAAGCAAAGATTGTGCTCCGCATCTTCAAAGAATATGCAGCGGGCCGCTCGACCCGAACTATCGCCGCTGACCTCACCCGCGAAGGCGTGCCCTCACCAGGGGCAACTCGTCACAAGAACAAGGCGGGTCGCACCACCTGGAACCATCAGTGCATCACAGGCGGTCGGCATGGTCGCGGCATTATCGGCAACGAACTCTACATCGGCGAGATACATTGGAACGTTCGCTCGACAATTCTTAACCCAGAGACGCAGAAGAAACAGAAGCGCCGCAATCCAGCAGAACGCCACATTATCGTCAAAAAGCCAGAGCTGCGGATCGTTCCGCAAGGGCTCTGGGATCTAGCGCAGAAGGTTCGTAGGGTGCGCGCGGTATCTATGTTCGGACCGACTGGCCAGCCGCGGCGTCGCGCCGTGAGTCCGCGCAACAATGAGCA
Organism: Bradyrhizobium sp. WSM4872; assembly: GCF_055811715.1. Taxonomy (NCBI): domain Bacteria; kingdom Pseudomonadati; phylum Pseudomonadota; class Alphaproteobacteria; order Hyphomicrobiales; family Nitrobacteraceae; genus Bradyrhizobium; species Bradyrhizobium sp. WSM4872. Next base: position 53,586 of record NZ_JBVVPT010000014.1, on the reverse strand, counting down.
CCCGCTTGCCGGTGTGCTCCGGTGTGGCGTCTGCAATGGCCATATGCGAATCGCTCAATCCTCGCGTAACGGTGCGCCGCGCGCGGCATGCGCGAGCGCGCATCAGCGGGGCACCTGCGAGCACACCCGTAGCTTTGATATGGACGTTCTGCTCGAGGATGCCTCCGAAAAAATCCAGGTGAAATTGCTTTCGCCGAAAGCCATTGAAGAGGCGATGCGTACTTGGAAGGAGGAGCGCAAAAACGATCGGAACAATGGCAGCGAACACAATAAGCTAGAGCGTCGACGCCGCGTATTGACTACCGAGATCGAACGCCTCTCTTATGCCATAGCAAATAGCCGCCGCAAGCCGGACGAATTGCTCAAGCGGATCGATGAGTGCGACCTGGAGCGGGAAAGCGTTGAAGAGCGCTTGCGGCTGCTGGGCGGTGGCGGCGAAAATATAGTTGGCTTCGATCGCCCGAAATTCAGTGACCGATACTCCTCGGAGGTTAGAAGGCTTATCACCGCGCTCAAAACCAATCCGAAGGCGATCGAAACTCGCATTGCCTTCCGCAACTTGATTGAATGCATAGTAGTGCATCCGGTTCGCAAGCGGATGCCCTACGAATATACGCCCTACCTGAACAGCTCCGCGCTTTACGGAAGGAACCTTTTTCCCGAAAACCGCAGCAAGGAGCGAGAGATCAGCACGTTTGCATACTACGACAATGGCAAGTCAGGGAAGTCCGTGTCCTCGTAGTAGACGCGGACCTGCATGTGGTGGCGGCCGTCGCGGATCTCGCCGTCGAGATGAGCTGTCACGTCACGAGCCTCTTCGCATTTCGGTAGCCAGCCCGTTTTGCGCAAAAACGGCCGGCTGCGCAAGCGTGGCTAGACGACCACCGGCCCCCGACCCAGCGTGACCTCGACGATCTCAGGCGGCACACCGACGCGGAGTGGCATGATGCTGCAACCGAGGCCGCCGGAGATGATGACGTCGCATTTCAGCCGGACATGACCATAGGCGAGCCGGAGGCCGTGCTGCGGCGGAACCGCCGGCGACCAGCCGAGCAGGCGGACCTGGCCGCCATGGGTGTGGCCGGACAGTTGCAGCGCGACGCGGGCGGGCACGCGCGGCGCGATATTAGGCTCATGCGCGAGCAGGATGATCGGTGCGTCGTCGGTGACCTTGGCAAGCGTCGCGTCGAGATCGTCGGCGCCGAAGCGTCCCGTGCTCCGGAAGCGTCGCGCCGGCAGAAAGGCGAGTTGATCGCCGAGGCCGGCGAGCCAGAATGCGCGGCCGTCCTTGGTGAGCCGCACGACCTCGTTCTCGTAGACGGGAATGCCGGCCGTCTCCAGCGCGCGATGCGCGACCGTCGGTCCGTGGCCTGCCTGCTGCACGGCCCGATCCACCCAATAGTCATGATTGCCCATGACGGCGTGAACGCCGAGCGGCGCTTTCAGGCCGGCCAGCACCTTGGCCCATTCGTTCGCCGGAATGATGCGCGTGACCTGGTGCAGGCCGGCGACATAGTCGCCGAGCAGCACGATGATATCGGCGTTCAGCGCGTTGGTGCGATCGACGATGGCCTCGATCCGCTCCAGCGACATCCAGGGGTCGCAGGCATGGATGTCGGCGATTACGGCGATCTTCAGCGGGAAATCTGCCGGCCATTGCCACGGGATTGGATGATAGCGGGTGACGCCAAGCCGCAGCACCGGCTCGACGCCGACGCCGTAGGCCGCGGTCGAGACGGCGAGAGCGGACAGGCCGCCAAAGGAACGGATGAGGTGACGGCGCGTGATCATGGAAGCCCGATCGTGATGCAGCTTCTTGATGCGACGCTATTGGAGCAGAAATGGGGTGCGTTTGTGCAGACCGTCTGCACGAGATGACCGGAAATTCATGATAGAAGGAGCAGGCTGCACTTGCGCAGATCAGTCATCGCTCTCGTCGGTGCCGAACAGGCCGAACTGTGCCGCCGCATCGCGCGAGGGCTCGCTGATACCGAGATGGCGGAAGGCGTGCGAGGTGAGCAGGCGGCCGCGCGGGGTTCGCTGCAGATAGCCACACTGGATCAGATAGGGCTCGATGATGTCCTCGATCGCGTCGCGCGGCTCGGACAGTGCGGCGGCCATCGTCTCGACGCCGACCGGGCCGCCGCCATAGTTCTGCGCGATGGTGGTGAGGTAGCGGCGGTCCATCGCATCGAGGCCGGCGGCGTCGACCTCGAGTGCGCTCAGCGCGTGATCGGCAATCTTGCGATCGATCCTGTCGGCATCGGCAGCCGAGGCAAAATCGCGCACGCGGCGCAGCAGCCGGCCGGCGATACGCGGCGTCCCACGGGCGCGGCGCGCGATCTCGTTGGCGCCATCCGCGCTCATGCCGACGTTGAGCACGCGTGCGCCCCGGGTGACGATGCTCTCAAGCTCTTCGATCGTGTAGAAATTCAACCGGATCGGAATGCCGAAGCGGTCGCGCAAGGGATTGGTGAGCAGGCCGGCGCGGGTGGTGGCGCCGACAAGAGTGAATTTCGACAGCTCGATCTTGACCGAGCGCGCCGCCGGGCCTTCGCCGATGATGAGGTCGAGCTGGAAGTCCTCCATCGCGGGATAGAGCACCTCTTCCACCGCAGGGCTGAGGCGATGGATCTCATCGATGAAGAGCACGTCGCGCTCTTCGAGATTGGTGAGGAGTGCTGCGAGATCGCCGGCCTTGGCAATAACGGGACCTGACGTGGCGCGAAAGCCGACGCCGAGCTCCTTGGCCACGATCTGCGCCAGCGTGGTCTTGCCGAGGCCGGGGGGACCGACGAACAACACGTGATCCAGCGCCTCACCGCGCTTGCGCGCCGCCTCGATGAAGATCGAGAGGTTCTTGCGCGCTTGCTGCTGGCCGACGAAGTCGGACAGCGATTGCGGGCGCAGCGCAGTGTCGCCGACATCATCGCTGCGGCGCTCGGGCGTGACCATGCGGGGGGGAGTGCTCATGCGGGCAGGATAACACGGTGCAGCGGTTTCGCGAGCCACCAGCACAGGCTGGCCGGGATGACAGCAACGATGGCGAGCATGGCGGAAAGCTTCAGCGCCTCAGGCGCGGAACGGACACTCGGCAAGATCACCGCCGAGGTTTCGGCGGGCACAACGAACATGCCAAACCCGACGAAGCCGGCGGCGGCCACGGCCGCGGCGAGCCACGCCATCCAGATCATGTTGAGGTCGGCGTAGACCGCAGCCAGCGCGAAGATCAAGCCGGCGGCGACTGCGGGAAGGAACGAGGCGAGAATCGTGGCGATGGCCAGCAGCACGATCGCGACCGAAACTAGGGTGCGCAGCGCCTCCAGCTGGACGAGCTCAAGAAACATCTGCAGCACCGCGGCACCGAGCGTCGTCACCATCACCGAAACCAGCGCGGCGACCGTCAGCGGCCCCACAACGGCGAAGATCACGACGATACCGGCCACGCGCGAAAGGCGACAAAAAAGAACGGCGGCGGGATTGGCGCGGGCCGCACTCACTTCGACAGCTCCTTCAGGCCGAGCCGGATGAGCTGCGCGGTCTCGGCGCTCTCGCCCGCGCTGCGCGATGCCGATGCGATCGCGGCGGCAGCTTGCGGCTGGCCGTAGCCGAGATTGACCAGCGCAGAGATCGCGTCCGCCACGGGCCGAGGCGCGCGCTGATCGTCGACGGCACCGGCGAGATGCACCACGGCCGGATCGACATTGGCGAAGGCCGGCGCCTTGTCCTTCAGTTCAGTGACGATGCGCTCGGCGACCTTGGGGCCGACACCGGGCGTGCGCGCCACCGCGGCCTTATCGCGCAACGCGATGGCGTTGGCGAGGTCGGACGGCTGTAGCGTGCCGAGCACGGCAAGCGCGACCTTGGCGCCGACACCCTGCACGGTCTGGAGCAGGCGAAACCATTCGCGCTCCTGGTCGCTGCGGAAGCCGAACAGTTTGATCTGATCCTCGCGAACATAGGTCTCGATCGACAGCACGGCGGCCTCGCCCGGCGAGGGCAGATGCTGCAGCGTGCGCGTCGAACAATGCACCTGATAACCGACACCGCCGACATCGAGGATCACGAAATCCTCGCCGTAAGAATCGATCAGGCCCTTGAGCTTGCCGATCATAAGCCTGCCACCTTCAGCCGCAGCGCGGTGCTCTGGCGATGATGGGCATGGGTGATGGCAATGGCGAGCGCGTCGGCGGCGTCCGCGGACGGCGGATCGGCCTTCGGCAGCAAAATCTTGAGCATCATCGCGATCTGCTGCTTGTCGGCGTGGCCGGCGCCGACCACCGTCTTTTTCACCTGGTTCGGCGCGTATTCGGCAACAGAGATGCCGAACATTGCGGGCGCGAGCATGGCGACGCCGCGGGCCTGGCCGAGCTTCAGCGTCGCGACGCCGTCCTTGTTGACGAAAGTCTGCTCGACCGCGGCTTCCATCGGCTTGTGACCGGACAGGACAGCGGCGAGCCCCTCATGGATCGCGAGCAGCCGGCTCGCCAGCGGCAAATCGTCCGGCGGCTCCACCGAACCACAGGCGACGTAGATCAGGCGGTTGCCCTCGGCCTCGATCACGCCCCAGCCGGTGCGGCGCAGGCCAGGGTCGATGCCGATGATGCGAACGGGGCCACGAATCGGGAGCGTCGTCATGGCCCAGTGATAGCGGCTGGCCGCCGTGGGGGAAACAGAAACGGAACGGAAGTAACAGGGGAAGTGTCCCCTTACCCGCCCATCTTCGCCAGCAGCGCGTCCGACACCTCGAAATTGGCGTAGACGTGCTGGACGTCGTCGTGCTCGTTGAGCAGGTCCATCAGCTTCAACAGCTTCTCGCCGGTCTCGTCGTCGACCGCGACCGTGTTCTGCGGTTTCCAGATCAGCGCGGCCTTGCGCGGCTCGCCGAACTTGGCTTCCAGCGCCTTGGCGACGTCGCGATAGCCTTCGGTCGAGGCGTAGATCTCGTGGCCGCCTTCGCTCGAGATCACGTCATCGGCACCGGCCTCGATCGCCGCATCGAGCACCGCATCGTCGGAGGCGACGCTGCGGTCGTATTCGACGATGCCGGTGCGGTCGAACATGAAGGAGACCGAGCCGGTTTCACCGAGATTGCCGCCGGACTTGGTGAAGAAGGAGCGGATGTCGGAAGCCGCGCGGTTGCGATTGTCGGTCAGCGCCTCGACGATGACGGCAACGCCGCCGGGGCCGTAACCCTCGTAACGGATCTCGTCATAACTCTCGCCGTCATTGCCGAGCGCCTTCTTGACGGCGCGCTCGATATTGTCCTTCGGCATGTTCTCCTGGCGCGCCGCGGTGATGGCCGCACGCAGGCGCGGGTTCATGTTGGGGTCGGGCGTCCCCAGCTTGGCCGCGACGGTGATTTCCCGCGCCAGCTTGCCGAACAGTTTCGACTTCTGGGCATCCTGCCGCCCCTTGCGGTGCATGATGTTCTTGAATTGGGAATGTCCGGCCATGCGTGATCTTCTCTAGGGAACCGTGCGCCAAGGTGAGCGTGGGAAGCGCGGCCTTATAGGCCGCCACCCCACTGGAAAGAAAGAGGCTCTACGACTTTAAGGTAACACCGTATGGGCCCGTGCCTAGATGTCAGGCATCGTTAACCCTGATTTCATTCCAGCCTGCGAAAATTGCCTCGACCGTCCCCCGACAAGAGAGACCTGATGGCGTTCGGACTATTTCGGAAGCGTCTGCCGGACATAGCTGCAACTGCGGCTGCCCCGCAGGCTGCGCAGCCGGCGGCCCATTCCGAGCCCGCCGCGGCCGTCGAAGGTGATTCGGCCAAGGAAATCCTGGAACTGCTGGAACTCGAGCTGGGCGCCATGATTCGCCAGCTCGAGCGCGCCGCCAATTCGGTGGCCGGCGGCGCCGAGGCGACCGCCACGACGCTTGCCGCCATCCGCGACCGCACCGACGCACTGACCGGCCGGACCAATGCCGCGCAATCGAATGCCTCCACCTTCGCCCATGCCGCCGACAAATTCACCCAGTCCGCGCTGGGCATCGGGGCGCAGGTCCGCGAGGCCGGCAAGCTCGCCGACGGGGCCAGCGCCGCGGCGCAGGAAGCCCGCGCCAATGTCGATCGCTTGCGCGAATCCTCGGCCGCCATCGGCAACGTCGTCAATCTGATCGCGCAGATCGCGCGGCAGACGACGCTGCTCGCGCTCAACTCGACCATCGAGGCCGCGCGTGCGGGCGCGGCGGGAAGAGGCTTTGCGGTCGTCGCCACCGAGGTCAAGGCACTCGCGGTGCAGACCCAGGGTGCGACAGAGGAGATCACCAGGAAGATCGACGCGCTGCAGCGCGATGCCGCCGGCTCCGCGGATGCGGTGCACCGCATCTCGCAGGCGATCGAGGCCATCCGCCCGGTATTCGAGACCGTCAACGGCGCGGTCGCCGAACAGAACGCCACCACCAGCGAAGTCTCCGGCAACGCAACCAGCGCGTCGGAGTTCATCATCTCGGTCGGCGAGAGCGCAGCCGAGATCGATGCCGCGACCAAGGCGGCCGAGAGCCACGGCGAGAACGTCGCCAGCGCAGGCAAGGCCGTGACCGCCTTCGCCCAGAAACTGAAAGCGCGTTGCGCCGTGCTGCTGCGCCAGAGCGAGCACGACGACCGCCGCAAGACCGAGCGGCTGCCCTGCCATCTGAAGCTAGAAACCGCCCGCGGGGTGCTGCCGGTCTACGAGATATCGATGGACGGCGTGCTGATCGGCGGCGGGGAGGCGGGCCGCCTTGCATCGCAAGCCATGATCGAAGGCAGCCTCGAAGGCGTCGGCGCCTGCCGCCTGCGCGTGGTCGAGCAATCCAAGGCCGGCGCCCGCGCGCAATTCGTCAATCCCGATGCCGCGCTCAACGAGAAGATCGAGGACCGGCTCTGGTCGATCCACGAAGAAAACACCGAGTTCGTCACCCGCGCCATGGAGGCGGGTAACGCGCTGACCGCGATCTTCGAGCAGGCGGTTGCCCGCTGCGAGGTGAAGATCGAGGACCTCTTCGACACCGACTACGCCGAAATCGCCGGAACCAATCCGCAGCAGTACCGCACCCGATATCTGGACTGGGCCGACCGCGCTCTGCCGGCATTCCAGGAAGCCTTTTTGGTAAAGGACCCGCGCTTGGCGTTCTGCGCCATGGTCGATCGCAACGGCTTCCTGCCGGTGCACAACAGGATCTACTCGCATCCGCAGCGGCCGGGCGATGCTGCCTGGAACACGGCCAACAGCCGTAACCGGCGGATGTTCAACGATCCGGCGGGGTTGGCCGCGGCGCGCAACCTGCGCTCGTATCTGGTGCAGAGCTATGCGCGCGACATGGGCAACGGCAATACCGTGATGATGCGCGAGATCGACGTTCCAATTCGCGTGCAGGGCCGGCACTGGGGCGGATTCCGGACGGCCTACAAGCTCTAGTGCGCGCTCAGGCAAGACGCCAAGGCGCGAATCACCTCTTAAGACCGGAATTGGAATGGGAATGCCGCGGAGAGCCGGCGAACGGCTCTGACTGGAGGACTCTCAAGACATGTCCGTCGTACAATTTGCAGTACTGGACACCGGCTCCAACCGAACGCTTGCCGAACGGCTGATCGATCAGCTCGCCGACCGCATCGGCGGCCTCGGCGTGGAACTCGCTGACATCGCCGGCAACGTCCAGGAAGTCGCAAGCCGAGTCGCGAACCAGTCGGAGCGGTTCCACCACCTGCAGGAAACCGCCGAGACGATGGTCTCCGCCAATCACGACATTGCCAATGCGTCGCAGGCGGTGCAAACGACCACGTCGGCGGCGGTCGGCGAGATCGCGCAGTCGCGCGGCGCAGTCGATGCCGCCGTCAGCCATATCTCCGAGCTTGTCGCGGCGGTGGAGCGGATCGAAGCGCGCTTGAGCGCCGTCGGTTCGGCGCTGGCACAGGTGGCAAAGGTGTCCGGGTCGATCGAGGCGATCGCGAAGCAGACCAACCTGCTCGCGCTCAACGCCACCATCGAGGCGGCACGCGCCGGCAACGCCGGCCGCGGCTTCGCGGTGGTCGCAAGCGAGGTCAAGAACCTCGCGGAAGCCACCCGCCAGGCCACACACCAGATCTCCGACACCATGCGCGATCTCGACGGCCAGATCGAAGGCCTGATCGGCGAGAGCAGCGATGCCTCGCAGCGCGCAAAGACCGCCGGCGAAGGCGCCCAGCGGATCTCCGGCATCATCTCGCGGGTCCAGCAGGGCTTCGCCTCCGTGGAGGCGGAGATCGGCAGCGTCACGCGCGCGGCGACCTCCAATCTCGGACACTGCGACACCGTCATCAGCGAGCTCAACGAGCTCGCCAAGGGCGTCGACCTCTCCTCGCGCGATCTCAAGAACGCCGATCAGCGCGTGACCAAGCTGCTCGACACGTCCGAAGGCCTGATCGCACTGATCGCCGACAGCGGCGTCGAGACATCGGATGCGCCGCTGATCCGCGTAGTCGTCGAGACCGCCAAGCGGATCTCGGACGAATTCGAAGCCGCCATTGGCCGCGGCGAGATCACGCTCGACCAGTTCTTGGACGAGAACTACCGGGAAATCCCCGGCACCGATCCCAAGCAGTACAACACTGACTACGTCGAATTCACCGACCGCGTGCTGCCCGCGATCCAGGATCCGATTCAGAAGTCCGATCCCCGCATCGTGTTCTGCGTCGCCTGGGCCAAGGGCGGCTATCTGCCGACCCACAACCCGAACTACCGCCTGCCGCAGGGCAAGGACCCGGTCTGGAATAACGCCAATTGCCGCAACCGCCGCCTGTTCACCGACCGCGCGGTGCAGAAGGTCGCGGCCAACACCAAGCCGTTCCTGCTGCAGACCTATCGCCGCGACATGGGCGGCGGTCAGTTCGTGCTGATGAAGGACCTGTCCTCACCGATCATGATCCGCGGCAAGCACTGGGGCGCCTTCCGGATGGGCTTTCGGCAGAGCTGAGGACCGCTCCAGCGGCCCTTGGAGTCGAAAACCTGAAAAACAACCCCATGCACAGTAGCCAGGGCGAGCAGAATCAATGGCTTAAGTGCCGGACGAATCCGTGGCTTAGGCGGCTCGTAAAGCGGTTGCGCCGTCGGGCAAAACAGGTGCATACTGCTATTATTCCGAAATCTTCAACCCCTCCTCTTCCCTTCTCCCCTTCCGAGAGAAGCCGATTTCGATAGGCCGCACGCTGTACGGCCTTCCGGGCCTACGCTGAGGTGGCCCGGTAGCTGTGCGTGCCAAATCAACGGACTACTTCTTTTGCTCTGTGGTCGTCGCAGTGGCCGGGGTGCCGTCGCGAGCGTCCCGTCGCTCGTCGCGTCCTGTACGCCGTGCTTGCCGCCGCTCCGTGCGGCCGGCGCGGCGCTCCTGGCGGCGCTCTGTTCGCCCGCTACGTCGCTCCTGGCGGCGTTCTGTGCCCGACTTGGGCGCGTCGGCTGGCGGCGTCGCAGGCGCGGCGGCTGGCGCAGTGGTTTGGGCCACCGCCTCTGAAGCTGCAAAAATTGAGGAGGAGGCCACAAACCCAAACACCGCTGCGCATCCAAGGAAAGTGAGTGCGTTGCGACGACAGACCTGTTTCGGCTCCGAACGTTCATTCATGTTCAGGCTCCCGGTTGCTGCCCCCTCAGAGCATGTCACCAGCGCCGGTCCCCGACTTATTGATCTGGATCAACTTCGCCGGGCGCTTCAAGCCACGTTGGGATTTCGGTCGATGGGATCGACACTCTCGGAAAGTGAGGGATGATAGTCCCTGCAGTGACGATCAGTCCGTCGTTGAATTTGGTTCGCGCAAAATCCTTAGCTGCTGCTTCGCTTTCAAACGTGTTCGTTAGACGCGGGTGTCGCCGTCTTGACAGTGTGCCGTCCGGCGGCACTTCAAAAGTGACGTACCAAGTGTGCTTCATGCCCTAATGCCGCCCCGGCGGTACTAGTGCCTATCCCCGCCAGACCAAGAAAAGCCGCCACCGGGACGAAACGATGACGGCTTCTTGCTGGCTTGCGAAACCGGCCTTTACCGCCCGGCTCCAACGCGGTTGACGCCACCATTCGCATTGCCACCGGCGTTGTGGCGGACTGCGGCGCGGGCCACCGGGCGCGGCCTGAGCACGACGCCTGCCCGGGCAACGCAACCCGCCGGATATTCTACGTACTGGCAGTAAATCACCGCCTTGGCTGGGGTTGGACTAAGCGACAGGGTTGCAAGCCCAAGCAGGCCGCTGGCGGCAATGCCCGCGACCGTCGCTGACTTGATCGAAAGAAGCTTCCTCGGATGCATGGCGGACCTCCCTCTTCGCACTTGCGTCACCGAAGGGTGACGGAAGCCGCCTCAGGTGCGGCTGAGCATAGCGTAGGCGTCGCAGTGCGCGGGTTCGATTGATCTACATCAACCTCACGCGCAGAGTGAGCCGCAATCTCGCGAGCGGGGCTCAATGAATTCATGGAAGGGTTCCATCATGCTCCGCTATATTCTCGCTCCTCTTGCCGCCTTCGTTTTGCTCATCGTCTGCTTGACCCCCGATGATGCCGAGGCTCGGCGCGGCGGAGGTGCCTATCGGGGTGGCGGCGGTTACCGCGGCGGTGCGGTCGCGGTTCGAGGACCGCGGGGCGGCGGCGCTGTCGCAGTGCGCGGCGCAGGCTACCGTGGCTACGGCTATCGTGGCGGTTATCGCGGCTACGGCTATCGGGGCTACGGTGTGGGAGCGGCAGCGGTAGGCGCGGCTGCCCTTGGCACTGCTGCGTACCGCCGCAGCTGCTACGATGCTTACGGGAACTATATTTGCGCCTATTAATCCGTGGCGACGCGCGATAGCGCGGGTTGCCCTCTGTGCGCGCAAGCGCTGACGGTGACCGTCCGATGATGGCGACCTGCGTCATCGGTCTGCAGGTACTCTGGGCGACGCGGCCTATTGCAGGGACCGCGCGACCGCGTCGCTATGAACTCTTGCGGACCTGTTTGTGTCAGAATTGCCCCGCAGTTTCCCTTGTCTCCGCTTGTTGATAATCTGATCGAGCGGATACGGTACTCCACTTGGATCGGGGCTCGGAGTGCGATGCTTTTCTGGCTGTCTCGCTCATGGCGAACCTGTCGCGTGCGGAGCCTCACCGTTGCGTTGACCATCGCATTGTTGATCGCGACGACAAGCCAAAGTGCGGCAGTTGATCCACAGCCAAAGCGAGTACTGATGCTGCATTCATTCGGTCTTAGGTTCAGACCTTGGACTGATTATTCGGAAGCCCTTCGCGCCGAGCTGAGCCGCCGGGCATCCATTGAATTTCAAGACCAATCGCTGCTGAATGCCCGGCGAAGCAGCGACAAGTCAGACGCCCCCTTTGTCGAGTATCTTCGTTCCCTCAATATAGACCAGCCGCCCGACCTGATCGTCGCGATCGGTGCGCCTGCTGCCAATTTCGTGCAGGCTCATCGCAAAGACCTCTTTCCAACTACGCCGATGCTGTACACTCTGGTAGAGCGACGCCGCGTCGACTTCGATAAATTGACCAAGTACGACACCGTCGTGGCAATCACGAACGACGATCGTGTTTTCTTTGAAAATATCCTGCAGGTCCTACCTCAAACAACTACGATTGCCATCGTAGTCGGTGCTTCGCCGAGCGAAACCTGGTGGCGTAACGAGGTCGCCAAGTCCACCGTGCGGTTCGCGGATCGTGTCCATTTTCGATGGTACAACGAGCTCTCGTTCGAAGACATGCTCAAGGATGCCGGCAACCTTCCGCCGCACAGTGCTATTTTCTGGATTGGATTGAATGTCGATGCGGCGGGAGTGGCGCATGAGGGCAACAGTGCGTTTACCCGATTTTACAGCGTAGCCAATGCGCCCATCTTTTTTCACGACGAAAGTTTTTTTGGAGAGGGCATCGTCGGTGGACCAATGCAGGTCGTTTCCAGACAAAGCAAGCAGGCGGCGGAAGTCGCGCTTCGCATCCTTAACGGCGAAAATGTCGCCGACATCAAGCCGACTTTTGTCCCGCTGGCCGCGCCTATGTTTGACTGGCGCCAACTGCAGCGGTGGGGAATTTCCCAAAGCAGACTGCCGCCTGACAGCACGGTTTACTTCCGGGAGCCCACGTTGTGGGAGCGATATTGGTGGCAAATCACGTTCACTATCGCGCTTGTCCTCGCGCAAGCGGGACTGATCGCGCTTTTGCTGTTTGAGCATCGTCGGCGTCAATTCGCCGAAGTACAGTCGCGACAGCGCATGGCTGAACTGGCCCACGTCAATCGCTTCGCGACCGCTGGCGAACTGACCGCTTCGATTGCTCACGAGATCAACCAGCCGCTCGGGTCTATTCTGACGAACGCCGAAACCGCAGCCGCGATCCTGCAATCGCAGCGTCCCGATATCGCTGCACTTTCTGATGTTGTTGAACTCAGGGAAATCGTGAACGATATTTTACAGGATGACCGGCGTGCCACCGAGGTCATTCGCAGGATGCGCAGCCTCCTAAAGAAGGCGCCGTTCGAATTGAAGCAACTGGACCTCAATGAGGTTGTGCAAGAGACGATCAGATTTCTTTCGGCGCTAACCGTCAGCCGAAAATTCGAAATGGCCACCGTGATCACGGCGGATGCGCTACCGATCCTCGGCGACCGCATTCAGCTTCAACAGGTTGTTCTGAACCTTGTAATGAACGGCATCGAGGCGATGAAGGATATGCCGCCTGAACATCGCAGCATCAGCATTCGGACTTCGCGCGTTGAGAAGTTTGCGGAGTTATCCGTGTCGGATCGCGGGCCCGGCATTACCGAAGATAAACTAAACGAGGTTTTCGAACCGTTTTACACCAGCAAAGCGGAAGGCATGGGCATGGGCTTGTCCATTGCGCGCACCATTATCGACGCGCACAACGGGTTCATATCAGCGAGAAATCGGGAGCACGGCGGTGCCTCGTTCACGATCAGGCTTCCCTTTGTCGGCTGATCACAACGGCGGCCATACGCGGAGACCGACCCCTCACCCGAGTGAGCCTGCGTCTACCGGCGTCGCGGCCCTCTCCCACAAGGGGAGAGGGCACAACAATGAGCCGCTGCAATTGATCCCGTCAGACGTGCTCGCCGTCTGACTTCCACAATCGCACGACTTTCGTCATCGCATGATTTTGCGCATTCGCACGATCATCTGCGGCAATGAACGGCGCATGTGAAGAAAAAGCGTCAGAAAATGACGCTTATCATATCAATTAGCCTAAAATCACCGCAGCGATCGCCGCACAAATTCGTGAACGTCATGGCCTGACGCGTTCGCTCCGCAAATATGCATTGCCGAAAATGTCGACGCTTCATCGTTTCGCATCGATATGATTATTGTGCGCGCGAATTCGATGACTAGATCGCCGCAAGCGATCGAGCGAGCAAGGGGATGCATATGGCAACTGTTCTCACCATCAACGGCGAAACGAAATCGTTCGACGCGCCACCTGACATGCCGCTGCTGTGGGTGCTGCGCGACGTCCTCGGGATGACCGGCACCAAGTTCGGCTGCGGCATCGCGCAGTGCGGCGCCTGCACGGTGCACGTCGATGGAAAGGCAGTCCGCTCCTGCGTCTTGCCGGTCAGCGCGGTCGCGAACCGCGCCATCACGACGATCGAGCATGTCGGCAGCACACCGGCGGGCGCAAAGGTGCAGAAGGCCTGGCTCGATGCCGAAGTGATCCAGTGCGGTTACTGCCAGTCCGGCCAGATCATGGCGGCCGCGGCGCTGCTGGCGGCAACGCCAACCCCCGACGACTCCGACATCGACGCCGCGATGGCGGGCAACATCTGCCGCTGCGGCACCTATGTGCGCATCCGCGAGGCCATCAAGCAGGCGGCCTCCGCCCGTCAGTCGTGAGGTCCGCCATGATCGCCGACAAGACTCTTCCCGAGGTCTCCCGCCGCTCGCTGCTGACTGGCGGTCTCGCAACCGGTTTCCTGCTCGCCTTCCATCTGCCGCTGCGCGCCGCGGTCAACGAGCCTGAGCAGCCGCGCGATACCACCGACGGCAAGTTCGCGCCGAACGCCTTCATCCGGATCGAGGAGACCGGCCGCACCATTCTCCTGATGCCGCAGGTCGAGATGGGCCAGGGCGTCTATACCTCGATCTCGATGATCCTGGCCGAAGAGCTCGATGCCGATTGGGCAAAGGTCGCGGTGCTGCACGCGCCGCCCAACGACCAGCTCTACGCCAATCCCGCCTTTGGCCTGCAGGCGACCGGCGGTTCGACCTCGATCCGTGCTTGGTGGAAACCATTGCGCTCAGCCGGCGCCAGCGCGCGGGCGATGCTGGTGCAGGCTGCCGCGGCGCAGTGGCAGGTCGAGCCTGCAAGCTGCTCGACATCGAAGGGCGAGGTCGTGCATGCCGCAAGCGGGCGCAGCCTGTCCTACGGTGCGCTGGCGCTCGCCGCGCAAAGCCAGACGCCGCCGAAGGACGTGCCGCTCAAAGATCCCAAGGATTTCGTGATCATCGGCCAGCCGCTGAAGCGGCTCGACACGCCAGACAAGGTCAACGGCAAGGCCGTCTACGGCATCGACGCGATCCTGCCCGGCATGAAGATCGCCGCGATCGCCAATTGCCCGGTCTTTGGCGGCAAGGTCGGCAAGGTCGACGACAGCGCGGCGGTGAAAATCCCGGGCGTGCGCAAAATCGTGGTGCTCGAGGACACGGTCGCAGTGATCGGCGACCACATGTGGGCCGCGAAGAAAGGCCTCGATGCGCTCAAGATCGAGTGGAACGAGGGACCGAACGCGAAGCTCAGCACCAAGGATATCTGGCAGCATCTGCGCGCCGCCAGCGCGAAGGACGGCGTGGTCGCGAAATCGGTCGGCGACATCGCCAAGGGGCTCGCGAGCGGCGACCGGTTCGAGGCGAGCTTCGAACTGCCGTTCCTTGCGCACGCCTCGATGGAGCCGATCAACGCCACCGTTCACGTCAGGCCTGATGCCTGCGAGATCTGGACCGGCACGCAGATCATGACGCGGGTGCAGTCGGAGGCGGCGAAGGCCGCGGGCCTCCCCGTCGGCAAGGTGATCGTCAACCAGCATCTGCTCGGCGGCGGCTTCGGCCGCAAGCTCGAGCCGGACATGGTGGTGGCGGCCGTGAAGATCGCAAAACAGGTCGACTACCCCGTCAAGGTGATATGGACCCGTGAGGAGGACATCCAGCACGACGTCTATCGCCCGGTCTATCGCGACCAGGTCACGGCATCGCTGGTCGACGGCAAGGTCGCGGCCTGGAAGTACAAGGTCGCCGGCTCGGCGGTGATTGCGCGCTGGCTGCCGCCGGCGTTCCAGAAGGGTATCGACATCGACGCGGTCGATGCCGCCGTGGATGCGCCCTACGATTTCGCCGACTTCCATGTCGAATATGTCCGCGCCGAACCGCCGGCGGTGCCCACCGGCTTCTGGCGCGGTGTCGGTCCGAACAACAACGTGTTCGCGGTCGAATGCGCTATGGACGAGCTGGCGCGCAAGGCCGGCAAGGACCCCGTCGAATTCCGCCGCTCGATGCTGACGAAGAATCCGCGCATGCTCGCGGTGCTCAATCTCGCCGCCGAGAAATCCGGCTGGGGCCAACCGCTGCCACCGCGGGTCGGCCGCGGCGTCTGCGTGCAGCCGTCGTTTGCGAGCTTCCTCGCGACCGTGGTCGAGGCGGAGATCGACGATCTCGGCGAGATCGTGCTCCGCCGCATCGTCTCGGTGGTCGACACCGGCATCGCGGTCAACCCCGATACGGTGAAAGCGCAGATCGAAGGCGGCCTGGTGTTCGGCCTCACCGCAGCGCTCTATGGCGAGATCACCATCGAGAAGGGCCGCGTGCAGCAGTCTAACTTCCACGACTACCGCATGATGCGCATCAACGAGACACCGAAGATCGAGGTCTTCGTGGTCAAGAGCGGCGAGGCGCCCGGCGGCATCGGTGAGGCCGGCGTCAATGCCGGACCGCCGGCGCTGCGCAACGCCATTTACGCGGCAACCGGCGTCGCGCTGCGGCGCCTGCCGATCGATCGGAAACTGCTGGCTGCGGGGAAAAAAGCATGAGCGGCAAGATGCGTATCCTCACTGGCATCGTCGTGATCGCCATTGTCGCGGTGGTATCAGGCGTCTGGTTCATCCGCGGGCCCGGTCCGCTCGACTTCGCCGGCGGCACCAAGGTGGCGCTGGCGGATTACCGCGCCGGCAAGCCGGCCGGCGTGCCGGCCAGGCTGGAGAAGGCGAGCCTGGTTGAACGCGGCGAATATCTGGCGAAGGCGGCCGACTGCATGGTTTGCCACAGCAAGCCGGGCGAGAAGGATTATTCCGGCGGGCTCGGCTTCAAGCTGCCGTTCGGCACGCTTTATTCCACCAACATCACGCCGGACAAGGACACCGGCATCGGCAATTACAGCGACCAGGATTTTCTCAACGCCGTCCAGCGCGGCAAGCGCCATGACGGCGCCCGGCTTTATCCGGCGATGCCCTACACGTCCTACACCTACATGACCGACGAGGACGTGCTGGCGGTGAAGGCCTATCTGTTCAGCCTGCCGGCGGTGCGCGCGAAGCCGCCGGAGAACACGCTGTCGTTCCCGTTCAACCAGCGCTGGGCCATGATGGTCTGGTCGGCCGTGTTCAATCCCGACACGCGCTTTGCGCCTGATACGTCGAAGAGCCCGGAGTGGAATCGCGGCGCCTATCTCGTGGAGGCGCTGGCGCATTGCGGCGAATGCCACACGCCGCGCAATCTCGGCTTTGCGCTGGACAACCGCAAGAAATTCGCGGGCGCGATCACGGCCGGCTGGCGCGCCTTCAACATCTCCTCCGACAAGGCCACTGGTCTCGGGAATTGGCGCGACGAGGACCTGATCTCCTATCTTTCGCTCGGCCACGCGCCGGGCCACGGCTCGGCATCGGGGCCGATGGGTGAAGCGGTCGACCACAGTTTCAGCCAGTTCGCGCCTGAGGACATAAGCAGCGTCGTCGCCTACTTGCGCAGCGTGCCGCCGCAGCCCTCGCCCGACCTGCCCGCAACCACAGCGCCGGTCGCGCCCGCCTCGCACAAGGACGGCATCACGGCAGATCTGCGCGGCAAGAAAATGTTCGCCAGCGCCTGCGCCAGCTGCCACGGCTGGAGCGGCGAGAGCCCGGTCTCGCCGATGGCGACGCTGACCGGCACCTGGGCCGTCAACGACCCCGCCGCCACCAACGTCGCGCAGATCGTGATCTCGGGCACCAAGCGCCACACGCCGGATGGGGCGCTGTCGATGCCGGCGTTCGGCAACGCGTATAGCGATGACGAGATCGCGGCGGTGGCGAATTATGTCACGGCGCGGTTCGGTGCGAAGGGATCGAAGCTGACGGCGAAGGATGTGGCTGAGTTGAGGGAGCAGACGGCGGAGTAGGTCCCAATGTCGTCCTGGCGAAAGCCAGGACCCATTACCCCGATTGCCTGTTTGGCACGACACTTTCGACCGCGAGCCTGCCCATTACCACGGCCGGTGGTAATGGGTCCTGGCTTTCGCCAGGACGACACTGAGTGTGTGGCGAGCTGCGCGAGAACTCAGCTCAACCAGAATTTCGGCGTCGCCGGCTCCAGCCGGCCGCCGGCGCGCACCGGGGCAATCCGCAGTGCGAGTCCGGTCGCGTCATCCGTCTCCACGGCCACGCCGCTGAGCGTCGCCGGGCCCGCCGCCGGCTCGAACCGGCCTGACGGGATCCCGGAGGTGAACCTCCGCAGCGGCTCTTCCTTCTGCATGCCGATGATGGAATCGTAGTCGCCGGTCATGCCGGCATCGGTCATGTAGGCGGTGCCGCCTGACAGGATCTGGTGGTCGGCGGTCGGGACATGGGTGTGGGTGCCGACGACGAGGCTGGCGCGGCCGTCGCAGAAGAAGCCGATGCCCTGCTTCTCGCTGCTCGCCTCGCAATGGAAGTCGACGACGATGGCGTCCGCGGCGATGCCGAGCGGGCAGGCGCCGAGCTCGCGCTCCAGCGCTGCGAAGGGATCGTCGAACGGGGTCATGAAGACGCGGCCGAGCGCGTTGACGACGAGCGCGTGCTTGCCGTTCTTGGTCTCCACCAGCGTAGCGCCGCGGCCGGGCGTGCCGCGCGGATAATTCGCGGGCCGCACCAAACGCTCGGCGCGCTCGATGAACACCAGAGCTTCGCGCTGGTCCCAGGAGTGATTACCGAGCGTCACCGCGTCGGCACCGGCGTCGAGAAACTCCTGATAGATAGCTTCCGTGATGCCGAAGCCGCCGGCCGAATTCTCGCCGTTGACGACGACGAAATCGAGCGACCAGTCCTTGACCATGCCAGGCAGATATTCGGCGATGGCGTTGCGCCCGGCACGGCCGACGACATCACCCACGAAGAGAATGCGCAACTTCAGAACTCCGGAAATCGAATACGTCCGATTCCGTTAGCACATAATCCAGCGCCACGTCGTGGGATAGTGCCGGAACCGCCTTGATCTCCTGCGCTGCAAAAGCGAGCCCGATGCCGACGATATTCTTCGCTTTTCGCAAATGCGCGAAAGTGTGGTCGTAGTGCCCCGCGCCGTAGCCGATGCGATGGCCGAAACGATCGAAGGCAGCGAGCGGCGTCAGCATGATGTCGGGAATGACTTCAGCGGCCCCAGGCGACGGCTCGGGAATGCCGAGCGGGCCGAGCATCAGGCGATCGTTCGGATGAAAGACGCGGAAGATCAGCGCCTGGCCGCGCGCGGTGACGCAAGGCAGCGCGAGCCTGGCGCCCTCCTCGGCGAGCCTCTTCAGCAGCGGCATCGGATCGATCTCGCTGCGGATCGGCGAATAGCCGGAGACGATGCTGCCAGGCAGGATCTGGAACGGCAGCCCGCGCTTGGCGAGCCTGGCGGCGGCGGCGGTGCGTTTCTTTTCGCTCAACGCATCGCGCGCCGCGAGGGCTTTGGCACGGAGTTCGGCTTTGGTGTTGGTCATGTGCGCTTGCCCCCGAGGCAGAGCTACCCCCGCTGTCATCACCCGCAGCGTGTCGGGGACGCAATTTCGACAGGCACGAACCAGAAGGAAGAAAACAAAAGTGCGAAGCCGCGAACGCCGTTGAAGCACTCGATCCCGGAGTTCCCTACGAAAGTAGGTGGGCACCATATGTCCGAGCCCACGGGCCCGGCCAGGGACAGTTCCCTAAAGGATCGATAAGGCCCCGGGGATATTATGGCTCCTGACGCGCGTCGCAGCCTCGCTTGGCCAATGTAACAACGATGCTGACGAATCGCCAGCCCGGTGAAGGGTCAGCCGATGGCGATCCCGTTGCCGACGGTGCGGTTCAGGACCTGGGTCGACTTCTCGATGCGCTCGGCCGCGGAGTTCAGGGCGTTCACGACCGCGGTCTGAGTCAGCCGGGCGCGCTCGACGGCGGCGTTGCGGAAATCCCGCAATTCGGTCAGCTCCTGCTCCATGGTCCGGATGCGGTTGCCGGCGTCGACCAATTCGTCGCAGACGGTCAGCGCCGCCATCACGGTGAGCCTGGCATCGCCGATCTCGCCGAACTTTCCGCGCAGCGACTGAATCCGCGTCTCCAGGCTTTCGGCGAGCTTGAGCAGCCGCACCTCCTGGCCTTCCTCGCAGGCCATGCGGTATTGCCGGCCGTTGATGGTGACGTTGATATGGCTCATCCGTCCTCTCCGGTATCGAGCACCGAACGTATCGTGACGATCGCGGAATCCAGCCGATCGGAGATCTCGCGGCTGGAGCGCTCGAGCTTGCGCGCCTTCACCAGCGCGCCGTCGAGTTCGTCGGCAAGGCGCGAGCGGTCCGCGCCCAGCGCCTGGATTCGCGCCGCGAGCTCGTTCTCGTCGCGATCGGCGTCGCGCCGCCGCTCCACCGCGCTTTCGAGCGAGTCGAGCGCCGCCATGAGCCTGCGGGTCGCGATCTCGATCTCGACGGCCGAGGACTCGGTCATGGCAGAGCTGTTGGATACGCGATCGTTCATGCAGTCAGCGGCGGAACCTGTGGCCTATCCCCGGGGGGCTTGCCGTCCGGCAAAAGACTCGGTTCGGCAAGCGGTTAGAAGCAGAAATTTACGTGGCAAGCTAGCGGAGCGCAACGCCGCCACGAAACTATGCACTGCTAAGCAACTTTTGCGGCCAAACCGGCGTTTGATTGCCTTGGCCTGCCGGAACCGAGATGCTATCCCAGCCGCGACCCCAGCGGCCGAAAGGCTCCTTCCGGCGCGGCGAATACAGCCACAAGCGCCTCATTTCAGACGGATTTTCAGACATGACGCAGGTCGATCACAACCGTATGGCCAATGCGATCCGCGGCCTTGCCATGGACGGCGTCGAGAAGGCGAAATCGGGTCATCCGGGCCTGCCGATGGGCGCCGCCGACATGGCGACCGTGCTGTTCACGCAATTCCTGAAATTCGACGTCGCCGCGCTGGACTGGCCGGACCGGGACCGCTTCGTGCTCTCGGCCGGGCACGGCTCGATGCTGATCTATTCGCTGCTGTATCTGATCGGCAGCCCCGAGATGACGATCGACCAGCTCAAGGACTTTCGCCAGTTGGGATCGCTGACACCCGGACATCCCGAGCACGGCCACACCAAGGGCATCGAGACCACCACCGGTCCGCTCGGCCAGGGCATTTCCACCGCCGTCGGCATGGCGCTCGCCGAGAAGATGCTCGCCGCCGAATTCGGCAGGAAGATCGTCGATCACCACACCTATGTGATCGCTTCCGACGGCGATTTGATGGAAGGCGTGTCGCAGGAAGCGATCGCGATGGCCGGGCACTGGAAGCTCAACAAGCTGATCGTGCTGTATGACGACAACGGCATCTCGATCGACGGCCCGACCTCGATCTCCGATTCCGTCGACCAGGTGAAGCGCTTCAAGTCGGCGGGTTGGGCGGCCGAAAAGATCGACGGCCACGACCAGGCGGCGATATCCGCCGCGATCACGCGCGCGCAGAAATCAAACAAGCCCACGCTGATTGCGTGCCGCACCACCATCGGCTTCGGCGCGCCGCACAAGGCCGGCACCAACAAGGTCCACGGCGAAGCGCTCGGCGCCGACGAACTCAAGGCCGCCAAGGAAAATCTCGGCATTTCGCTGGAGCCGTTCTCGGTGCCCGACGACGTGCTGAAAGCCTGGCGCGCGGCCGGCAGCCGCGGCGCGGCGGCACGACAGGAATGGGAAGCAAGGCTCGGTGAACTCGGCAGCCGCAAGCGCGCCGAGTTCGAGCGTCGGCTCCGTCACGAGCGGCCAGCAGCGCTGGCAAAGGCGTTCAAAAGCTACAAGAAGGAGCTCTTGGAAAAGCCGATGAATGCGGCAACCCGCAAATCCTCGGAAGCCGTGATCGAAGTCATTGCCGGCGCGATGCCGATGGAATTTCTGGCGGGCTCGGCCGACCTCACCGGCTCCAACAACAACAAGGCGAAGTCGGCAACCGCGTTCTCGGCCAAGACGCCGAAGGGCCGCTTCATCCATTACGGCATCCGTGAGCACGGCATGTGCGCGGCGATGAACGGCATCTTCCTGCACGGCGGTTTTGCGCCGAACGGCGCGACCTTCCTGGTGTTCACGGATTATGCGCGGCCGGCGATGCGGCTCGCCGCGTTGATGGGGACCGGCGTCGTTTATGTGATGACCCATGATTCCATCGGCCTCGGCGAAGACGGACCGACCCACCAGCCGGTCGAGCATCTCTCGGCGCTTCGCGCCATTCCCAACATGCGCGTGTTCCGCCCGTGCGATTCCATCGAGGTTGCCGAGTGCTGGGAGCTCGCGCTCAACCGCATCGACGGCCCGACGGTCCTGGCGCTGACCCGGCAGAACCTGCCGCAACTGCGCACCACCGCACCGAACGAGAGCCCCTGCCGGTTCGGCGCCTACGAGCTGGTGGCCGCCCAAGGCGAAGCCAAGGCGACGCTGTTTGCTTCCGGCTCCGAAGTGGAGATGGCGGTGGCCGCCCAGAAGCAGCTCGCCGAGCGCGGCATTCCGACCCGGGTGGTTTCGGTTCCCTCGCTCGAGCTCCTGTTAGCGCAACCAAAGGAGCGCCGCGACGAGATCATCGGCAACGCGCCCATCAAGGTCGCGATCGAGGCCGCCGTGCGCTGGGGCTGGGATGCCGTGATCGGCCAGGATGGCGAGTTTATCGGCATGCACTCCTTCGGCGCCAGCGCCCCTCTCAACAAGGTATTCCAGCACTTTGGCATTACCGCCGAGGCCGCGGTTAACGCCGTTCTGAAACGCGTTTCCTGAGAGTTGAGATTGCCGAAAAAAAGGACTACCTAATCTCCCATATGATCAAGCCCCGCCCGGCCGAACCGGGCGTCCGCCCTAAAAAAACCCTCGCAGGCGCGCTAGCGCGTTGTGCGGGATGACAACGGTCATTGAAGGAGACGAAACATGGCAGTCCGCGTCGGAATCAACGGTTTTGGCCGCATCGGCCGCAACATCCTGCGGGCCATCGCCGAGTCCGGCCGCAAGGACATCGAGGTCGTCGGCATCAACGACCTCGGCCCGGTCGAAACCAACGCCCATCTGCTTCGCTTCGACAGCGTTCATGGCCGCTTCCCCGGCACCGTGACCGTCGATGGCGATACGATCAGCCTCGGCGGCAACAAGATCAAGGTGACCGCCGAGCGCGATCCCTCGAAGCTGCCCTGGAAGGATCTCGGCATCGACATCGCGATGGAATGCACCGGCATCTTCACCTCGAAGGACAAGGCCTCGGCGCATCTGACCGCCGGCGCCAAGCGCGTGCTGGTCTCCGCGCCCGCCGACGGCGCCGACGCCACCATCGTCTACGGCGTCAACCACGACACGCTGACCCGGGAACATCTGGTCGTCTCCAACGGCTCCTGCACCACCAACTGCCTCGCGCCGATCGCCAAAGTGCTGAACGACCTCGTCGGCATCGAGACCGGCTTCATGACCACGATCCACGCCTATACCGGCGACCAGCCGACGCTCGACACCATGCACAAGGATCTCTACCGCGGCCGCGCGGCTGCGATGTCGATGATCCCGACCTCGACCGGTGCCGCCAAGGCGATCGGCCTCGTGCTGCCGGAACTGAAGGGCAAGCTCGACGGCGTCGCGATCCGCGTGCCGACCCCGAACGTCTCTGTCGTCGACCTCAAGATCGTCGCCAAGCGCGCCACCGATCCGAAGGAAATCAACGAGGCGATGAAGCGTGCCTCCGAGCAGCAGCTCAAGGGCATCCTCGGCTACACCACCGCGCCGAACGTCTCGATCGACTTCAACCACGACCCGCACTCCTCGACGTTCCACATGGACCAGACCAAGGTGCAGAACGGCACGCTGGTGCGCGTGATGTCCTGGTACGACAACGAGTGGGGCTTCTCCAATCGCATGGCGGACACCGCCGTCGCGATGGCGAAGGTGATCTAACAAGACGCGTCACGGCACAGCCGGAGAACGCCATGACCTCCCAACTCGTCGCCCTCGCGCTCCTCTTGGCGTTGATGGGCGGCCTGTTGTTCCTGTTCTTGCGATCGGGCTCGAAGATCAAGCCCGATCCGGATCGGAAGATCGAGGACTGGCCCAACATTACCCAAGGCGGTTCAGGGGATCCCTCGTGACCAACAAATTCCGCACCCTCGACGACGTCGACGTGAAGGGCAAGCGCGTGCTGCTGCGCGTTGACCTCAACGTGCCCATGGAGAACGGGCGCGTCAGCGACGCGACCCGGCTCGAGCGCGTCGCGCCGACCATCACCGAAATCTCCGACAAAGGCGGCAAGGTCATCCTGCTCGCGCATTTCGGCCGGCCGAAAGGACGCGATGGCAAGGACTCGCTCAAGCCTGTTGCCGAGGCGCTCGCCAAGGTCGTGAAGAAGCCCGTCGCCTTCGCCGACGACTGCATCGGCGAGCCCGCGGCCAAGGCCGTGGCGGCGCTGAAGGACGGCGACATCCTCTGCCTGGAAAATACCCGCTTCCACAAAGAGGAAGAGAAGAACGATCCGGCCTTTGTCGCGGAGCTCGCAAAACTCGGCGACATCTGGGTCAATGACGCGTTCTCGGCCGCGCACCGCGCCCACGCCTCGACCGAAGGCCTCGGCCACAAGCTGCCCGCCTATGCCGGCCGCACCATGCAGGCCGAACTGGTCGCGCTGGAGAAGGCGCTGGGCTCACCGACCAAGCCCGTCATCGCGATCATCGGCGGCGCCAAGGTCTCGACCAAGATCGACCTGCTCGAAAACCTGGTGACCAAGGTCGACGCGCTCGTGATCGGCGGCGGCATGGCCAACACCTTCCTGCACGCCCAGGGCGTCGGCATCGGCAAGTCGCTGGCCGAGAAGGATCTCGCCGCGACCGCGCTGCGCATCCTGGAAAAGGCGGAAGCCGCCAACTGCGCCATCATCCTGCCGGTCGATGCCACCGTCGCCTATCATTTCGCGGCCAACGCTCCGTCGCATGCCTATGGCCTCGACGCGATCCCGGCCGACGGCATGATCCTCGACGTCGGTCCGCAGTCGATCGCACGTGTCCACGCCGCGATCGACGATGCGGCGACGCTGGTCTGGAACGGACCGCTTGGTGCCTTCGAGATGCAGCCATTCGACCGCGGCACGATGTCCGCCGCCAAGCATGCCGCCGAGCGCACCAAGGCCAAGAAGCTGGTCTCGATCGCGGGCGGCGGCGACACCGTGGCGGCCCTCAACCAGGCCCATGTGGCCGGTCAGTTCACCTATGTCTCGACCGCCGGTGGCGCATTTCTTGAATGGATGGAAGGCAAGCCCCTGCCCGGCGTCGAAGTTCTGCGCATCAAGTAATCGGTCGGCAAGTCGTCAGCCGCCTTCAAGCAGTGGCCTTGCAGGCCCAAACGGGAGAAAAACACAGATGGCTCGGATCACGTTGCGTCAATTGCTCGACCATGCGGCGGAGAACGATTACGGCGTCCCGGCCTTCAACATCAACAACATGGAGCAGGCGCTGGCGATCATGGACGCGGCCAACCAGGTCGACGCGCCCGTCATCATCCAGGCCTCGCGCGGTGCGCGCTCCTACGCCAACGACGTCATGCTCAAGCACATGATGGACGCGGTGACCGAGATCTATCCGCACATCCCGGTCTGCGTGCATCTCGACCACGGCAACGAGCCGGCAACCTGCATGACCGCGATCCAGGCCGGCTTCACCTCGGTGATGATGGACGGCTCGCTCAAGGCCGACGGCAAGACCCCCGGCGATTGGGGCTACAATGTCGGCGTCACCAAGACCGTGACCGACATGGCCCATCTCGGCGGCATCTCGGTCGAGGGCGAGCTCGGCGTGCTCGGCTCGCTCGAGACCGGCATGGGCGACAAGGAAGACGGCCACGGCGCCGAGGGCAAGCTGAGCCACGACCAGCTCCTGACCAATCCGGATGAAGCCGTGAAGTTCGTCCAGGAGACCCAGGTCGACGCGCTCGCGATCGCGATGGGGACGTCTCACGGTGCTTACAAATTCACTCGCAAGCCCGACGGTGACATCCTCGCCATGAACGTGATCGAGGAGATCCACCGCAAGCTGCCGAACATGCATCTCGTCATGCACGGCTCCTCGTCGGTGCCGCAGGACCTCCAGGACATCATCAACGCCTATGGCGGCAAGATGAAGCCGACCTGGGGCGTGCCGGTGGCCGAGATCCAGCGCGGCATCAAGAACGGCGTGCGCAAGATCAACATCGATACCGACAACCGCATGGCGATGACCGGCCAGATCCGGAAAGTGCTCAAGGACAATCCGGAAGAGTTCGATCCGCGCAAGTACCTCAAGCCCGCGATGGAAGCGATGACCAAGCTGTGCAAGCAGCGGCTCCAGGAATTCAATACCGCGGGCCAAGCCTCCAAGATCAAGAAGGTGCTGACGACGGCCGAGATGGCCAAGCGCTACGCCAAGGGCGAGCTCGCCCCGAAGGTGGCGTAAGCCAGCCCCCACTTTCTCCGTCATTCCGGGCGGTAAGCCCGGGATGACGCCTTGTTGCCGGCGATAAAGCCCTCCCCCCTTACCCTGCGACGAACGTTAACTCGGCATTTGCCCGAGAACGGTCTATTTTCACCGGCAAGGGCAGAATCGTTTTGGGAGGACATCTCGATGAATCTGACTGAGCTCAACAGGATCGCGACCGCTCTGGTCGCGCCGGGCAAGGGCATCCTTGCCGCGGACGAATCCTCCGGCACCATCAAGAAGCGCTTCGACGCGATCGGCGTGGAATCGACCGAGGAGAACCGCCGCGACTATCGCGAGATGCTGTTCCGCTCGAAGGACGCGATGAACCAGCACATCTCCGGCGTCATCCTCTACGACGAGACGATCTGGCAGAACGCAAAGGACGGCACGCCCCTGGTCAAGCTGATCGAGAGTAGCGGCGCCATTCCCGGCATCAAGGTCGACGAAGGCACGCAACCCCTGCCGATGTGCCCGGGAGAGCTCGTCACGGTCGGGCTCGACAAGCTCGCCGAGCGCTTGAAGAAATATTACGAGCGCGGCGCCCGCTTCGCCAAATGGCGCGCGGTGATCGACATCGGCAGCGGCACTGATGGCCGGGGCATCCCCTCAATGACCGCGATCAGCGTCAACGCCCACGCGCTGGCGCGCTATGCAGCGCTGTGTCAGGCCGCGCAGATCGTGCCGATCGTCGAACCCGAAGTGCTGATGGACGGCGATCACGACATCGATCGCTGCTATGAGGTGACGAGCCGCGTGCTCAACAAAACGTTTCAGGAATTGCGCGTGCAGCGCGTCGCGCTCGAGGGCATGGTGCTGAAGCCGAACATGGCCATCTCCGGCAAGAAATGCCCGAAGCAGGCTTCCGTCGAGGAGGTCGCGGAGAAGACGATACGGCTGCTCAAGGCGTGTGTGCCCGCAGCGGTACCCGGCATCGCCTTCCTCTCCGGCGGCCAGTCGGATGAAGAGGCGACCGCGCATCTCAACGCCATGCACAAGCTCGGCCCGCTGCCCTGGGGCCTGACCTTCTCCTACGGCCGCGCACTGCAGGCCGCGCCGCAGAAGGCCTGGTCGGGCAAGGCCGAGAACCTCGCGGCCGGACAAGACGCATTCAGTCACCGCGCACGCATGAATGGCCTCGCCTCCAAAGGCGAATGGCAAAGCAGCCTGGAAAAGAAAGCGGCCTAGATCTTGTCGAACAAATCTCCTCCACCGCGCCCGGCGCCGCGCCTTTATCTCGCGACGCCTGTCGTCGACGATCCCGCTTCGCTTCTGGCCGAGCTGCCCGGCCTGCTCGCCGCCGCCGACGTCGCAGCCGTGCTGCTGCGGCTGAAGGTGACCGATCAGCGCACCATGATCTCGCGAATCAAGGTTTTGACGCCGCCGGTTCAGAAAGCGGGCGCCGCGCTGCTCGTCGAAGGCCATCCTGAGCTCGTCGCACGCGGCGGCGCCGACGGCGCGCACCTGCCCGGCATCGCCGCGCTGAAGGAGGCGCTGCCATCGCTGAAGCCCGATCGCATCGCCGGCGTCGGCGGGCTGACGACGCGGCACCATTCCATGGATGCGGGCGAGATCGGCGCGGATTACGTTCTGTTCGGCGAGCCCGATGCAAAGGGCCAGCGGCCGTCGTCGCAAGCGATTGCCGAGCGGCTGGATTGGTGGGCCGAGCTGTTCGAACCGCCCTGCGTCGGCTTTGCCATGTCGCTGGAGGAGGCCCACGAATTCGCCGCCAGCGGCGCCGATTTCGTGCTGGTCGGCGACTTCATCTGGACCGATCCGCGCGGACCCAAGGCTGCGCTGGTCGAGATCGACGCTGCGATCAAGAAGGCCCATGCGACTGCGCTTGCGGGCCAAAATCCTGCGGGTCAAGAGCACGGCTAGCGCCCGACATGAAGCTCCCGCGCATCACCATCCTGGCCACGCTGCTGCTGCTCACAGTGCCCGCGGCCGCGCAGCTCCAGATCACGCCGCCCGTGGCAACGCCGAGCCCTTCGGCCGAGAAAACCAAGAAGGCCACGCCGCACACCATCACCAAGAAGAAGGAAGCGGCGCCGGCACCCAAACCGTCAGCCTCCCCCAAACCTTCAGCTTCCCCAAAGCCTGCACCGGCGGCGACGGTGATTCCGGCGCCTCCGACCGACAATCCCAACGTAGATCTGGTGTACGGCGCCTATCAGCGCGGCCAGTACAAGACCGCCTTCGAACTCGCCACCGCCCGTGCCGAGGCCGGCGATCCCAAGGCAATGACCATGCTGGGTGAGCTCTATTCCAATGCCATGGGCATCCGGCGCGACTACGCCAAGGCGCTGCAATGGTACAAGCGCGCGTCTGATGCCGGCGACCGCGAGGCGATGTTCGCCCTCGCCATGCTCAGGATGTCTGGCCGTGGCGGCCCGGTCGACAAGAACGAGGCGGTGAAGCTGATGGCGTCCGCCGCCAAGCTTGGCGAGCCCAAGGCGGCCTATAACCTCGCGCTGCTCTATCTCGATGGCCAGACCCTGCCGCAGGACGTCAAGCGCTCCGCCGAGCTGCTGCGCCAGGCGGCCGATGCCGGCCTGCCCGAGGCGCAATACGCGCTCGCGACCTTCTACAAGGAAGGCACTGGCGTGCCGAAGGACCTGGAACGGGCGGTGCGTCTGCTCCAGGTCGCCACGCTGACCGACAATGTCGATGCCGAGGTCGAATACGCCATCGCGCTGTTCAACGGCACCGGCACGCCGAAGAACCAGCCGGCCGCCGTAGCCCTGCTGCGCAAGGCCTCCCGCCAGGGCAGCGCGATCGCGCAGAACCGGCTGGCCTGGGTGCTGATCAACGGCATGGGCACGGCCGTGGACAAGATCGAGGGCTTCAAATGGCATCTGGTGGCCAAGACCGCCGGCAAGGGCGATCCGGAGCTGGACAAGCAATTGTCCGATTTGCCGGCCGAGGACCGGGCCAAGGCCGAGGCCGCCGCCAGGAAATGGCTCGGGGCCAAATGACTTGACGTTGAGGCCCCCGCAGGGCACCCCATCCCTCAAACAGGCGCGATTTCGCGCCATTTCCCCCGATCAAGACCGGAAGCTCATGCTGTATTCCGCAACTATTAACGTCATGGTCAAGGCCGCGCGCCGCGCCGGCCGCAGCCTCAAGCGCGATCTCGGCGAGATCGAGCATCTCCAGGTCTCGCTGAAGGGGCCGGCGAATTTCGTCTCGCTGGCCGACAAGCGCGCCGAGGAGATCCTCTACCAGGACCTCGCCAAGGCGCGGCCCGGTTACGGTTTCATCGGCGAGGAAGGCGGCACGCGCGAGGGCTCCGACAAGAGCCACACCTGGATCGTCGATCCGCTCGACGGCACCACCAACTTCCTGCACGGGATCCCGCAATTCGCGATCTCGATCGGGCTTTCGCGCGAGGGCACGATCATTGCCGGCGTGATCTACAACCCCGCCAATGACGAGCTCTACATCGCCGAGCGCGGCAAGGGTGCCTTCCTCAACGACCAGCGCCTGCGCGTGGCCGGCCGCCGCCAGCTCAACGAATGCGTCGTGGCCTGTGGCCTGCCCCATATCGGCCGCGGCGACCACGAGGAATTCCGCCGCGAGATGACCGCGATGCAGGAGCGCGTCGCCGGCCTGCGCCGCTTCGGCGCCGCCTCCCTCGACCTCGCCTTCGTCGCCGCCGGCCGCCTCGACGGCTACTGGGAGCGCAATTTGCAATCCTGGGACATCGCGGCGGGCCTGATCATGCTGCGCGAGGCTGGCGGAACGATCAGCGACATCGATACGCCGGGCGACGCCCTGGTGACGGGCAATGTCGTGTGCGGGAATGAGTTCGTGCACGGGGAACTGGTGAAGATCCTGCGGAAGTAGGGGTCCAGTCTCTCGGCACGACTTTCGCGGGGCACGACTCCGTTCGCCCAGGCATCGACTTCGGATCCCAGGCCGCAACAGTCCGGGGACGCGATCTCCCTAGCAGAAGCAGAACACGTCGTCCGGATCACAATCACAATTCGACAGTGATCGCGCGGACGGATGCGCGGCCAGCTTCTCGTGCTGAACGAGCTCCTTCAGCTTGTCGAAATTCTCCCGCTCGACGTGAACGAACACCGTCCTCCTGGTCTTTCCAACCGCCTTCT
Source organism: Bradyrhizobium sp. WSM4872 (assembly GCF_055811715.1). Taxonomy (NCBI): domain Bacteria; kingdom Pseudomonadati; phylum Pseudomonadota; class Alphaproteobacteria; order Hyphomicrobiales; family Nitrobacteraceae; genus Bradyrhizobium; species Bradyrhizobium sp. WSM4872. The sequence goes on along the minus strand of NZ_JBVVPT010000014.1, from coordinate 23,573 downwards.
TGAAATGCTTCGACAACCCCGCCTTGCGGGCTGCTTTCTCCAGCTTCTCCAGCGTCTTCGCTTGGATATGAACCGGGGTCGCCACCGCTTTCCTTGCTTTCTTCGCCATCGATTCCTCCACTTTCACTGCTGAATGACGATTGTCGGCCTGAATATTTTCTGTAGCAGAAACTGCTCAACGGCCTTTGCCGCACCAAGCTCTGCTCGTCCTCCCGACGCGGTGATCAAATTGCCTGGGACCAAGCCTTCAAATAGCGCAGTGCGAACATTCTTGACTTCGGTCGAACCCAGCTTGTCGAGATAGAGCCCCATCGTGAGCTTGTGCGTGTCCCGGCGAGTCGCCGACACGCCGAGGGTTGCGTCGGACACCTGGAAGGCGGGTCCGAGCGGTGCGAAAACGACTTTAGGTGACGCCGTGCCCCCAATGGTGGTCTGGAATTCCAACTGATCGACCATCGTTGGAGGTCCACTGATGTTGATGAAATCCTTCGAGCCGTCTCCGGTGAGATTGCCGAAGAAGGCGAGCAACGTGAAGTCGTAGACCATTTTTTGGACACCGACTTTGCCATAAATCGGATAGATGATGTTCGCTTCGACGATGGAATTCTTGCAATAGGATTCCGGAACGTTCTTGATCAATGCATAGAAGGTGTCGGTGATCGTGAACGATCGTTCATTCTGTCGATATCTGTCAAAATTTGCCTTGAGGCCCAGCGACACCGATGTCGAGAGGGGTAGCGGTCGAATGAAATTGATCTCGGGATCGATATTGTTCTGCTCGTATCCGGTCAGGTCGAAATTATAGGCAATGCCTATACTGAGCATCACTTCGATAACATACCGCGCAAAGCCAGTGAGTTTTGTCGAATCGAATTTGGCGATCGAATCGTGATTGATTTCATAGTCGCGGGCGGCCTGCTGCCCTATCGCAAATGACCTATCATCGACCTTCTGGAAAATTCGACCATTCTGCCGGATTTCATGGTGATTGGTGTCGTCCGTAAGGTAAGTGAGGAGTCGATCGATAACCGCCTGCCGCGTCTCGCAACGGATTTGCCGAACGATATTGTAGGTCGAGATGTGAGCCGTATCGTCCGGCAGCGGATGAATAGCGCACCCGCTGATGATCAAAGCACAAAGCGCAATAGTAGTTGCACGCCGGCAATTCGCGAAAACTCGCGCCAACATAACCGCCCCCTAAAATTTCCCCGGAGCGATTATGCATGGAATCAAATCCACCGAAAGTTGAATCTTTGGCGCACGCCGCCCGCGAGCGATCCAGCACGAAGCCTGACCAACGTTGCTCGATCTCGCCTTCGTCGCCGCCGGCCGCCTCGACGGCTACTGGGAGCGCAATCTGCAATCGTGGGACATCGCGGCGGGTATGATCATGCTGCGCGAGGCGGGCGACACGATCAGCCACATCGACACGCCGGGCGATGCGCTGGTGACCGGCAATGTCGTGTGCGGCAATGAGTTCGTGCACGGGGGAATTGGTGAAGATTTTGCGGAAGTAGGCCGCTGTAGCACGACGGCTCGATCTGCCGCGGCTACTCGTCCTCCTCGTCATCTTCATCGTCGCGATATTCACCGCCAATGGTCAGGCCCTCGATGGCTGTGGCGCCTTTCGACTTGATGACCCGGCGAAGCGGGACCGAACTCTCGCTTCGCAGTGCGTCCATCAACTGTTCCGAATGGGTGACAATCCAGATGTCGGCGCGGCGTGATGCCTTGGCGATGAGCCGGGCCAGCGGCGCCAGCAGCGACGGATGCAGGCTGGTCTCGGGTTCGTTCAGCGCGATGAACGGCGGCAGCCGGTAACCCATGAACACCGCGAGCAGGCAGATGTATTTCAGCGTCCCGTCGGACAGTTCATGAGCCCTGAACGGCCGCGGCATATCCGGCAATTGCAGATCGAATTCACACCTGCCGTTTTGTTCCCATGCGCGGAGTTCGGCGCCCGGGAATGCATCCTGGATTGCGTCCTGCAAATCGTTGGCGTCTTCCCGAATGACATAGAGGGTCGCCAGGGTGGCAGCCAAATCGATGCCATCGGCGCTGAGCGAGGGCGTTGCGATCGCGAGACATGGCTTTCGTATCGGCGACGCCGGATCAGTGCGGAAGTCATGATAGAATCGCCAGCCCAGCATGGCATTTCTGATCAGGTCGATTTCCGGGCATTGCTTGCCATCGGAAAAAGCCGCAAGCGCGGTCTCTGATGGCAGCACCGCGTCCTTGTGCGCGTTCCAGGCGCCGCTCTCGCCGCGGACGCTGATGAGCGAATTGATCCGCTCCATCAGCTTGACGGTTCGTTTGCCGCGCGTCGTTTCGATGCTTTCGGCCTTGATCATCGGCTCGCCGGAAAACGCGGCCTGAAGCGGGCTCGGAAACCCGAGCTCGATGGAATAGCTCATGCTGTCGAATGTGGCGGACAGCCGCAGCCGCCCGTCTTGGCCCCGTTTGCGTAGGCCGGACCAGCAGACCGAATTCAATCCGCCTTCATCGGCGATCGTGCGGGTGATCTGACCGGTCGCCGCGTCGCGCAACAGCGACAAGGACTTGTAGAGATTGGACTTGCCGACTCCATTCTCGCCGACAAACACCGACAGGGGATGGATGGGTATGGAGAGCCGCCGAATGGAGCGATAGTTCGAGATCGCAATGTCAGTCGGACGCATCACATGCTCTCGATCGGCGGGCGCCTGTGCATTCGCGGGCAGAGTGCGAATACGTTGTTTCAATCCAGGGATGCAGTCTGGATTGAGGCCTCCGAGAAATCAAGCCGACCGATCGGGCGTTCAATGGCCGACTCTCACCAGCGCAAATCCGACTGTCATCATCCGCGAAGGCGAATGATCCAGTATTCCAGAGACGCCTGTTGAGTACGGAAAGGCCGCGGCGTACTGGATGCCCCGCCTTCGCGGGGCATGACACCTCACCTTACAGCTTGGCCGGCGCGGGCGGCCCATACATCTCGGCCTCTTTCGCCACCTTCTCCCGATCCCCGCCCAGCACGCGTTGCACCGAGACGAAGAACACCGGCACCATCAGCAGCGCCAGGATCACCACCGCGATCATGCCGCCCATCACGATGCTGCCGAGCGCCTGTTGGCTGGCGCCGCCGGCGCCATGGGCAATGGCCATCGGCAGCACGCCGCAGATGAAGGCGAGGCCGGTCATCAGGATCGGGCGGAAGCGCAGGCGGCAGGCCTCGATGGTGGCGTCCACCAGCGGCTTGCCTTCTTTGCGCAGATCCTTGGCGAACTCGATGATCAGGATCGCGTCCTTGGCGGCGAGACCGATGATGGTGATCAGGCCGACGGTGAAGTAGACGTCGTTGGGCAGGCCGCGCAGCATCGCTGCGACCACGGCGCCGACGATGCCGAGCGGCACGGTGAGCAGCACCGCGAGCGGAATGGTCCAGCTCTCGTACAGCGCGGCCAGACACAGGAACACCACGAACACCGAAAGCCCGAGCAGGAACGGCGCCTGCGAGCCCGAGAGCTTTTCCTGGAGCGACTGCCCGGTCCATTCATAGCCGAAGCCGCGCGGCAGCTTGCCGGCAAGCCGCTCCATCTCCGCGATGGCATCGCCCGAGGTGAAGCCGGGTTTTGCTTCGCCGGAGATGCGCACCGCCGGATAATAGTTGAAGCCGGTGATCTGCGTCGGGCCGCGCGCCCATTCCACGGTGGCAAAGGACGAGAACGGCACGAGCTGGCCGCGGCTGTTCTTGACGTTGTAGTTGAGGATGTCCTCGGTCCGCATGCGGTCGCGCGCATCGGCCTGCACCACGACGCGCTGCATGCGGCCGCGGTTCGGGAAGTCGTTGATGTAGTTCGAGCCGAGATTGGTCGAGATCGTGTTGTTGATGTCCTCGAAAGTGACGCCGAAGGCGCCGGCCTTTTCGCGGTCGATCACGAGATTGACCACGCCGGCCTCGGGCAGGCCTTCGACATAGACCTTCTGAAGCACCGCGCTTGCATTGGCCTCCGCGATCAACTGATCGGCGGCGCGCATCAAGGCCGGATAGCCCTTCTGGCCGCGGTCCTGGAGGCGGAACGAGAAGCCCGAGGAGTTGCCGAGATTGTCGATCGGCGGCGGCTGCAGCGCGGAGATTTTTGCGTCGCGGATCGACGACGACAAATCGCGATTGATGTCGGTAACGATCGCCGCGGCCGAATCCTTCGGCCCGCGCTCCGACCAGTCCTTCAGGGTGATGAAGGCCTGCGCGGTGTTCATGCCCTGGCCGGAGAAGCTGAAGCCGGTGAGGAAGGTGACGTTGTCGACGCCCGGGCGCTGCGCCAGGTATTTTTCCACTTTCTCGATCACCGCCTCGGTCCGGCCGTAGGACGAATCCGACGGCGTCTGCACGTCGGTGGTGACGAAGCCCTGGTCGTCGACGGGCAGGAAGCCGCCGGGCAGATTGACGAAGGCCCAGGACAGGCCGGCGAGCAGCGCGACATAGACCAGCATCAAGCGGCCGGTGCGCTTCAGCGAGAAGCCGACGGTGCGCGAATAACCCTCCTTGCCGCCGTCGAGCATGCGGTTGAACCAGCCGAACACGCCCTTCTTGGCGTGACCGTGGCCGGCCGCGACGGGCTTGAGCAAGGTCGCACACAGCGCCGGCGTCAGCGACAGCGCCAGGAAGGCGGAGAAGCCGATCGCGGCGACCATGGTCACGGAGAACTGGCGGTAGATGATGCCGACCGAACCCGGGAAGAATGCCATCGGCACGAACACGGCCATCAAGACCAGCGTGATGCCGATGATGGCGCCGGTGATCTGCGACATCGCTTTCCGCGTGGCTTCCTTGGGCGGCAGCGCCTCCTCGGCCATGATGCGCTCGACGTTCTCGACCACGACGATGGCATCGTCCACGAGGATGCCGACCGCGAGCACCATGCCGAACATCGAGAGCATGTTGATGGAGTAGCCGGCGAGCAGCAGCGTGGTACAGGCGCCCAGCAGCGCCACCGGCACCACGATGGTCGGAATGATGGTGTAGCGGATGTTCTGCAGGAACAGGAACATCACCACGAACACCAGCACCACGGCTTCGACCAGGGTCGACAGCACCTTCTTGATCGAGGCCTCGACCACGGGCGTGATGTTGTAGGGGATCTCGTAGGAGATGTTGGCCGGGAAGAAGCGCGACAGCTCCTTCATTTTCTCTTCGACCGCGCTCGCGGTCGCCAGCGCGTTGCCGGTCGGCGACATCAGCACGGAGAGACCGGCGGTCGGCTTGCCGTCGAGACGGGTGTTGAACTGGTAGCTGAGGCCGCCGACCTCGATGCGCGCGACGTCGCGCAGCCGCACGGTCGAGCCGTCGGCATTGGCGCGCAGGATGATGGTGCCGAATTCGTCCGGGGACGAGAGCTGGCCCTTGACCAGCACCAGCGCGGAGGTGCGCTGGGTCGCGGTCGACGGCTCGGCGCCGATGCTGCCCGAAGCGACCTGCGCGTTCTGCGCGGCAATGGCCTTGTTGACGTCGTCGGCGGTCAGCCCATAACCGACCAGCTTGGCCGGATCGACCCAGACGCGCAAGCTGCGTTCGGTCGAATACAGCGTGGCGCGGCCGACGCCGGGGATGCGGCGGATCTCGCCGAGCACGTTGCGGATCATGAAGTCGCCGAGCCCGACCTCGTCCAGGCTGCCGTCGGTCGAGCTCAGCGTGATGATCTGAAGCACCGCACTGGAGGCTTCCTCGACCAGGATGCCCTGTTGCATCACCGCGCGCGGCAGGCGCGCCTCGACCCGCTTGATGCGATTCTGCACCTCCACCGAGGCGTCGTTGGTGTTTGTTCCCGGCTGGAAATTGGCGATGATCTCGACCTGGCCGAGCGAGTCGCTGGTCGATTCGAAATTGAGGATGCCGGAGGCGCCGTTGAGCTCCTCCTCGATCAGCCGCGTGACGCTGTTGTAGAGGTTCTCGGGCGAGGCGCCGGGATAGCTGGTCGAGATCGAGATCGAGGGCGGCGCGATGATCGGATATTGCGCGATCGGCAACAGCGGAATCGAAATTGCGCCGACCAGACAGATGAACAGCGCGACGACCCAGGCGAAGATCGGCCTGTCGATGAAGAAACTGGCCATGATGCTTTACTGCATCATCTGTGCGCGTTGACTTTCCACGATGGCTTCGGCCTCGGCCCAGGATTGCGGCTTGACCTTGTCGCCAGCTGCGAACTTCTGGAAGCCTTCCACCACGACCCTGTCACCGGCCTTCAGGCCCTCAGTGACGAACCAGAAGCCGTCTTGCGCCGAACCGATGCGCACCGGTTGCACCGCGACGCGGTGATCGTCCTTGACGACGAAGACTTCGCTGCCGCCGCCGCCGTTGCGCTGGATCGCCTGCTGCGGCACCGCGATCGCGTCGCTGTCGATGCCCTGCTCGATTCGTACGCGAACGTACATGCCAGGCAGCAATTCACGTTTTGAATTGGGAAATTCACCGCGCAAGGTCACCTGACCGGTGTTGGCGTCGACCTTGGCATCGGAGAACAGGAGCTTGCCGTTCAGCGGATAGATCGTGTTGTCGTCGAGCACGAGACGCACCTTGACGGCACCGGGCGCAATACGTTCGAGATCGCCACTCTCGAAGGCGCGGCGGAGCTGATTGAGCTCGTTCACCGACTGGGTGAAGTCGGCGTAGATCAGATCGAGTTGCTGAATGGTGGCCAGATTGGTCTCGTTCTGGACCACGAGCGCACCCTCGCTGACCAGGGCCGCACCGACAACGCCGTCAATCGGCGCGCGCACGGTGGCGTAGTCGAGATTGAGCTTTGCGCGCGCGAGGTCGGCCTTGCGGCCCTCGACCTCGGCATGAGCCTGTCGCTCGGCCGCGATCGCTTTCTCGTTCTCGGCTTCGGGCGCGGCGCGCTGGCTGGTGAGCGTGGCGATGCGGCGGGCCTGTTGCTGGGACTGCATCAGCCCAGCCTCCGCTTTGGCGAGCGCGGCTTCGTTGGCCTTTACCTCGACCTCGAACGGGCGCGGATCGATACGGTAGAGCGGATCGCCGGCTTTCACTTCGCTGCCTTGGTGGAACAGGCGCTCAACAACGATGCCCGAAACCCGGGGCCGAACATCGGAGACTCGTGTCGGCGCGATCCGGCCAGGGAGTTCCCGCACGACCGCGCGGGGCTGCGGCCTTACGGTCACGATGCTCACGTCGGGTTCGGTCGGTTGCGCCTGGACGATCGCAGAGTTTGATTCATCGCAGCCCGCAAGAAGCGGTGCTGCGACCGCGAGCATTATGGCCATGCAGGCGGATCGCGCGTGAAATGCTGACATAAGGGTAGTTGCCCCGTTCTATCGCTGGTCTTCCGAAGAAGTTCCGGACAGTCTGATTTGAAAAGGAAAATAATCGGTGTTTGCTGCGACGCAATGAGAGCTTGGGCGGCTCATTGTCACACGAGCTATCCCGTTCAAAAAACGAGTGTTTCGGAAAGTCACCGGATCGTGAATCGAGTTCCCTCGCGGCGTGCTGCGACGGAACAGCGCAATTACCCTGCCGCCTTCATCCGATAGTGGCTGACGCCCCACTCGGTTCCATCGGCGTAGCCGAACAGGCCTGCTGTCGCGAGCAAGAACCAGCGCCAGCGTCGCATCCGCAGGCCGGTCTCCTCGCCATGGATGTTGCGCAAGGCCGCTTCGATGAAACAGCGATGCGTGTCGAAATTCGCGAGCCAGTCGTTGGCGGTGCGCTGATAGTGGGTGCCGCTCCAGCACCATTCCTTCTCGACCGCGAAGATATCGTCGAATTGCCTGATGAGATGATGGCTCGGCATCAGCCCGCCGGCGAAGACGTGCTGTGCGATCCAGTCGTCGCGATCGGCCCCGTTGAACAGGTGAGAGCCGGAGCGATGGGCGACGATGTGCATGAAGAACCGCCCCTCCGGCGCGAGCCATGATCGCAGGCGCGTCATCAGCTTGCGCCAGTTCATCACGTGCTCGAACATCTCGACCGAGACGATGCGGTCGAATTGCCCGTCCGGCGCGAACACGTTGATGTCCGCGCAGACCACCCGCAGATTAAGAAGACCGCGCAGCCGCGCCTCTTCCTCGACATGGGCGCGCTGCGCCTGCGAGCTCGACACCGCCGTCACCTTGGCGTGCGGAAACTGCCGCGCCATCCACAGCGACAGCGAGCCCCAGCCACAGCCGAGCTCGAGGATGGTCTGGCCGTCGGCGAGAGCGGCATGCTCGGCGGTCTGGCGCAACGCCTCCTCCTCGGCCTCCTGCAAGGTGGTCGCGTCGGTCTTGTAGAAGCAGCAGGAGTATTTGCGGTTGGGACCGAGCACCTTCGCAAAGAACGAAGCGGGCACCTCGTCATAGCCGACATCCGGGTCCTCGGCGATCGGCCGCAGCATCATCCGCCCGGCGAAGGCGGCATCGTCGGCCCCGCCCAGCGCGGACAGCCGCGTCACCGTGCGCGAGCACAGGCGCTGGATCGCCGCGCGGATCACGACATCAGGCAGCGGCACCCGTTCGGCAGTCCCGATGATTGCGGACACGACGCTCATGCGACGACTCCGTCTTTGGGCGGCAGATCTTGGGCGGAAGATCTTGGGCGCCAGATCTTGGGCGGCAGGGGAAAAAGTACGACTTGAACCTGTGGAATGCCGAGGATTAGGAAAGTACGTCCGTACCAAAGCCCCGTTTCAGCTCTGGGTTCCCCAGCTCTCCCCGAAATCGGCGCATCCGGCGCTTTTTTTGGGCTGGCGCTGTGCCATAGTGCGCCCCGCAAGCAAGTTAACGGATGATACCGGCCATGCCGCCAGGCGCCTCGCCCCGCTCTTCCCTCGACATCGAATACACCAAGCTTTCCTCGCCCAGCGTCTTCCTGGTGCGGATGCTGGTCTTCCTGGTGCTCTGCGCCCTGGTGGGAGTGGTGCTCTACAAGCAGATCATCCAGGCCTTCTTCGCCAATCCCGGGCTTAATGCCCTGATCGGCGGCGTGCTGTTCATCGGCATTATCCTGGCCATCCGCCAGGTGATCCGGCTGTATCCCGAAGTCTCCTGGGTCAACAATTTCCGCATCGCCGATCCTGGCCTTGCGCCCGCCCGTCACCCCAAGCTGCTGGCGCCGATGGCGATGATTCTCGGCGGCGAGCGCACCGGGCGGATGTCGATCACCCAGACCACCATGCGGCACCTGCTCGATTCAATCGCGACCCGCCTCGACGAGGCCCGCGACATCTCCCGCTACATGACTGGGCTTCTGGTCTTCCTCGGCCTGCTCGGCACCTTCTGGGGCCTGATCGAGACGGTCGGCTCGGTCGGCAAGGTGATCGACGGGCTCAAGGTCGGGGGCGATTCCGGCGCCCTGTTCGACACGCTGAAGGAGGGCCTGGCCGCCCCGCTCGGCGGCATGGGCATCTCGTTCTCGAGCTCCCTGTTCGGCCTCGCCGGCTCGCTGATCCTGGGCTTTCTCGACCTGCAATCGAGCCAGGCGCAGAACCGTTTCTACACCGATCTCGAAGACTGGCTTGCCACCACCGTGCGCGAATATGGCAGTGGCGAAGTAGCTGTCGCCGCCAGCGGCAGTGGCGGCGGCATTGCCAGCGGCGAGCTTCAGGCTGTCGTCGAGCGCTTGCGCACGGTGCTCGAGGAAGGCAGCGGCAGCCGCGGCACCACTGCGGCGATGGCGAGCCTTGCCGAAGCCATCCAGGCGCTGGTCTCGCATATGCGCACCGAGCAGCAGATGATCCGTGAATGGGCCGACGGCCAGGGCGAGCAGAACCGCGAGATCCGGCGCCTGCTGGAGCGCATCGCGCGTCAGCCCGAGAAGGGTTAGCGACATGGCACTGGCGCGCGGCCGCCGCGGCGATACCTCCTTCAACTACTGGCCCGGCTTCGTCGACGCGCTGTCGACGCTGGTGCTGTCGATCGTGTTCCTGCTGTCGGTGTTCCTGGTCGTGCAGTTCTTCCTGTCGCAGGAGGTCACCGGAAAGGACAAGGCGCTGGAGCTGCTCAACGCCAAGATCGCGCAGCTCAACGAATTACTGTCGCTGGAGAAGCTCGGCAAGCTCACGCTCGACGACCAGGTCTCGTCGCTGAAAGCCGGCCTCGCCTCGGCCGAGAGCGAGCGCGACCGCATCAAGGGCCTCTATGAGGGGCTCGCCGCGGCCGGCAACGATGCGCAAGGCAAATCCTCCGAGCTCGGTAAGGCCTTGGACTCCGAGAAGGCGGTTTCGGCGCGTGCGCTGGCGCAGATCGAGGTGCTGAACCAGCAGATCAGCGCGCTGCGGCGGCAATTGGCGGCGCTGGAGGAAGCGCTCGACGCCAGCGAGAAGCGCGACAAGGAATCGCAAAACCGAATTGCCGATCTCGGGTCTCGCCTGAATGTCGCCCTGGCGCAGCGCGTGCAGGAATTGTCGCGCTACCGTTCGGAATTCTTCGGCCGCCTGCGCGCGATCCTCGGCAACCGCCCCGACATCCGCATCGTCGGCGACCGCTTCGTGTTCCAGTCCGAAGTGTTCTTCGACACCGGACAGGCGGTGCTGCTGCCCGAAGGCCGCGCCGAGCTCGACACGCTCGCGACCGCGCTGATCGACCTCGACAAGAAGATCCCGAACGAGATCCCCTGGGTGCTGCGCGTTGACGGTCATACCGACGTACGTCCGGTCAACGGTCCGAACTTCAAGTCGAACTGGGACCTCTCGGCCGCCCGTTCGATCTCGGTGGTGCAGTACCTGATCTCGCTCGGCGTGCCCGCCCAGCGTCTCGTCGCCGCCGGCTTCGGCGAATTCCAGCCGCTCGACACCGCCAACACCGAGGAAGCCTACAAGCGCAACCGCCGCATCGAGCTGAAGCTGACGGAGCGGTAGTGGTGAGGGTCGCGCGATACTCGCCACACCGTCATGGCCGGGCTTGTCCCGGCCATGACGGGCCTCGGTCCACGCGGGGAGAAGGGCGTGGATGCCCGGGACAAGCCCGGGCATGACGGCCTACGTAAAATGACCGCCCTCCGCGTCCGCCCTTACCTTCCAGAGGACGAGGCCGCCTCGATCGAGCTCTGGCATCGCACCTGGCAGCAGGCCTATCCGCAGATCGACTTCGCGGCACGGCTGGACTGGTGGCGCGAGCGCTGGCGCAAGGAGCTGGTGCCGAAGGCCTCCATCGTGGTCGCGGAGCAGGACGGCACGCTGACCGGCTTCGTCACCATCGACGGCGACGGCTATCTCGATCAGCTCGTGGTCGATCCCGCGCATTGGGGCTCGGACGCGGCGCGGCTGTTGCTGGATGAGGCCAAGCGCCTGTCGCCTGCGGGCGTGACGCTGCTCGTCAACAAGGACAACAGCCGCGCCATCCGCTTCTACGAGCGCAACGGCTTTGCGCATGCCGGCGACGAGGTGAACCCGACCTCGGGCCGGCCCGTGCTGAAGATGGAATGGCAGCCTTGATTCTGGCGGACGTGACGCCCGTCACGTCGGGATCCCGGGACGTCGGCTAGTCGTTGTGCCCGGAAGTTGCGCCGGCAAGCGGATGGAGATGCCCCATGAAACTGAGCGATCTGGCCAAGGGGTCTTCGGTCCTGCTCGGCGTCATCGTCTCCGGATATGTCTCGACCAGCTATGTCGACCAGCGCCTCGCCACGCCGGTCAAGACCACGAGTGCTCCGACGAATGGCCTTGGGGCATCGGCCTGTGTCGACGAGGACGGGAGCTGGAAGAACTGGCCCTGGCCGAACGTGCCGGCGCTGTCGCCGAAGTGCCGATAAGCGGTGCTGTTCGTCAATTCGCTGCCATGTGCTCTCGGTTCAAGCGGAGTTCGAGATCGAACTGCCAGCTTTCGGCCTGGCGGATCGCGCGGTGGCTGTCTTCGCGAAGCCGGATCGACTCCTCGATCGCTCGCTGCGCCCGCTCTAAAAGCTCGAGGGTTTCCTTGCTGAATGGCTGGGCCATGAGGCGCACTCCCGTTGAGGCGGGAGCACAAATCATCTCTCAGGCACCGACGCCTACGGACGAGCCTTTGGCCGGCGATACCTGATTAGGCGCCACATCTGGTGGAACTGCAAGGTTCATACACGCGGCTCAGGGGCGGGCTGCCCTATCCGAAATTCCGGAAGCCTACGATTGCGCGCGCATCTGTGGCGGAACTAACCTCTTCAAATCGTCAAGACGCTCGATCTGAGGCCTAGTTCATTCGTTCTGGTCGAGAATCTCTCGCACCCTCAGTGCAAGCTTCGCTTGGGAAATCGGCTTCTCCAACAGATTGACGCCTTCATCAAGCCTTCCCTGGTGCACGACGGCATTACGCGAATACCCGGTCATGTACAGGATTTTCAGCTCCGGTCGAATTTGGTGCGCGCGCCTGCCAAGTTCGCGACCATTGATCCCCGGCATGACCACGTCGGTGAGAAGAAGATCCACCTTCGACTCGTCCTGCAGGAGAATGGTCAGGGCCGCTTGGGCGCTGCGGGCCGAGAGGACACGGTAGTTGAGATCACGAAGGACGTCAGAAATATAGACGCGCAGATCTTCATCATCCTCGACCACGAGAATGGTCTCGAATATCTCACCCTCGGCGAGCTCCTCAGGTGCCACTTCCTCATGTCGGACACTGCCGGTGAAGCGCGGGAAATACATCTTGATCGTCGTGCCTTGCCCCACCTCGGTATAGATTTTTGCGTGGCCTCCGGATTGTTTGACGAAGCCATAGACCTGACTTAGCCCAAGCCCGGTGCCGTGGCCCGGCTCCTTCGTGGTGAAGAAGGGCTCAAACGCGTGATTGAGAACGTCCCGCGACATTCCGACGCCTGTGTCAGTCACGCAGATAGCGACGTACTGACCGGGCGCCAATTCCGGATTGAGCCGACAGTAATCCTCGTCGGCGGCGATGTTGGCAGCTTCCAGAGTCAGCTTTCCACCGTCAGGCATGGCGTCGCGAGCGTTGATTGCCAGGTTGACGATGGCCGACTCCAGATGATTGGCATCGGCTTCAATTTGCCACAGACCCGCACTTCCGACCGTTTGGACTTCGATGCTCTCCCCCAGCGTACGCTGGAGGAATTCCTGCAGACCATTGACGTAGTTGTTCACGTTGATCGGCTTGGGATCGAGCGCCTGTCGTCGCGAAAATGCCAACAAGCGACTGGTCAACGCCGCGGCTCTCTGCGCGCCTCGTTTCGCGTTTGCGAGCGCCCGGTTCAGATTGGCTCCGGGCGCCTTGGCGTGCCGCTCAGCTGTTTCGAGATTGCCAAGGACGATCATCAGCAGATTGTTGAAGTCGTGCGCGATTCCGCCGCTGAGTTGCCCCACCGCTTCCAGCTTTTGGGATGCGGCGAGTTGCTCCTGAACGTGTTTGAGTTCGTCCTCGGCGCGCTTCCGGTCCGTAACGTCGCGCGTGACCTTGGCAAACCCGACGATGTTGCCGGCCTCGTCCGTAATGCGATCGATGATGACCGACGCCCAAAAGCGGGAGCCATCTTTTCGCAGGCGCCACCCTTCCGCTTCAAACCGCCCATGCTCCGCCGCCTCTAAAAGTGCACGCTTGGGCACACCGAGTTCGATGTCCTCGGGCGTGTAAAAAGCGCTGAAATGCCGGCCAATGATCTCCGGCGGCGCGTAACCCTTGATTCGCTCCGCACCGGGATTCCAGGTTGTCACGTTGCCGAGCGGATCGAGCTGAAAGATCGCGTAATCGACCACCGCCTCGATCAGCTGACGGTAGCGCCGCTCGCTGTGGAGAAGCTCTTCATGGGCTTGCTGACGCTCGGTTACGTCTCGCGTGACCTTGGCGAAGCCGATCAGCTCACCAGCCTCGTTGCGGACGGCATCGATGATGACCGATGCCCAGAAACGGCTTCCATCCTTGCGGACTCTCCATCCCTCGGCGCTGAAGCGGCCTGCTTGCGCTGCGACGCTCAAGGCGCGCTCCGGGAGCCCTTTGGTGCGATCGTCGGGCGTATAGAAGGACGCGAACGACTTGCCGATGATTTCGTCCGGCGTGTAGCCCTTCAGCCGCTGCGCGCCGGAGTTCCAGCTGCGGACGGTGCCGTCTATGTCGATCATGTAAATGGCGTAATCAACGATCGCATCGATGAGCAGTTGAAGTCGCGCGGTATCGTCGATCCCGTCAAGTTTTGACTGAGGGGTCTGCAAATGGCCGGCTCCGATGAGGGGGGACAACATACAACTGCAAAGTCACTACATCGTTCCGCGCTCTGGCTGCCGCCCTTTGCAATTCGACTTTCGCTTTGTGGGACTGGAGTCCGCTAAGGCGGTTGTCAGACTTCAGAAAAAGCTGATGAGCACGTCGGCTAAGGCTACAAGCTGACCAACGTTGGCAATGCCTGTCTCACGCGGATACTTTACGACGCTGGCGAATGCTGGACGGAGAGCGTCCATAGAGCTCGCGAAAGGCGGCGTTGAACCGGCGCACGCTGCCAAAGCCGGACCGGTAGGCGATCTGGGCAAATTGATCATTCGTCTCGTCCATTAGGCGCTTCGCCCGCTGTACACGCATGGTCTTTGCTACCTGCTGGGGGCTGGCCCCGACATACCGCTCGAACAGACGCGCAAGATGGCGCGAGCTTACCCCGAGCCGATCGGCGAGTGCAGCAACCGAACCGTCGTCCAACGCGCCACCATCGATCAATTTCAAGGCGCGCGCGACTGTCGAGCGCGTGCCATTCCAGGCAGCACAGAAGGGCGCGGTCTCCGGACGGCAACGCAAGCAAGGCCGATATCCTGCGGCCTCGGCGGCCGCCGCAGTTTGATAGTAGGCCACGTTACGGGTCAACGGCTGCTTCACCGGGCAAACCGGACGGCAGTAGATTCGCGTGGTCCTCACTGCCGTGTAGAAGCGGCCGTCATAGCGCGGATCACGCTGCAAGCGCGCGGTGTTGCATACCTCAAAACTGAGCATGACTCATTTTAGCGTAGACCGCCGCCAAAAGAATAGCCCTGAGATGATCAGGTCCGATTCCGGCCAGCGATGTCGATGCGCTCTTCCTATAAGAGAGCCCAGATCCGCTGAGCACTTGGAGAAGAAGAAATGAACAGCACGAATCCTAAAGAGATCGTCATCAATGCCTGGAAGACTTTCAAAACCCGTGATGCCGGCTTGATCGCGGAGCTGTTTACTCCCGATGCCGAATGGATCGCGCCGGCCGGAAACGCCACCGCAGTCGCTCTCAAGCACACCGACCACATGATTGGACCGGATCAAATCGCACGCTTCATTGCCGCGGAAATGCACCATCTGTTCTCGAACGTCGAGATCACGTTTCTGGGCCTTCATGCCGATGGTAACACTGTGGTGGTCGAGGAGCGGATGCGGGCCACTCTTCCTGGAGGCAAGCCCTACGAGAATGACTATTGCTTCGTCTTCGTCCTTTCGGGCGACCGCATCAAGCTGGTTCGCGAATATATGGACACCCGAAAGGGCTGGCAGATGATCTTCGAGCCGCTTTGAAAACTGCTTTGGGACACAAACCGACGTCTATCGGCGGAAGCCAATGGAGTCGGAGTCCGTTCGACTGCACGGCGGTAGCGAAGGGAGACGATGTCGCGCGAAGCGCCTACCAAAACCTCCGCTGTCATTCCCCGCGGAGGCGGGGAATCCAGTACGCCGCGGCTTATCGATTGATCACTTCCGTGTCGGAGTACTGGATCACCCGCTTTCGCGGGTGATGACCTGTGAGTGGAGCGGCGTTCCAAGCGCCCTCGCCTCACGCCCCCTCGAACTGCAACCGCGCCAGCCTGGCATAAAGCCCGTTCGCAGCAACCAGCTCCGCATGCGTGCCCTGCTCGATGATCCGGCCCTGGTCCATCACCAGGATGCGGTCGCAGGACAGCACGGTGGCGAGGCGGTGCGCGATGACGAGCGTGGTGCGGTGGCGCATCAGCTCTTCCAGCGCGGTCTGCACCAGCGTCTCGCTTTCGGCATCGAGCGCGGAGGTGGCTTCGTCCAGCAGCAGCAGCGGCGCATCGCGCAGGATGGCGCGGGCGATCGCGATGCGCTGGCGCTGACCGCCTGACAGCGTCACGCCGCGCTCGCCGAGCGGGGTGTCGAAACCTTCGGGCAGGCGGCGGATGAACTCGGCGGCGTGCGCGAGCTCGGCGGCGCGCTCGACCTCGGCGTCGGTGGCATCGGGCCGGCCGAAGCGGATGTTGTCGCGGGCGCTGGCCGCGAACACGTTGGATTCCTGCGGCACCAGCGCGATGCGCGAACGGAAGTCACGCGGATCGGCGGATTTGACCGGCACGCCGTCGAGCGAGATCGCGCCGCTGCGCGGATCGTAGAAGCGCAACAGCAGATGAAAGATCGTGCTCTTGCCGGCGCCGGAGGGACCGACGATGGCGACCTTCTCGCCGGGGCGCACGGTGAACGAGACGGCATCGAGCACGTTGACGTCGCGCCGCGCCGGATAGGCGAAGCTGACCTGGTCGAAGCCGACTTCGCCGCGCGCCGGCACCGGCAGCGCGCGCGGCGAAGTGGGCGCGGTGATGTCCGGCTGCACATGCAGGATCTCGAACAGGCGCTCGGCAGCGCCTGATGCCGCCGAGATCTCGCCCCAGACCTCGCTGAGCTGGCCGAGGCCGGCCGCGGCGAAGGCCGCATAGAGCACGAACTGGCCGAGCCGGCCCGGCGTGATGGTGCCTGTGAGCACGTCGTGCGAGCCGATCCAGAGGATCGCGACCACGCTGGCGAACACGATGAAGATGATGATGGCGGTGAGCACGGCGCGCGCCTGCGTGGACGTGCGCGCGGCTTCATAGGCCTGCTCGACCTCGCCGCCGAAACGCTTCTCGGCGAGGCTCTCGCTGGTATAGGCCTGCACGGTGCGGATCGCACCGACCAGCTCGCTCGCATAGGCGGAGGCCTCGGCCAGCGTGTCCTGCGCATTGCGCGATAGCCGCCGCACCCAGCGCCCGAAGGCGACCAGCGGCAGCACGATCAGGGGGATGGCCAGCAGCACGAAGCCGGATAGCCGCGGGCTGGTGATCACCATCATCGCGGCAGCGCCGAAGAACATCATCAGGTTGCGCAGCGCAATCGAGACCGAGGCGCCGACGGAGGATTTGATCTGGGTGGTGTCGGCGGTCAGGCGCGACACCAGCTCGCCGCTGCGCGCGGAATCGAAGAAAGCCGGCGACAGCGACAGCAGATGAGCAAAGACGTCGCGCCTGAGATCGGCGACGATGCGCTCGCCGATCGTCATCACGAGGTAGTAGCGCGCGGCGCTCGCCAGCGCGAGCACGGCGACGACGGCGATCATCACCGAGAAGTAGCTGTTGATCAGCTCGATGCCCTCAGGCGTCAGGCCGAAATCGATCATCCTGCGCACCGCGACCGGCACCAGCAGGGTGGTCAGCGCCGCGATCGTCAGCGCCACGAAGGCCAGCGCCGCCCGGCCCCGATAGCGCGCAACATAGGGCGCGAGCGCCAGCAGCGGCCGCAGCTTCGCGCGGCTTTTCGCCGGCGCCTCGATCAGGTCGGCCTCGATCGACGGGGCTTCCGCGGGCCCGGTTTCAAGCCGTTCTACTGCGCTCATGAGATCCGACCAAAAGACAAAGAGAGGTGCTCCGCTCCAGATAGGCCGGGCGAGCGGGAGTGGCAAATCCGGGATGTCCCTTAGGGGGCCGCCCGGTCCCCACCTAAGGCCCTGCAATGGCTTGTTTTACAGGGCCTCGTGGGGTATAGACCGCGCCAAATCCGTCATTCGATAGCCACTCAAGTGAGGCGCCGGGGCGCCGAGGAATTGCCATGAAAGCCGAAATTCACCCGAACTATCATACGATTAAGGTCGTGATGACCGACGGAACCGAGTACCTGACCCGCTCCACCTGGGGCAAGGAAGGCGACACGCTGAACCTCGACATCGACCCCAAGTCGCACCCGGCCTGGACCGGCGGCAACGCCCAGCTGATGGATCGCGGCGGCCGCGTCTCGCGCTTCCAGAAGAAGTTTTCGGGCTTTCTCAAAAAGGATTGATCCGGCCCCTCGAGGCTGGAGACGAAAACGCCCCCGGAGAGCCGGGGGCGTTTTTTGTTTTCTATCGCTGTCATTCCGGGGCGGCTCGGAGAGCCGAACCCGGAATCTCGAGATTCCAGGTTCGCGCTTCGCGCGCCCCGGAATGACGGAGGCCCTACCGCTCGAACGCCGCCTTCAGCGCGTTGAGATGCGGCACCAGCGGGTTGCCGATCGAGGAATGATCGACCGGCGGCGTGTGGATGGTGGTGTCGAGGCGGCGCACGCGAGTCTGGAGGCTCATCGAGCGATGGATCAAATCCTGGAGCTGCGACGGCAGCTTCTCGATGGTGTCGGTTGAGCCGGGATCGGCGGCGGAAAGCTTGACCTTGGTTTTTTCGCGGTTGGCCTGGCCCAGCGTCATCTCGCCTTCCTTCACCGCGCGGTGCAGCAGCAGCCACGAGGCCAGCTGCATCAGGCGGGTGGTCAGGCGCATGCTCTCGGTCGCATAAGTGAGGCTGACGGCGCGATCGAGCGCCTTGGCCTCGGTGCGGCCGGCGCCATCGAGATAGGCGGCGGTCTCCTCGACCAGGTCCATGCCCTCGCGGAACAGGACGCCGAACGCCGCAGAATTGGTGAACCGCTCGCTGAGTTGAACGAGAGCGCCCTCGGCTTGCAAACGTTCCATGGTTAACGCCCCTTACGCAACTGTCTGACTGCCCGGCTTTGGCGCCGGCTTATGATGAACAAATCATTGCGCGCTGGGAGCGCCGAGTCCAGTTACAAGCGCGGATATGGTTTCCGCGGGTCTTTGCCCGGAATTCAATCCGGGCGAGCCTCAAAAAGGTGGGGCTGGGCGCAAAAAAAGAGCCGCCGGAAAACCGGCGGCTTTGAAAGTTGATAACAGGGAGGCGTCAAACAGAGTGGACAGGAGCCACTCGGTGTCCAAACAAGGACAGTTCCCAGTCATAAACTCGAAAGCTTAATGTGGAGTAAACGAGCGATTATTTTGAGGGTTCGTTAGCCATGTCGGTCAGTGGCCTAGTGGGCGGTGGAACAATCAACCCGTCATGCCCGGGCTTGTCCCGGGCATCCACGTTCTTTCTTTCGGCGAGACATCGAGAACGTGGATGGCCGGGACAGGCCCGGCCATGACGCGGTGGAAGCAGCGCGCGCTTCCCCTTCCAATGCTCTACGACTTGAAGACGCTGTTCGCCGCGTCGCGCGAGGCGCGCTTTTTTGTTGTGGCTTCTTCCAACCTTGAGATCTCGCCCTTGAGCAGCGCGATGCGCTCGGTCAGTTCCTCCACTGACAAGAGTGAGAGATCCTGTCCGATGTCATGGCTGATCTTCTTGCGCGGACGGTCGTCGTCTTCCATCGCCATCCTTGTTCCTCCTGCGTTCGCATCACAAGCGGCTGAGGCGGTTGCCAGCCTGCATTGCGCTGGCTAAGCAATGGCCTCGTTCCATCCCGCACCTTTGCTCAAGGACACATCATGGACAAGCTGCCCGCGCAAATGACCGTGGTCGCCATCTCGAAACCTGGCGGACCGGAAGTGCTGGTGCCGGAACAGCGGGCGCTGCCGCAGCCCGGGCCCGACGAGATCCTGGTCAAGGTGCAGGCCGCCGGCGTCAACCGGCCGGACGTGGCGCAGCGCTCCGGCGCCTATCCGCCGCCGCCCGGCGCCAGCGACCTGCCCGGCCTCGAGATCGCCGGCGAAGTGGTGGCCGTCGGCAGCAACGCCAAGCGGCACAAGATCGGCGACAAGGTGATGTCGCTGGTCGCCGGTGGCGGCTATGCGCAGTACTGCATTGCCCAGGACGGTCAGGCGATGAGCGTGCCTCCGTCGCTGTCGATCAAGGAAGCCGGCGCACTGCCGGAAACGCTGATGACGGTCTGGCACAACGTGTTCGAGCGCGGCGGCCTGAAGGCCGGCGAGACGCTGCTGATCCACGGCGGCTCTTCCGGCATCGGCACCATGGCGATCCAGCTCGCCAAAGCGTTCGGCGCGAAGGTGATCGTCACCGTGGGATCGCAGGACAAGATCGATGCCTGCCTCAAGCTCGGCGCCGATCGTGCCATCAACTACAAGACGGAAGACTTCGTCGCCGTGGTCAAGGCGGAGACCAACAATGCCGGCGCCAATCTGATCCTC
This sequence comes from Bradyrhizobium sp. WSM4872, assembly GCF_055811715.1. Lineage (NCBI taxonomy): Bacteria > Pseudomonadati > Pseudomonadota > Alphaproteobacteria > Hyphomicrobiales > Nitrobacteraceae > Bradyrhizobium > Bradyrhizobium sp. WSM4872. Next base: position 3,499 of record NZ_JBVVPT010000014.1, on the reverse strand, counting down.
GACATGGTCGCCGGCGACTATGTCGATCGCAACTATGACGCCGCCGCGCTCGACGGCCGCATCGTGCAGATCGCAACCCTCAACGGGCCCAAGGTCACCGTCAACATCGCCAAGGTGATGGTGAAGCGCCTCACCCATACCGGCTCGACGCTGCGCCCCCGTAGTAATGCGGACAAGGCGGCGATGGTGGCCGCGATCGAGGCGAAAGTGATGCCGCTTTTGCGCGAAGGCCGGGTCAAGCCGCTGATGGACAGCACTTTCCCGCTGGAAAAGGCATCCGACGCGCACCGGCGGATGGAGACCTCGGCACATATTGGCAAAATTGTGTTGGAGGTCTAGGCCAGCGGCCCACAGGGCAAGCCGGAAACCCTTTGATTTTCCTTGCTTTCGTGGCATCTATCGCGACGCACCGAACCCCCTTGTTCCGTTCGGAAAACGCCGTGCACCGAAGAGCCTGCACCGAAGAGTTTGCGTCGAACGCGGAGAACTGACCTTGCGTCTGATCAGGTGCCTCGCGCCCATAGCGCTGGGCCTCATGATTCTCGTCTGCGCGTTCCCGGCGCGCGCGCTCGACGCTGTCAGCGTCCGCGGTGACGCGCCCGCGATCGACCTCACCGGCGTGCTCGAGCATCAGCGCAGCGACGCCGACCGCATCCAGGTCTCCACCGCGCCCGGCACCGACGGCATCGTCCGCCGCATCGAGGTGCGCGCCCGCGAAGGCGGCCAGAACTGGGTGGTGTTCGCGCTCGCCAACAACACCGACGACCAGCTCGACCGCCTGATCGTCGCCCCGCATTACCGCATCGTCTCCTCGGGGCTGCTCTGGCCCGATCTCGGGCTGTCGCGCATCGCGACTATCACGCCCTCGATCGGCGACCGGCCGGAGCGGCAGGAGAGTCCGACCGCCGACGTCTTCCGCATCACCCTCGATCCCGGCGCCGTCGTCACCTTCGTCGCGGAACTGCGCACCGACAAGCTGCCGCAGCTCTATCTGTGGGAGCCTGAATCCTACAAGGACAAGGTCAACTCGTTCACGCTGTACCAGGGCATCGTGATCGGCATCTCCGGCTTGCTGGCGCTGGTGCTGACCATCCTGTTCGTGGTCAAGGGCAGCATCATGTTCCCGGCCGCCGCGGCGCTGGCCTGGGCGGTGCTGGTCTATATCGGCGTCGATTTCGGCTTCTGGGGCAAGGTGCTCGACATGTCGAACAACGCCGAGCGCATCTGGCGCGCGGCGGGCGAGGCGATCCTGGCGGCGACGCTGCTGGTGTTCCTGTTCGCCTATCTCAATCTCAGTCGATGGCACGTGCGCTACTCGCACATCACGGTGGGCTGGCTCGCGTTCCTGGGCTCCCTGGTCGCGCTGGCCCTGTTCGATCCCGCCGTCGCCTCCGGCATCGCGCGCATCTCGCTGGTGCTGATCGCCTTCGCCGGCTTCGCGCTGATCGTCTATCTCTCCACCCACGGCTTCGACCGCGCGGTGCTGCTGATTCCGACCTGGTTCCTGCTGGTGGTCTGGGTGGTCGCGGCCGGCATGACGGTCGCAGGCTCCGTCACCAACGACATCGTCGGCCCGGCGCTACTCGGCGGCCTCGTGCTGATCGTGATGCTGATCGGCTTCACGGTGATGCAGCATGCCTTCGCCGGCGGCGGCGCCACCACCGGCGTCGTCTCCGACATCGAGCGCCGCGCGCTCGCGCTGGCCGGTTCCGGCGATTTGATCTGGGACTGGGACGTTTCCGCCGACAAGGTCTTCACCAGCCCCGAGACCGAGGCCCTGCTCGGCCTCAAGCGCGGCACGCTGGAAGGCCCGGCCGCCTCCTGGCTGGAAGTGCTGCACCCGCTCGACCAGGACCGTTTCCGCGCCGCGCTCGACAGCGTGCTCGACCAGCGCCGCGGCCGCCTGGTGCAGGATTTCCGCCTGCGCACGCCGGACGGTCATTTCATGTGGTTCGCGCTGAAGGCGCGCCCGGTGGTCGGCTCCGACGGCGAGGTCTCGCGCGTGGTCGGCACCCTCACCGACGTCACCGAGTTGCGCAACGCCGAGGAGCGCCTGCTGCACGATTCCGTGCATGACAATCTCACCGGCCTGCCCAACCGCAAGCTGTTCATGGACCGGCTCGGCGCCGTCGCGCATTTCGCCAAGACCATGCCGACGCTGCGGCCCACGCTGATGGTGATCGACCTCGACCGCTTCAAGCAGGTCAACGATTCCGTCGGCATCGCCGTCGGCGATTCCATCCTGCTGACGCTGGCCCGCCGCCTCACCCGCATCCTGAAGCCGCAGGATACGCTGGCGCGGCTCGCAGGCGACCAGTTCGGCCTGATCCTGCTCTCGGAGCAGGACCCCGCCCGCATCACCGCCTTCGCCGAGACCATCCGCAAGACCATCCGCGCGCCGATCGCCTTCAACGAACGCGAAATCTTTCTCACGGCCTCGATCGGCCTCGCCTTGTCCGATCCGCAAGTTCAGCTCACGGACGAGATCATCAAGGACGCCGAGCTTGCGATGTATCACTCCAAGCGCATCGGCGGCGACCGCATCGACGTCTACAAGTCCGCGATGCGCGCGCGAAAAACCGACCGGCTGACGCTGGAGAGCGAATTGCGCCGCGCCATCGAGCGGCAGGAGCTCACGATCCTGTACCAGCCCATCGTGCGCCTCGAAGACCGTTCGGTGGCCGGCTTCGAGGCGCTGGTGCGCTGGGATCATCCCAAGCTCGGACGCATGGCACCGTCGGAATTCATCACCATCGCGGAAGAGACCGGCCTGATCATCGACCTCGGCATGTTCGTGCTCGACCAGACCGCCAAGCAGCTCTCGATCTGGCAGCGCGCGATGCGCTCGCGCGAGCCGATCTTCGCATCGGTCAACGTCTCCTCGCGGCAATTGCTGCGCCACGACCTGATCCACGACATCCGCACCGTGCTGTCGCGCTCCTCGGTCGCGCGCGGCACGCTGAAGCTGGAACTGACGGAATCGCTGGTGATGGAGAATCCGGAGCATGCGGCGCAGATGCTGACGCGCATCCGCGAGCTCGGCACCGGGCTGTCGCTCGACGATTTCGGCACCGGCCATTCGTCGCTGGCCTATCTGCAGCGCTTCCCGTTCGACACCATCAAGATCGACCAATCCTTCGTGCGCACCACCAACCGCGGCACCCGCCCGGTGATCCTGAAGTCCATCATCGCGCTCGCGCACGACCTCGGCATGGACGTGGTCGCCGAAGGTGCCGAGACCGATTCCGACGCGGTCGAGCTCTACCAGATGGGCTGCGAATATGCGCAAGGGTTTGCCTTCGGCGAACCCATGGATGCCGACGCCGCGATGCGCCTGCTCACGGAAGTGCGCTTGGAAGCGGCGAGCTAGCTCTTCTTTCCCTCTCTCCTTGAGGGAGAGGGTCCGCTCGCAAAGCGAGCGGGGGTGAGCGACTATCTCTGTTGTCAAGTTGCATTGGCGTAGGCGGTGCGCGCATCGCGTGCCTTGGCGTTGAGGCGG
>NZ_JBVVPT010000013.1:109848-172739 GCF_055811715.1 Bradyrhizobium sp. WSM4872 | reverse complement strand
CCCACCCCCTCGGCGTCCCCTGGCGGCCCCCCCCCCCCGGGGGGGGGGGGGGGGGCGGGGGCCGGGGGGGGGGGGGGGGCGGGCCCCCCCCCGCCCCCCCCCCCCGCCCCCCGGGACTCCAGACGGTTGCCGTCCCCGGCATGGTCGCACGCTCGCTCAATGGCACCGGCCGCATCAATCTCGGCCAAGGTGCCGTGATCACCGTGCAGGGCGTCGGCGCGAGCCTCAGTCCCGCGCTTGGCGGCTGGATCGCGCAATGGATCGGCTACGGCCCGACATTCCTGCTGCTCGGCGGTTTTGGCCTCGCGTCCATGGCGCTGTGGTTCGCGTTCGGCGCCCACGTGAAGAAGTATTGAGGCGCGAGCTTCAGGTCCCAAAATTCTTCTGGATCGCCTTGTCGAGCGTTTCGCCGCCGACGAAGCGCTGGCGCAGCTCGCGCTTGAGCAGCTTGCCGCTCGGGTTCTTGGGCAGGGCATCGACGAAGATGACGCGCTTGGGCACCTTGAAATGCGCCATCTGGCCGGCGCAATGCTTGATGACGGACTCCTCGTCGAGCTTCTCGCCGCTCTTGACCACGACGATCGCAGTCACCGCCTCGATCCAGCGCGGATCGGGCAGGCCTACCACCGCAACCTCGGAGACGGCGGGGATGCGGTAGACCATCTCCTCGACCTCGCGGCTTGCGACGTTTTCGCCACCGGTCTTGATCATGTCCTTGACGCGATCGACCACGGTGATGTGGCCCTCGTCATCGACGGTGGCGAGATCGCCGGAGTGAAACCAGCCCCCGGAAAACGCCGCCGCCGTCTTGACCGGATCGTTGTAATAGCCGGAGAGCAGATGCGGCGAGCGGTGCACGATCTCGCCGACTTCGCCGACCTTCACATCCTCCATCGAGCTGTTGACCACGCGGGTCTCGACGTTGAGCACGGGCTTTCCCGCCGAGCCGGCTTTGCGCAGCTGGTTCGCGGGACCCAGCACGGTCGCGAGCGGCGCGATCTCGGTCTGGCCGTAGAAATTCCAGAACTTCACGCTGGGCAGGCGGCGCTGGAGCTCGAGCAGCACCTCCACCGGCATGATCGAGGCGCCGTAATAGCCCTTCTGCAAGGTCGACAAATCCGTCTTGTCGAAATTGGGCGAGCGCAGCATCGCGATCCAGATCGTCGGCGGCGCGAAGAACGATGTGATCTTGTGCGTCTGGATCAATGATAGAATGTTGTCGGCCGCAGGCTTGCCCGTGATCACGCCGGAGGCGCCGAGATAGATTTGCGGCCCCAGGAACACGTCGAGCTGCGCGCAATGATAGAGCGGAAGCGCGTGCAGGAATTTGTCGTCCACGCTCATGCCGCCGTCGATGATGCAGCTGACATATTGCCACATCACCGCGTCATGGGTCAGCATCGCGCCCTTGGGCAGCGACTCCGTGCCGCTGGTGTAGACGATCTGCGCGAGATCGCGGCTGTCGACGGACGCATCGAGGTACGAGCCGTCGGGGCTGAGGAGATCGTCGAAGGTGGTGAGGCCCGCGGGCGCCGTGGCGGGATCCTCACCCGGCAGCCAGATCATTTTCTCGACCGCGCAATCCCTGGCGCTGGCCGCGCGCGCGGGCTCGACGAAATCAGGGCCGGCCGCGAGCAGCTTTGCGCCGGAGCTCTTCAGGATGAAATTGATCTCGTCCGGATTGAGCATGAAGTTGATCGGTACCAGCACCGCGCCAATCCGGGCCAATGCGAACCGGAGCACCGCAAAGGCGTGCGAATTGCGCGAGAGCACGGCTACGCGGTCACCCTTTTTCACGCCGAGGCCAAGCAGGCCGCGGCCGAGCCGATTGCAGATCGCGTCCATCTCGGCAAAGGTCCAGCTGACATTGCCACAGCTCACCGCGAGCTTGCCCGGATCGCGGCCCGCCGCACGGCGCAGGAGGTCGCCGATGGAATGCTCGCGGGCCTTCGATATGGTCGCTGCGATGTCGCTCGTCATTTCCGTTCCCCTGAATTTTCTCATTGCGTGAGGGCCGCCCTGAGCACAGGTCAGGCCATTGCATTCACGCGCGTCTTGTCTTTTGCAAAAGCCTAGTCGGGGCAACCGGCCGCGTCAAATCAGCCGGCGAGCGCGGCGCCGTTACGCAAGAATTGAGATCAGAGCTTGTGCCCCTTCTGGCGCAACGCCTCGATGAGACGCTGCTTCAACTCGTCGGCCGTCTTCTGGCCGACATCCTGGCCGATCTGCGCGCTTGCCTGCGCCAGCGCATCCGACTTCTCCAGGAACTTCTTCCCGGCCGGCTGGACATAGAAGGCCTCGATCTGGCGCAACTCGTCGATGCTGAAGCTCTGGGCATAGAGGGCTGAGACCTGGTCGACCATCGAGGTGAGGGCCGGAGTGTAGATCTCGGAGCCGGGTGCCGTCACCGCATCATAGTCGCGCTCGATCTCCGGCCTGTCCTGCGCGACCACCGGCCTCAGCTTGAGCAGGAGTTGCGGCAACAGCGCGCGATACTGATCCGCGATTTTCAAGGTGACCACGAGCTTGCGCGCCGCGCTCATCGCCTCCGGCGACGGTGCTTGCGCCGACGCACTACAGATCAGGAGCAGGAGGGTGCCGGCGATCGTCAACACAAGTCTGGACATAAACCTCTCCGTTGGATCTCTCCACGAAAAATGCAGGCCGGCGATACTCAAGAACCCGCGGGCGCCACGGCAGACCTATCCGCGGGCGCGCTTTCCAGGACGGTGTCGGCCTCCTCGATCTCCGTCACCTTCACGAACAGGTTCGGCACCCGCTCGGTCCGGTCGAGCAGCCAGGCGGCTGCGATCATGATGACGATGCCGACGACGGAGACCGCGAGCTGCTCCCAGACCCCCTTGGTGTATTGCGTCAGGATCCAGTGCGCCGAGAACGACAGGAAGACGCCGAGGCAGAAGATCGGCAGCGAATGCTGACCGCAGAGGATCACGGGGCGCAGCCAGGCCCCGTGCAGGGTCCGCCATTTGCGCGAGATGAGGTGCGTCACCCAGATCGCCAGCGCCAGAAAATGCGTGAAGCGCAGCATGTCGAGGTCGGTCTTGTCGATCGGGTAGATCGCCTTGATCATCCATTTCGGGATCATGGCTTCGAGCGCAGGGACGTGCCAGGTCATCACGATCAGCAGCGCGAAGGCGAGCCAGGCCGCGGCCAGCGCCATCGCCGCCTTCGACCACACCCATCGCACGATCTTGTCGATCTGGCCGATGCCGCACCAGGCCGCGAACACGAACATCAGCTGCCAGCAGAACGGGTTGAAGTACCAGTGCGTGCCGGGCGGGTAGGAGGCGACGTTCCAGTCGAACCAGCGCGCCAGCAAGTACAGCACCGCGGACGCGGCGAGCGTCAGGTTCGGCCGGCGCACCAGGCACCACACGATGAAGGGCGCAGCGAACACCAGCGTGATGTAAAGCGGCAGCACGTCGAGATTGACCGGCTTGTAGCGCAGTGAGAGCGCCTGCCCGATCAGAACGTCCGGATGCTCGAGGAAATTGTGAACGTTGAACTCGTGCTCGTACATCGGATTGTCGAAGCGGCGCGCGGTGCGGGCGATCTGCGCCGTGAACAGCAGGAACAGCATGATGTGGGCGACATACATCTCGACCGCGCGCCGCCACAGCCGCTTCAGCGCGGCGACAAACCAGCCGCCCGCGACGATCGGCCCGTAGATCCAGCCGACCAGATAACCGGAGATGAAGACGAAGAATTCGGCGGCGTCGCTGAAGCCGTAATTGCGCAAGGTCAGCCAGGCCACGACGTCGTGCGGGATGTGGTCGAGGAAGATCATCCACAGACCGATGCCGCGAAAGAGATCGAGCCGCAGATCGCGCTCGACCGGCGCGAGCAGCGCTGACTGGTCCCGTGTGATCATGGTCCCGCCTCGTTCGGTGGGCGTCGCGCCGTCGCGGCGCCGAAAAATCGGATGCTAAAAATTGAAATCAAAAGTCGCCTGGCCGTGTGGCCAGGGCCGACGGTAGCCGACCTTGCTGCGCGTGCAAGGGCATCGTCATCGGAGCGGGCTGCACAAGCGGGCCGTCCTCCGCGTTGCACCATGAAGGGCCCTTCAAAATAAAAGGGCGAAAACAACCCCATGCACAGTAGCTAACTCCTTGCGGCGCCTGCTGAATTTATTTGACGCGTCGGGCAGATTTCGGCCGTGACGGTGGCCCCGGCCGCCACTGCCGTCAGCTGAGCTCGTCACCCGTCGCCTGCATCTCGTTGAGCATCGCCTCGGCCTTGTGCTGCAGCGGCAGCGCACCGCTCTCCGACGCGATCGCGATGGTCGCGCGCAGGGCGGCAACGGTGGCCGCCTTGACCTTCGCATCCGTCGGCGGCGTCACCACGGCCTCGCCGAACAGGGCCTCCGCCTCCAGGCCGGAGAACCCCTGCTGCCGCGCAGTGTTGCGTGCCTCGCGCAGCATGTTCTGCGCGGCCTGGACGTCGCCGAGCCGGTGGGTGGCGAGCGCCAAATAGATCGAGCTGCGCAGCACCGCCGAGGTATAGCCGACCGCCTTCGCCTCCTCACGCGCTTCCGTCAGCATGCCGCGCGCGCGGTCGAACAACCCCTGCTCCAGATAGGCCATGCCGAGATGGCAGGCGAGCACCGGCACGAAGAGCCGGATGCCGTGCTTCTGCGCCAGGACAAAACCGTCCTCGAGAATGGCCGCGGCCGCCGCCGGCTCGCCGCGGCCGAGCTTCAGCCAGCCGCCGCTATAGGCGGCGGCGACGCGGTCGTAGGGGCGGCCCGTTTCCTCCGCGATCGCTGCGGCCTGTTGCTGGAGCTGCTCGGCGGCATCGAGTTCGCCCATGACGGTGTGGGTGATGCTGCTCATCATGCAGCACAGCAGGAGCAAAGATCGTGGGGTCGTCCCGATCGGAGCACTCGCGGTCAGACCCGCGAGATGGACGCGGGCGGTGGCCAGCATCTTCTCGGCCCGATCGTAGCGGCCGGAAAGAAAATAGGCCTGCCCGAGACTGTATTGCGCGAGATTGCGCCAGGCGGGATTGGCCGAGCTTTCCGCCAGATGCACCACATCTTCCCCGATCGCGACAGCTTCGACCGGCGTTCCATAGAAATTCTGGGCACCCGCTCTCATGGTCATGGCCGCGACCTTGCGTCCAATGTCGCCGATCGCATCGGCTCGCCGTTCGGCTTCGCTCCCCAGATCCAGGGCTTCGGCGACGCGCCCCGACCCGGCAAAGGCCAACCGCGCCTCCATCCGGAGGTCAATGGCGTCCGTTTCGCGCGCGTGCGTCACCGGGGTCTTGTCGAGAGACCCCATCGCGATCTCGAAATAGTCGACCGCGTCGGCAAAGGCCGAGCGCACCAGACATTTTCGAGCCGCGCTCCTGCCATGCTGAAAAGCCTTCCTCCAATCCTTCGCTCTGGTCGCGTGATAGCAGAGCGTATCCGGACCGTCGGTCCATGCCTCGTCGGTTTCGAGAGCCGCCAGAATGCTGGCATGGATGCTTTCCCGCACCTTCTCGACCATCGAATCGTAGGTCACCTGCCTGACCATCTCGTGCCGGAATTCGAGCGAATCCTCCAACTCACTGTCGATCCTGACGAGCAGCTCGGCCCGGTCGAGCGCGGTGAGGCAATCCTGCAGGACGTCTTCCGGCAAGGCCGCCACTCTTCGCAGAGTGGCCTGGTCGGCCCGGGGTCCAAGCGCCGCGGCGATCTGGAGAAGCGACCGTTCCTGTCGTGACACACGATCCAGCCGCGCCGCGATCACACCCTGAATGCTGCTGGGGATGCCGAGCTCATCCACAGGACGCGCGAGGGTAAGGTCGCCCCACTGACCAAGAAGCATGCCGCTGTCCTTCAGGCTGCGGCAGACTTCCTCGATGAACAGCGGAACGTTGGCGGTATGCGAGATGATCCGGTTCTTCAGGTCTTCGTTGGTCGTGGCGGGACCAAGCATGTCCGCGAGCATGGCCAGGCCCGAATCGTCATCGAGAGGCCGCATTGCCACGATTTCCGCGCGGCAGCTCGCGATCCACACCGGCATCCCATTGGGCCGCGTCGTCAGCAGCACAAGCAAATCAGGGCATTGCAGCCCCGACAGGGTGGCGACGACGGCATCGCTGGCCCGATCCATCCAGTGCAGGTCTTCGATCAAAAGAACCGTACGCTGACGACGGGCGACGCTCTCGACGATTGCGCAGCTTGCGTCTGAAATCGCGCGACCGCGCGCGTGAGGCTCCAATTCATCCCATTGCGGATCGGAAACCGGCAAATCCAGGATCGCGTCGACGGCTCGCTGTTGCACCACCGGCAACGCGTCTCTCGGATCATCCGTCCTGGTCTGATCTCTCGCAGCCGTATCAAGAATCGACAGCAACAGGCGCTTGAGCGCGCTGTACGGCGCACCCTGGAGATTCGGGCTGCACTCGACATCGATCAGCCGCCAGCCGCCAGCCCGAAGATCCTGCGCGAATTCATGCGCAAGTCGCGACTTGCCAATGCCGGCGTCACCCATCAGCAGAACCGTCTGCCGGCCGGCAGCAACCCTGTCCGCAGCGCGCCACAACAAGGCCCGCTCTGTCGTGCGGTCGACGAATCTGGAAACGCTGCGCGCCCGTCGGACCCGCCAGCTCGACAGATCGCTCGCCCCCATGACCCGGTAGACAGGCAGGGGCTCCCCGAAACCACGGAGCGCCTTGCGGCCCAGGAATTCAAAGCGGACGTGTCCGTCCGCCAGCTCCTGGCAGGCTTCGGAGACGTAGATCTGGTTCGCCTCGGCTGCCGCCTCCAGCCGCGCCGCCAAGTGCTGGGCTGCGCCGCCAATCTCGTAGACCTTGGAAAATTCGCTCGCGATCATATAGGCCACCACATGACCCGAGTGGAGGCCGACCCGGACCTGAAGTCCTGGATCGCCCAGACTGCCAACGCGCCGGACCAGCTCAATGGCCGCGTGGCAGGCCAGGGGGGCGTGGTTGTCGTCGGCGATCGGGGCGCCGAAGACGGCGGCCAACCCGTCCCCCAACTCCTTGCTGACGATGCCGCCGAACTGGCGCACCGCGCCTCTCATCGCCGCAAGAGCCGGTTCGAGGCGCGATACCGCCGCCTCCGGCTCCAGCTCGGCCACAAGACCCGTGGAGTCGACGACGTCGGCGCGCAAAATCGTCACAAACCGTCGTTCGCTGTCGGGATCGACGTGCTTGCGCACCGCCGCCCCGCATTTGGAGCACCAGCTGTCGCCCGGACCAATCGCCGACTGACACGCGAAACAATGCATTCCAGCGCCTTCAACCACTGCCTTGGCAGTCTCACCCCAACCCCTGCCAGGCGTTCAACCTGACAATACCTATAGGAAAGTGCGTGGCAATCGGCCTTGCGACATGCGACGTTGCGAGATGGAGGCTCTCTGGACGAAATACATTCCTGAGTGGTAGCGTTGACTGCGCACAACAAACAGCGTGATCGGCCGTAGGGTGACGCGTATTTTCGGCCACCGCACGAGAGATTTTGACAAACAGACATACGAAGGAAAGAGGCGATGGCCGGACTGGTATATAGCGGCAAGGCATTTCGAGACTTGATGAACAGCAATTACTATCCTTTGGCGAACATGAAGAAGAGCGTCGCGAAGCTCAAAGAGTCCGACGACATCGACCTGCCGACCTTGGAATACGGCCAGTACCATTTGATTTTGAACCCGGCATCGAACTGGCCGCAGGGAAGCGCCAAGTACTGGCACAAGGAAAAAGGCCGGGCCCGCGTCGACCTCAGCACCCAGCCGAACACGGTTCCCCTGTCCAGAGACGAGCCGGGCGTCATTCCCCTGACGCGATGCGATCTGCTCGATGCCTGCGTCCGGAAATGCTTCAACTCCGAGCCGCCGATCCCGATGAAGACGAAGATCATCACCCACGAAGCCAGCGACGCATTCGCGCACAGGCACGAGATCCGGCTGGAGTGGGACTACAAGAAGGGCTCGGACAAGCCGACGCTGCTCAACCTGACGATGGTCTGTCCGCACAGATCCTGAGCTGCCGGATACATCCTGCTTCGTTCAGAAAATCATCTCCGCCCGCGCGCTACAAGCGCGCGGGTTAGAACCTCCGGCGCGTCCTTGAGGTGTCATGCCTGTCGCATCTTCCGTCACGGGCTTGTCGTACGAAAATGATTCGCTGCCTCCTGAACCATGACAGGAGCGGCCGATGCCCGTTGGACTGCTGGAGGTCGAAGGCAGCATTGATGTCGGCCAGTTCTGGCCGGAGGGGCGGTCGGACGCCGACACCACCAAGGTCGTGGTGAATGTCGCGCCGGACGCGATCCGCTTCCGCAAGAACGATACCGCGCCGTTCCACCCGACCCACGCCTTCGACGACGCCAAGGTCAAGGGCCGCACCAACACGGCACCGATCAAGAACGGCAAGCTTACCATTCGCCTGCAGGGCATTGACGCGCCGGAGCTGCACTACCAGCCCTCGCCGCTCTCGCCCGCGGAGAAGAAGGGGCTGACCGACGCCAGGCGACAGCCCTATCACGAGGTCACGCATCCCTATCGGCAATTTCTCGGCGCAACGACGAGCAAGGCGCTGCATGATTTTATCGGCAGCAGCGGCGAGCCGACGCTGGCGTGCCGGGTGTTCACGCATGTCGATGCCCCGAACGAGGTGTTCGACACCTATGGACGGCTGGTCGGCGACATCGAGGTCACGGTCGGCGGCCACAAGGTCGACGTCAACCATTGGCTGGTCGAGCAGGGCTTCGCCTATCCGACGTTCTACTCCTCGATGAACGACGACGAAATCAAAGCTTTCCTCGCGCTAGCCAAGACCGCGCGAACGAGGAAGCTGCCGGTCTGGAAGCACCTCGCCAGGACGATTCCCGCCTTCGACTTCGACCTGCGCGAACCCAAAACAAACGAGACCGACGTGCTCGCGACCGACAAGGGCCCGGTGATCATGCCAAAGCTCTACCGCCGCTACGCCAATTGGTCGGCGCGCAAGAAGGCAAAAGTGACGAGCCAGAATTTCCAGAAATTCTTGGGCGAAGGCTCCGGTGGCAAGCCCGACACCTGCTACGAGATCGACGACTTCCTGGAGAACGGCGTGCACTCGGCGACACCGCGCAATTTTGCGGAGTTCGTCGAGGGCGGAAAGACGATCAAGTTTCAGCCGGAGGGACTTGTGTTCGGCGAGGCACCGTCGATGCTGGTCGGGGCGGACGGGAGGGCGATTACGGGGTTTTGAGAGACGCGCGATAAAGATGGCCCGCACGACGCGGGCCATCTCCTCTTAGAAACCCTTAAGCTTCGCGCTCCGTCAGCGCAGGCCGCCTGTCACATGCAGCGTCTCGCCCGTGACGTACGACGCGTCGTCCGAAGCGAAGAAGGCCACTGCGGCAGCGATCTCCTCGACCTTGCCGATGCGGCCAAGCGGGGTGGTGGATTCGATCCAGTTGCGCATGTCACCTTCGTGCAGGCCCGCCGAGACGACGCCTTCGGTGGCGATCATGCCCGGGTTGACGGCGTTGACGCGGATCTTGCGCGGCGCCAGTTCCTTCGCCAGCACGGCGGAGATCGCATCCACCGAGGCTTTCGTCGCGGTGTAGACAGCGGTGTTTGCCGGCGCGATGGTCGATACGCCGGAGCTGATGTTGATGATGCTTCCGCCATTGGCGTTGAAGTGCTTCGAAGCTTCGCCCGAGACCAGCAGCAGGCCAAGCACATTGAGGTCGAACTGCCTATGGAAATGCTCAGGCGTGATGGCCTCGAGCGGGGCGAATTCGTAAATGCCCGCGTTGTTGACAAGGATATCGATCGCGCCGAACGCCTTTACGGTCTCTGCGACCACGCTTGTCACGTCCTTGGCGTCGGCCAGATTGCCGTGGACCGCGACGGCTTTGCCACCCTTGGCGACGATGGCGGCGACCACGCGGTCGGCGGCCTGCTTGCTGGAGCTGTAGTTGACGGCGACCGCCGCGCCCTCGGCCGCCAGCCGGGCCGCGATTTCGGCACCGATGCCTTTGGATGCGCCGGTCACGAGCGCAACTTTTCCTTCGAGTCTCTTGGTCATCACATTCTCCACCATCCGGCACGACGCCGATATTCAATAGTTCAATACTAGTGAACTATTGAATGAGTTCAAGGGAGGTGCTATATTTTATGCATGGTGCAGTTCGTCCACCCATCGCGGAGCGAGATTTCACTGGCTGGGGTGCTGGGAGCGCTCGCGGACCCTATGCGGCTGCGGATCGTCAAGAGCCTGGCCGCGCAGAACGATTGCATGTCGTGCACCGAGGCGGCGCCTTGCCCTGACATGGCGAAGTCGACCCTGTCGAACCATTTTCGTATCCTGCGCGAGGCCGGCCTGATCCGGACCTCCAAGCAAGGCGTCCAGCACCGCAACGTCCTGCGCGAGGAGGACATCAATGCGCGGTTCCCGAAGCTGCTGAAGATGATCCTTAGCTATCCGGAGTGAGGGCTTCCCCCACTCTTGCGCAAGGTGCGGCCAACGTTTCCGCCGCAGCGCCTCCCAAAACAAAAATGGCCCGCTCAGCGCGGGCCATTTTCGGATCGGGACCGGTCAGGTCCGAACTTGGTTGCGGGGATAGGATTTGAACCTATGACCTTCAGGTTATGAGCCTGACGAGCTACCGGGCTGCTCCACCCCGCGTTAACCGTTGCTTTGCCTTCGTGAAAGTGCCGGGGACGGTGAATGAAGGGCCGGCGCTGTTCGCGTGGCTTGCTTCGTCCGTCCCAAAGGCTTCCTTGGAAGGCAACCCCGGGCAAAGCCCGTTGGGTGCGGGCGGTATGTACCAACCCGGGGTGGCTTTGGAAAGGGCTGCGGGGACGTTTTTTTCGACTTTGTGACGGCGCGGTGGACGAATTTGCGGCCTGTCTGGGCCGCCCTTGCCAGAAGTTCCACAAGGGGCCAGCTTGCGGCAACAAAACCAGGCGGAAACGCCACTTAAAAGGGGAGAACGCCATGGACCACGCCTTGGAACGTCCCTCCGATCGCCCCTCGGACCGCCCCCCGCCGAGCGCCCCGCTTCGGGCCCTCGAAGACGCCTTCCATGCCATGGTCGCGCGGTCGCGGGCCGAGCCGGCGCCTGGCCTTGCCGAGCGGCTCGACCGGCTGGCGCGGCTGCGCGCCGTCGTCGCCGACAACGAGGAGCGTTTCCGGCAGGCGATCTCGGCCGATTTCGGCCACCGCTGCGCGGTCGAGACCACCATCGCCGAGGCCATGATGGTGTTCTCCGAGATCCGTCATGCCACCAAGCACCTCAAGAGCTGGATGGCGCCGCAGCGCATTTCGACGGCGCTGCAATTCCTGCCCGCGCGCAACCGGCTGATGCCGCAGGCGCTCGGCGTGGTCGGCATCATCGCGCCCTGGAATTATCCGCTGCAGCTGACGCTCGCGCCCGCGATCGGCGCGCTCGCCGCCGGCAACCGTGTCATCATCAAGCCGAGCGAACACGTCCCGCATTTCTCAGCGCTGCTGAAGGAGGCGGTGGCCGCGCGGTTCGATGCTGCGGAGCTGCTCGTCACCAGCGTCGAGGACGAGATCGCAAAGGCCTTCGCACACCTGCCGCTCGATCATCTGGTGTTCACCGGCTCGACCCGGGTCGGGCGGCTGGTGGCGGAGGCCGCGGGGCGTAACCTCACGCCCGTCACGCTCGAGCTCGGCGGCAAGTCGCCTGTTATCATCGACGCCTCGGCCGACCTCGACGAGGCCGCCGAGCGCATCGCCTACGGCAAGCTGCTCAATGCCGGGCAGACCTGCATCGCGCCCGACTATGTGCTGGTGCCCGAGCGCGCGTTGCAGGCCTTTGCCGAAAAAGTCCGCGCGCAGATGCGGCGCATGTTCGGCACCGATCCCGCCAACAAGGACTACACCTCCGTGATCTCCGACCGGCATTATGCCCGGCTGGAAAATCTCGTCGCGGATGCAGCACGTCGGGGCGCAAAGATCCTGCAGCCGGCGAAGGCGGACGATCCCAACTGGAAGGCGCACCGCAAATTCCCGCCGACGCTGATCGTCGGCGCGACCGAAGACATGGCCGTGATGCAGGAGGAGATTTTCGGACCCGTGCTTCCTGTGCTCGGCTATCGCGAACCGGCCGACGCCATCGCCTTCGTCAACGCCCGCGACCGGCCGCTGGCGCTGTACTGGTTCGGCAAGGACCGCATTGCGCGCGACGAGGTGCTGGCGCGCACCGTCTCCGGCGGCGTCACCATCAACGACTGCCTGTTCCACTTCGCGCAAATCAACCAGCCGATGGGCGGCGTCGGCGCATCCGGCACCGGCGCCTATCACGGCGAATGGGGCTTTCGCACGTTCAGCAAGCTGAAGCCGGTGTTCTATCGCTCGAAATTCAACCGCCTCGCCGACCTCTATCCGCCCTATGGCGGCAAGATCGCGCGGCTGGAGAAGATGATGCGGTTCATGTCTTAGGGATGGTCGTTCCGGGGCGCGAAGCGAACCCGGAACCTCGAGATTCCGGGTTCGATGCTCCGCATCGCCCCGGAATGACGATAACGGGGGAACATCAGTGACTGACACATTGGATTTCGTCGTCGTGGGCGCGGGCTCCGGCGGCTGCGCGGTGGCGGGGCGGCTGTCGGAGGATGCGGGGACATCCGTGGCGCTGCTCGATGCCGGCGGTCCGAACGACAATTGGCGGATCACCACGCCGTTCGGGCTCGCCCTGCCGTACAAGACGGCGAACTGGGGCTTCGATACCGTGCCGCAGAAGGGATTGAACGGCCGGATAGGCTATCAACCGCGCGGCAAGGGGCTCGGCGGGTCCTCGGCGATCAATGCCATGGTCTATATCCGCGGCAACAAATGGGACTACGACCACTGGGCCTCGCTCGGCAATGCCGGCTGGTCGTATGCGGACGTGCTGCCCTATTTCAAGCGTTCGGAGAACAACGCCGATTTCGACGGCGCGTATCATGGCAAGGGCGGCCCGCTGCATGTCAACCGGCTGCGCGCGGACAATCCGATCCACGACATCTTCCATCAGGCGGCCCGCGAGGCGCAGTTCCGCATCCGCGCGGACTTCAATGAAGACGACCACGAAGGGCTCGGCAGCTACCAGGTGACGCAGCACAATGGCGAGCGCTGGAGCGCGGCGCGCGCCTATGTGAATCCGCACATGGGCAAGCGCGCCAATCTGCGTGTCGAGACGCAGGCGCATGCCACGCGCATCCTGTTCGAAGGCGGGCGCGCGGTCGGCATCGAATACATCCAGGGCAAGCAGACAAAGCAGCTGCGCGCCCGCCGCGAGGTGATCCTCGCCTCAGGGGCATTCCAGTCACCGCAGCTCTTGATGCTGTCGGGCATAGGCGACGGCGAGGCGCTTGCCGCGCACGGGATCGACGTCGCGCATCATTTGCCGGGCGTCGGACGCAATCTGCAGGACCATCCGGATTTCGTGTTCGTCTACGCCTCCGACTATCCGCACTTCGTCCACTCATCGCTCGGTCGGCTGCCATCCCTGCTCCGCGCCATCCAGCGATACCGCCGGGAGCGGCGCGGCCTGATGACCACCAATTTCGCCGAATGCGGCGGCTTCCTGAAGACCCGAGCCGACCTCGATGTGCCCGACATCCAGCTGCACTTCATCATCGCGATGCTCGACGATCACGGCCGCAAGAAGCACAAGGAAGCGGGTTTTTCCTGCCATGTCTGCCTGCTGCGACCGAAGAGCCGTGGCAGCGTCTGGCTGAAAAGCGCCGATCCGCTGGCGGCGCCGATGATCGATCCGAATTTCTTGGGCGAGGCAGAGGATCTCGAGACGATGGTCGCGGGCTTCAAGACCACGCGACGGCTGATGGAGACGCCCGCCATGCGCGCGTTGCAGAAGAAGGACATGTTCACGTCCGACGTGAGAACGGACGACGACATCCGCGCCATCCTGCGCGCGCGTGTCGACACCGTCTATCATCCCATCGGCACCTGCAAGATGGGCACTGACGCGATGGCCGTGGTCGATCCGGCGCTGAAGGTGCACGGCATGGAAGGCCTGCGCGTCGTCGACGCCTCGATCATGCCGACGCTGATCGGCGGCAACACCAATGCGCCGACCATCATGATCGGGGAGAAGGCGGCGGATATGATCAGGGGCGAGATGCGGGGGTATTGAAGCACACTCTCGCTCCATTGTCGTCCCGGCGAAGGCCGGGACCCATTACCCCAGGGAGTAGTCGTGGCACGAGATGGTAACCACGAGTCTTCGCCAAACTTCTCCCTGTGGTTATGGGTCCCGGATCTGCGCTCCGCTTCGCTGCGCTTGTCCGGGACGACGCCTGAGTGAACTCGCTTGTCCGGGACGACGGTAATCAATTCAGCAAGAATCCGCCGTCCACCGTCACCACGCTGCCCGTCATGTACCGCGAGGCCTTCGAGGCCAGCAGCAGGATCGCGCCGTCGAGATCGGATTCGGCGCCGATGCGGCGCTGCGGAATGCGCTTGGTCAGGCGCTCGCCCGGCGGCGTTGACCAGAACGCGTGGTTCATCTCGGTGTCGATGTAGCCGGGCGCGAGCGCGTTGATGCGAATGTTCTGCCCCGCGAGCTCCAGCGCCATCGCTTTCGTCGCCTGGATGATGCCGGCCTTGGAGATCGCGTAAGGCGACAGCGCCTTCAGCACGCCGGTGCCGAGCACGGACGCGATGTTGACGATGTTGCCTGCCTGCTTGCGCGCGACCATGCGGCGCGCGATCTCGGTCGCGAGGAAATAGGCGCCCTTGAGATTGGCGCCGATCACCGCGTCCCAATCGGCCTCGGTCTGCTCGGTCGCGAGCTTTTCGATGGCGATGCCGGCATTGTTGATCAGCACCGTGACCCGGCCGAGCGCGGCTTCCGCGGCATCGACGGCCCTGGCGATCGATGCGGTGTCGGTGACGTCGAGCGCGACGGCGGCGGCACGGCCGCCCTTGCCGCGGATCTCGTCTTCCAGGCTCTTCAGCTTGTCGGTCTGCCGCGCCGCGAGCGCGACGGCCGCGCCATGCGCCGCCAGCACCCGGGCAAATTGCCGCCCCAAGCCCTGGCTCGCACCTGTGACGAGGATGGTTTCTTGACTGACGTCGAATAGGTCTGACATGACGCTTTCCCTGAGCTTTGGGGCCATCAATACAGACGATTTTAACGATCTGAAACCGGAATGATCGGTTCTGCGTTCATTCGTTCCATGGCAGGGTCACGCGCATGAACAGTTTCGATCTCGCCGTCTATGCGGCGCTCGCAGTCGCGATCGGCTTCGGTTTCAGGACCGGCCTGCTCGGCAGCGCCATGACGATCCTGGCCTATCTCCTCGCCGCCCCCATCGCCGTCGCGCTGATGCCGCTGATCGTCCCGCAAATCGCAGGCAATCCGAATGCGCCGCTGCTGCAGAACTGGATCTGGTTCTTCGGAATCTTCGTGGTGGTCGGCATGCTGTTTGGATATCTCGGCCGCCTGGCGCTGAGCGACACGATACGGCAGGCCGGCATCGGCGACCGGCTCGGCGGCGCAGCGCTCGGCGCCATCAGGGTCGGCCTCGTCGCCACGACCCTGGTGCTGGTGTTCGACCAGATCGTGCCGGCCAACCGCCAGCCGCCGTTCCTCGCCGGCTCGCACCTGAGGCCGCTGTTCTCGACGGTGGGCCGGATGGGCTTCAAGTCGCTGCCGCCGGAGGCGGCCTCCGCGATCGACCGTCTCAAGCAGGAGCGGCGCATCTGATCAGGCGCATTTGCATCGCCGCGCAGGCGTGCATGCATTTTGATGCGAGCCAATCCCTTATCAGCGGCGCCAAGGTTGGCTAGAATGGCGGCTTCTTAAAAACCTGCATGACATTACGGGAGTGAAACAGTGGATCTTGGGATCAAAGGTCGCCGCGCCATCGTCTGCGCATCCAGCAAAGGCCTCGGACGCGCCTGCGCCATCTCGCTGGCCGAGGCCGGCGTACACGTCACGCTGACCGCGCGCGGCGCCGAGGCCCTGAAGAAGACGGCCGACGACATCCGCAAGGCCTATCCTGATGTGACCGTGACCGAGATCGTCGGCGACATCACGACGCCGGCGGGCCGCGAGGCCGTGCTGAAGGCCTGCCCCGAGCCGGATATCCTGATCAACAATGCCGGCGGACCTCCGCCCGGCGATTTCCGCAACTGGACCCGCGACGACTGGATCAAGGCGATCGACGCCAACATGCTGACGCCGATCGAGCTGATCAAATCGACCGTAGACGGCATGATGGCGCGCAAATTCGGCCGCATCGTCAACATCACCTCGGCCGCGGTGAAGGCGCCGATCGACATCCTCGGTCTCTCCAACGGCGCGCGCGCCGGCCTCACCGGCTTCATCGCCGGCCTGTCGCGCAAGACCGTGATCAACAACGTCACCATCAACGGCCTGCTGCCGGGCCCGTTCGAAACCGACCGTCTGCGCAGCACCGCGAAGGGGGAATCCGAGAAGCGCGGCATCACGCCGGACCAGGTTCTGGCCGAGCGCGCCAAGCTCAATCCCGCAGGCCGCTTCGGCGATCCCGAGGAGTTCGGCTATGCCTGCGCATTCCTGTGCGGCGCCAAGGCGGGCTTCATCACCGGGCAGAACCTTCTGCTCGATGGCGGTGCCTTCCCGGGAACGCTGTGAGGGCGGTCTGGTACGAGGAGACAGGACCGGCGGCGGACGTCCTCACCTATGGTGAGATGGCGACGCCGGTCGCAGGTCCAGGCGAAGTTCGTATTCGCCTGGAAGCCTCCGGCGTCAATCCGGCCGATGTCGGCCGGCGCGGGGGCAGCTATCGCGCCAAGGAGTTTTCGCGCGTCATTCCGAACAGCGATGGCGCGGGGTTTATCGACCAGATCGGCGATGGCGCGACGCGGTTCAAGATCGGCGACAGGGTCTGGCTGTTCAACGGCCAGCGCAACGGCCGCGCCTTTGGCACCGCGGCCGAGCATATCGCGCTTGCCGAGCATCTGGTGACGCCGCTGCCGGACAATCTCTCTTTTGCGCAAGGCGCGACGCTGGGCATTCCCGCCATGACGGCGTGGTGCTCGCTGTTCGCGGACGGGCCGATCGTCGGCAAGTCGGTGCTGGTCACCGGCGGCGCGGGTGCAGTCGGGCATTACGCCGTGCAACTCGCGAAATGGGGCGGCGCGCAGGTGATCGCGACCGTCAGCTCGGCGATGAAAGGCGAGCAGGCGCGACAGGCCGGTGCCGACCTCGTGGTCAATTACAGGGACGAAGATGTCGTTGCCAAGGCGATGGCCTTCACCGACGGACGCGGGGTCGACCGATTGGTCGATGTCGATTTCGGCGGCAACATCGCGACGACCCTGAAGTTGATGGCAATGAACTCGACAATCGCGGTCTACGCCACGAACGGCAACCGCACGCCGACCGTGCCGATGCGCGAGCTGATGGAGAAGTGCATCACGCTCCGCTCGCTCGTCTTGTTCGCGCTGCCGCCCGCGTTGCTTGCGGCGGCGCAGGCCGACATCTCGAAATGGCTGGCGGCGGGGCCGCGAATCCACAATGTCGCGGCGCAGTTTGCGCTGTCGGAGACGGCGCAGGCCCACGCCGCCGTCGAGAAAGGCGACAAGCTCGGCACCGTAGTCGTCGACTGCGCGCGCTGATATCGGCCGGGATCACCGCTGTTGCTTGGTGGGCTCGTCTTCGTCCCGCTGGCTCGGACTGGATGAATCGGCGACTGGGTTTCCGTCGGTCCAGTCGACGCCGAATTCGTCGAGCCCGTCGGCGAGCAGATCGCCCAGCATCGGCTCACCCAGCAGATAATGCGCCGTTTCGCGCCGGGGACTGCGATACTCCGCGCGCGCCTCCACCGCGCGTGCGCGCAAATCGTCCCAATCGTCGATCGTGCCGTCGCCGCGGCCGAGCCAAGTCAGCGCGACGAGATCGATCTGCTCGTCCTCGTTCATGGCCACGATGAAACTTCCGAGTTCGTTGACGACCGGATCGGAGCCGTCATCCTCGAGGACGTCGACCGCATCGTCATCCGTCGCATTCGAGCCGGAATCCGGATCGGAATCCGCCTGCTTGACGTCGAATTCACGCGCCTTTTCGATGATGAAGGCGACCTTCTCCGCGGAAATCGCAAGCTCTGGCATGGCTGGCCCTTTGTCTTTCCCTGGGTTCCCGCGATAACGCCGCACCGCGTCAGATGATCCATTGCGCCTGACGGCGAAACTGCGCATGTTCCCCGCCAAAGCAAGAACATGAGGATGCGCCGGATGCAGTGGAAGGTCGGCAGGGTCAAAATAACCAAGGTCGTGGAATTGGAGACGGTCGGGTCGACCCGCTTCATTTTGCCCTTGGCGAGCAATGCAGAAATCCAGAAGCTGCCTTGGCTGATCCCGCATTTCGCCACGGAAGAAGGCCGGCTGAAAATGTCGATCCATTCGCTGGTGGTGGAGACGCCGACGCGCCGCATCGTGGTCGATACCGGCCTTGGCAACGACAAGCAGGGCCGCAACGTCCCGACCTGGAACAATCGCACCACGCCGTTCCTGGAGACGATGATTGCGGCGGGCTTTCCGCCTGAGAGCATCGATACCGTGCTGTGCACGCATCTTCATGTCGATCATGTCGGCTGGAACACGAAGTGGGTCGACGGCAAATGGCTGCCGACCTTCCCCAACGCGCGCTATGTCTTCGGCAGGACCGAGTATGAGCATTGGCGCGACCATTCCAGCGAGCCGGACAAGCGGGCCGTTTTTGGCGATTCCGTGAAGCCGATCGTCGATGCCGGCCGGGCCGAGTTGATCCCGAGCGACCACCGGCTCAGCGACGAGATCAGCATGATCCCGACCCCCGGCCACAGCCCCGGGCATATGAGCATTCTGATCCAGTCGGACGGCGAGCAGGGACTGCTGACGGGCGACGTCGCCCATCATCCCTGCCAGATGGCGCATCTCGGCTGGTCCTCGACCGCGGATTCCGATCAGAGCCAATCTGCCGCGACGCGGCGCGAATTGTTCGGCCGGTTTGCCGACACCCCGACGCTGGTAATCGGCGGGCATTTTTCGGCCGGGCACATCAAGCGGGACGGGGACGCATTCAGGTTCGAGGCGCTGGCCTAGGTCTCGTGCCCCGGACCAACCTCCCGAATCGAGAGGGCTGCAATGCGCCCCTCTTTGAGCGGTTGAATTTCCCGCCGCCCTGTTCCATGAAGCTGTTCAACCGATCGGTCCATTCCAGGGAGAAACGAGAATGAAGCTTGTTCGTTATGGCGAGAAGGGTGCGGAGAAGCCCGGCCTGATCGACAAATCCGGCCAGTTGCGGGACCTGTCGGCGCATGTGAAGGACCTGACCGGCGAGGCCTATTCGCCCGAGAGCCTGAAGAAACTGGCGGCGCTCGATCCGGCCTCGCTGCCCGCCGTCTCCGGCAAGCCGCGGTTCGGCGCCCCCGTCACCGGCATGTCGAAATTCGTCGCGATCGGCCTCAACTACAGCGACCACGCCAAGGAGACCGGCGCGGAGATCCCGAGCGAGCCGATCATTTTCATGAAGGCCAACACCTCGTTGTCCGGCCCGAACGACGCCGTCGAGAAGCCGCGCGGCTCGACCAAGCTCGACTGGGAAGTCGAGATCGCCGCGATCATCGGCACGCGCGCCAAATACGTCTCGGAAGCCGACGCGCTCAACCACGTCGCCGGCTACTGCGTCTGCAACGACGTCTCCGAGCGTGCCTTCCAGATCGAGCGCCTGGGTCAGTGGACCAAAGGCAAGTCGCACGACACGTTCGGCCCGCTCGGCCCCTGGCTCGCCACCAAGGACGAGATCAAGGACGTGCAGAACCTGCCGATGTGGCTCGACGTCAACGGTCAGCGCCGCCAGACCGGCTCGACCAAGACCATGATCTTCTCGATGGCCAAGTGCATCTCCTATGTCGCGCAGTTCATGACGCTGCTGCCCGGCGACATCATCACGACAGGCACCCCGCCCGGCGTCGGCCTCGGCATGAAGCCGCCGACCTTCCTCAATGTCGGCGACGTCATCACGCTCGGCATCGAGGGTCTCGGCGAGCAGCGCCAGGAGATCGTCGCGGCGTAAGCCGCGGCCAGCGCAACACTCGTCGTCATTCCCGGGCTTGTCCCGGGCATCCACGTCTCACAGTCTAACCACGCGGAAGCGCGTGGATGGCCGGGTCAAGCGCGGCCATGACGGAGGAGACACCGTTTGCTCAAGACCGATCGCAGGGAATTGTCCCATGAAGCTCACCTTCTCCCCCGCCTCGCCCTTTGCCCGCAAGGTGCGCATCGCCGCGATCGAACTCGGGCTGATCGACAAGATCGAGTTCACGCCGGCGACCGTCGCGCCCGGCACGGCCAACGAGGACTATTCGAAGATCACGCCGCTGAAGAAGCTGCCGGTGCTGATCACCAATGACGGCGATGTTATTTTGGACTCCTACGTCATCGTCGAATATCTCAACGAGATGGCCGGCGGCAGCCTGATCCCCGATTACGGTCCGCGGCGCTGGAAGGCCAAGACCAATCATGCCCTGATCAACGGCATGCTCGATTCCATGCTGCTGTGCCGCTACGAGAAGATGGTGCGGCCGCAGGGCCTGCAATGGCAGGCGTGGTCGGACGACCACTGGAACCGGGCCTGGACCGGCATGGCGCGCTTCGAGAACATGCCTGAAGTGCTGAACGGCCCGTTCGATATCTCGCAGATCGGCCTCGTCTGCGTGCTCGGCTATGCCGACTTCCGCTTCGCCGATTGCGGCTGGCGCAAGGCCTATCCGAAGCTCGACGCCTTCCACCAGAAGATGCTGGAGCGGCCCTCCGTGAATATCTCGGTGCCGCCCGCGGCTTAACTCTTCGGAGTTCTCATGAGCCTCAAATACGCGGTCGGCGATCTCACCATCCATCGCATCATCGAGCAGGAAACCTCGTTCGTGCCGGCACTGGAGATGTTGCCGGGGCTGACACCGGAGCTGCTGGCCGAGAACCGCGTATGGATGAGGGAGGCGAAAGCCCTGGATGACAGCGACACATTGATGCTGTGCTTCCAGTCCTATGTGATCAAGACGCCGCAGCACACCATTCTGGTCGACAGCTGCATCGGCAACGACAAGCGGCGGCCGCAGCGTCCGAAATGGAACATGAAGACCGACAACACCTATCTGAGCGGACTCAACGCTGCCGGATTCTCTCCCGACGACATCGATTTCGTGATGTGCACGCATCTGCATGTCGATCACGTCGGCTGGAACACGCGGCTGGAGAATGGCCGCTGGGTGCCGACCTTCCCGAAAGCGCGCTACGTGTTCGCCAAGCAGGAATTCGATCACTGGACCGAGCAGAACGCGAAGGCGGAGGTGGCCCCCTTCGTGGACAGCGTGCTGCCGGTGGTCGAGGCCAAACGCCACGAGCTCGTCGGCAACGATCACCAGATCGGCGATCACGTTCGTATTCTGCCGACGCCCGGCCACACGCCGGGCCATATCGCCATCACGATGGGCCACGGCAGGGACGACGCCGTGTTCTCCGGCGACCTCATGCACTCGCCGATCCAGACGCTCTATCCGGAGCTGTCGGTCAAGTTCGACCTCGATCAGGCCAAGGCGGCAACGACGCGCCGCAGCTTCCTGGAACGCTATTGCGACACCGACACGCTGTGCTGCACCGCGCATTTCCCGTCGCCGTCAGTGGGGAAGATCAAGCGCAAGGGCAGCGGCTTCGTCTGCGCGGCGGTGTGATCTAGCCGAGATGCCGTAGGGTGGACAAAGCGAAGCCTGCCCACCATGCCAAACGCGTTATAGAATGATGGTGGGCATGGCGCGCAAAGCGCGCCTTTGCCCACCCTACGATTCCACCCGTGTGGAGAAAGCAATGACCGACCTCCCCGAGATCCCGCTCCCCGCCGGCATTCGCTCACGCTATGTCGACGACATCAACGGCCTGCGCATGCACGTGCTGGAGGCCGGCTTCGAGACCAAGGGACGGCCCTGCATCCTGCTGCTGCACGGCTTTCCCGAGCTCGCTTTTTCCTGGCGCAAGGTGATGCCGGCGCTGAGCGCGGCCGGCTATCACGTGATCGCGCCGGACCAGCGCGGCTATGGCCGGACGACGGGATGGAGCGCGGAGTACGACGGCGATCTCGCACCGTTTTCGCTCTTCAACCTGGTGCGGGATGCGCTCGGGCTGGTGTCGGCGTTCGGCTACAGGCAGGTCGATGTGGTCGGCCACGATTTCGGCAGCCCGGTCGCGGCCTGGTGCGCGCTGATGCGGCCCGACGTGTTCCGTTCGGTGGCGATGATGAGCGCGCCGTTCGGCGGAGCGCCGCCGCTGCCGTTCAACACGCCGGCAAAGCCCCCGGCCGAAGACCCCGTGCATCGCGAGCTCGCCGCCTTGCCGCGTCCACGCAAGCACTATCAGTGGTATTATGCGACACGCCCGGCGAATGCCGATATGCACTGCGCGCCGCAAGGCGTGCATGATTTCCTGCGCGCCTACTATCATCACAAGAGCGCGGACTGGACCGACAACAAGCCGTATCCGCTGAAATCGTGGTCGGCGAACGAGTTGGCGAAGCTGCCGACCTATTATGTGATGGACCTGAACGAGACCATGGCCGAGACGGTTGCGAAGGAGATGCCCTCGCCGGCCGCGATCGCGGCCAATCAATGGCTCCCCGACCGCGAGCTCGCCTACTACAGCGCCGAATATGGCCGCACCGGATTCCAGGGCGGCCTGCAATGGTATCGCTGCGGCACATCGGGTGCATTCAACAGCCAGCTCGAATTGCTGGCCGGCCGCACCATCGACGTCCCCTCCTGCTTCATCTCGGGCAAGCAGGATTGGGGCACCTATCAGCGTCCCGGCGTGTTCGAGGCGATGCAGGCGCGAACCTGTACGAAGCTGCTCGGCTGCCACCTCGTCGACGGCGCCGGTCACTGGGTGCAGCAGGAGCAGCCGGCCGAGGTGAGCCGCCTGCTGCTCGATTTCCTGGCGAAGAGCCGCGGCGTGATTTGACCCGGGAACTTCGGCGCCCTATATAGTTTAGAACTATTCTAAACTAATCAGACAGGGCCGCCGTGAAGAATTTTGCCGATCTGACCGAGCGCGAGGTGCTTGCGGTCGCGATCTCCTCCGAGGAGGAGGACAGCCGCATCTATATGAGCTTCGCCGAAGACCTCAAGGAGCGCTATCCGGACTCCGCCAAGATCTTCGAGCAGATGGCCGAGGAAGAGCGCGGCCATCGTCACATGCTGCTGGAAATGTACGAGCAGCGCTTCGGTCCGCATTTGCCCCCGATCCGCCGCGAGGATGTCAAAGGCTTCCTGCGCCGTCGTCCGGTCTGGCTCACCAAGAACCTGCCGCTCGACACCGTCCGCAGGGAAGTCGAGACAATGGAATTGCAGGCCGAGCGCTTTTACGTGAAGGCGGCTGAGCAGGCGCAGGACGTCGGCGTGCGCCGCCTGCTCGGCGATCTGGCCGAGGCTGAGAAGGGCCACGAAGAGGTGGCGGCGAAGCTGACGGACCAGATCCTGAGTTCTGACGTGCGCGCCGAGGAAGACCGCACCAACCGGCGCATGTTCGTGTTGCAATATGTGCAACCAGGTCTCGCCGGCCTGATGGACGGCTCGGTCTCGACGCTGGCGCCGCTGTTCGCGGCTGCCTTCGCGACGCATCAGAACTGGCAAACGTTTCTGGTTGGCCTCGCCGCCTCGATCGGCGCCGGCATCAGCATGGGTTTTGCGGAAGCGCTGTCCGACGACGGCTCGCTGACCGGGCGTGGTTCGCCCTGGCTGCGCGGTCTCACCTGCGGCTTGATGACGACGCTCGGCGGGCTTGGGCACACCCTGCCCTATCTCGTGCCCGATCGCTGGGCCAACGCATTCTGGATCGCGACCGGAATTGCCGGAATTGTCGTGTTCTTCGAATTGTGGGCAATCGCCTTCATCCGCGCGCGCTACATGGATACACCGTTCCTCCAGGCCGTGTTCCAGATCGTCCTCGGCGGCGCGATCGTGCTGGCGGTGGGGATATTGATCGGAGCGGCGTAACAGCCTCACTCTCGGTGTCATGCCCCGCGAAGGCGGGGCATCCAGTACGCCGCGGCCTCTCCGTGTCCGATCGGCCCCGGTGGAATACTGGATCGCCCGAGCCGGGCGATGACTGCGAGTGATTGCTTGGCTCACCGCGTTCCGTCTTGCTCACATGTCAATCGCGATCAAACGGCGGTTGCGGTGCTGGGCCAAACTGCGCATCATCGTTCGACAATAAGAACAGGAGATGCCCCATGGCCAAATCCGAATGGAGCTTCAAGAGCGCGGTCGCGCTGTCGGCCGCGTTGGCCGCGAAGAAGGTTTCCGCGGTCGAGCTCACGCAGGATGCGATCGACCGCATCGAACGGCACGACGGCAAGGTCAACGCGATCTGCGTGCGGGATTTCGACCGCGCGCTGGACGCCGCACGCGAGGCGGACGGCGCATTGGCCCGCGGCGAGCACAAGCCGCTGCTCGGCCTGCCAATGACGATCAAGGAATCCTTCAACATCGCCGGCCTGCCCACGACCTGGGGCTGGACGCCGCAGAAAGATTTCAAGCCGCCCGAGGATGCGCTCTCGATCACGCGGGTGAAGGGTGCCGGCGGCGTCATCCTCGGCAAGACCAACGTGCCCGTGGGGTTGGCGGATTGGCAGAGCTACAACGAGATCTACGGTACGACCAACAATCCATTCGATCTCGGCCGCACGCCGGGTGGCTCGTCGGGCGGCTCGTCTGCGGCGCTGGCGGCAGGCTACGGACCACTCTCGCTCGGGTCCGACATCGGCGGCTCGCTGCGCGTGCCGGCCTTTCATTGCGGGGTTTATGCGCACAAGCCGACCTACAATCTCTGTCCAACGCGTGGCCACACGCCGCCGCCATTTCCAGCCATCCCGATGGAGCGCGATATGGCGGTGATCGGTCCGATGGCACGCAGTGCAGTCGATCTGCCGCTGCTCCTGGACGTGATGGCAGGTCCCGATCCGCTGGATCTGGGCGTCGGATACAAGCTTGCGCTGCCCGAGGCGCGACACCGCGCGCTGAAGGATTTCCGTGTGCTGGTGATCGACAGCCACCCGCTGCTGCCTGCGAATGCCGACATTCGCAGCGCCATCGAGAAGCTGGCGAACCAATTGTCGAGCGCCGGCGCGAGCATAACGCGCGAAAGCCCGCTGTTTCCAGACTTCACGGAAGCCTCTCGCCTCTATATGCGCATGCTGATGGGCTTTCTGGGCGCCTTCTCTCCGCCGGACATTCTCGCCGGCGCGCGTGCCGGAGCGGCGCAGCTCTCGCCCGACGACAAGAGTCTTGCTGCCGAGCGGCTGCGTGGCATGACCAGCACACATCAGGCCTGGGTGTTCGACGAAGGCGCCCGCGCCGGCCTGCGCGCGCAATGGCGGCAATTGTTCAGGACATTCGATGCGGTGATCTGCCCGATCATGCCGACCCCGGCCTATCCGCATGATCATTCGCCGGAGCAGGAAAAGCGCCGGATCAATATCGATGGCAAGGACCACCCCTATCCGGACCAGCTTGCCTGGCCCGGCATCGCCACGCTGACGGGTCTGCCGGCAACGGCTGTTCCGCTCGGCCTGTCGAAGGACGGGCTGCCGGTCGGCGTGCAGATCATCGGGCCCTTCCTCGAGGACCGCACGCCGCTGAAGCTCGCCGAGCTGATCGAACGCGAGTTCGGCGGGTTCGTGCCGCCGCCCCTATTCAATGACTAGCCCTTCGCGTCATTGCGAGGAGCACTTGCGACGAAGCAATCCAAAATCCGCCCGCGGCAACAGTCTGGATTGCTTCGCTTCGCTCGCAATGACGGGCAAAACAACTACTGGATCTGGCGCGATATTTCGCGCCCCGGAACTCACCGCTCCAGATTCTTCAACAGCAATTTCAGCGCTGTCGCTGCAAATATCTGCATATTGGCGAAGCGGTCGTTGCTGCCCGTCTCCAGCGTCATCACCTCGACCGCGGGCCCGGCGACCGCCATGCAGCTGTGGCCCGCCGCATCGCCGTAGCGATTGCCGGTGGGACCCGCCGCGCCGGTCTCGGACAGGCCCCAATCGCAATTGAAACGGCTGCGCATCCGCTCGGCCAGCAGTTGCGCGTAGGGCTCCGACGAAGAACGAAAGCCCTTCATTCCTTCGTCCGCAATATCCATCAGCACGCGCCTGGCATCGCGGGTGTAGACCACGGCCCCGCCGAGGAAATAGGCCGACGCGCCGGGCACCGCGAGAAGGCTGGCCGAGATCAGGCCGCCGGTCGAGGATTCCGCCACGGCAATGGTCTGTTTGCGCGCGATCAATTTCGCTGCCACCTGTTCCGCAATGCCGACGAGCTCTTTCATGCCTTGACCCCTTATGCCTTCGCAACCGAGCTCGGCCTTTCTAGCATATGACAGCGCCGTTGGCCGAGTTGCAGCCAACGGGCAGGCCTGCTTGAATGGCAGTCAAGACCAAGCGCCGCCCGCGAGACGACGCGACGAGGAAACTTGAAGGACACGTCATGGCGTCCCTGATCGCCGGCGGGGTGGATTGCGATGTGCATCCGGCCGTGCCGCATCTGACCAGCCTGCTGCCGTACCTGAACGACTATTGGCGCGATCAGGTGACGACGCGCGGCATGGTCGATCTCATCTCGCAATCCTACCCGCAGAACTCGCCGATCACGGCGCGGCCCGACTGGCGCCCCGAAAGCGGCAAGCCGGGCGAAAGCCGGGCGGACATGCAGCGCCATGTGCTCGATCCCTTTCAGCTCTCCCATGCCATCTGCAATCCGCTCTATGGCGTGCAGATGGTGTTTTCCGAGGATCTGCAGGCCGCCTTCTGCAGCGCACTGAACGACTGGCTCGTGAAGGAATGGCTTGATCGCGATACGCGGCTGCGCGGCTCCATCGTGATCCCCACCCAAAGCGTCGAGAAGGCCGTCGCCGAGATCGAGCGCTGTGCGGCGGACCGCCGCTTCGTGCAGGTGCTGATGCTGGTGATGGGCGACACGCCGCTCGGCAAGCGCGCGCTATGGCCGATCTACGAGGCGGCAGAACGGCTGGACCTTCCGATCGGCATTCATGCCGGTTCCGCCTATCACAATCCGCCGACCGCCGTGGGGTGGGGTTCCTACCACATCGAGGATTATGCCGGTCAGGCCCAGGCGTTCCAGACCCAGCTCACCAGCCTGATCGTCGAGGGCGTGTTCGCCAAATATCCGTTGCTGAAAATGGTGATGCTGGAATCCGGGGTGTCCTGGATCTCGCCATTTCTCTGGCGCCTGCACAAGTTCTGGCGCGGCGTGCGGATGGAGACGCCGTGGGTCGATCGCGCGCCGCTGGACATTGTGCGCAGCAACATCCGCTTTTCGTTACAGCCATTCGATGCGCCGCCGGATGAGGCGACATTAATTCGCCTGTTTGATCATATGCAGTCGGACGAATTGGTCGTATTCTCCACCGACTATCCGCACTGGCAGTTCGACGGCCAGGAGGCGCTGCCCGCAGGTCTCACCCCCGATCTCGTGCGCAAGATCATGATCGATAATCCGCATGCGACCTATCCCCGCCTGACTTAGCCGCTGCCAAAGGAGGCAAGGCGATGAATATTCAGTTCCGCGAAAGCTCCGAAGCCGCTTCCCCACTGACCGTCAAAACCGCGATCGCGGACTGCGACATCCATCCGGCACGCGCGACCCGCGCCGAGCTCTATCCTTACCTGGCCAAACGCTGGCAGCATCATCTCGAAGTCTACGGCGTCCATGCCTATCAGGGCATGATGGAAGGTCCGCCCTATCCGAAGGCCCAGCCCAACGCCTCGCGCCGCGACGCCTATCCGCCGGAAGGCGGGCCGCAAGGCTCCTCGCTGTCCTTCATGCAGAAGCAGCTGCTCGACCCCCACAACGTGCAGCTCGGCGTGCTCAATCCCCTCAACACCGGGCAAGGCATCCGCAATCACGAGCTCTCGGCGGCCTTGTGCTCGGCGATCAACGACTGGCAGATCGACAAATGGACCAGCAAGGACAAGCGGCTGAAGGCGTCCATCGTCGTCGGCAATGAGGACGGGCTGTCGGCCGCCGCCGAAATCCGCGAGCGCGCCGGCGACAAGAATTTCGTGCAGGTGCTGCTGCTCAGCCGCAATGTCGAGCCGCTCGGCCAGCGCCGCTACTGGCCGATCTACCAGGCCGCGGAAGAGGCCGGCCTTCCCGTCGGCGTCCACGCCTTCGGCTTCGGCGGCAACCCGATCACGCCGTCGGGCTGGCCTTCCTATTACATCGAGGAGATGGTCGGCCACTCGCAGTGCCAGCAATCGGCGCTCGCGAGTCTCGTGCTGGAAGGCGTATTCGAGCGCTTCCCGAAATTGAAGCTGGTGATGATCGAGGCCGGCTTCGGCTGGGCACCGTCGCTGGCGTGGCGGCTCGACAAGGTCTGGCAGCGGCTGCGCAGCGAGGTGCCGCATGTCAAACGACCGCCGTCGGAATATATCCGCGAGCAGGTGTGGTGGACGACGCAGCCGATGGAGGATCCGGAGCGGCGCGAGGATCTGTTCGACGTCATCAAGTGGATCGGCTGGGACCGGTTGCTGTTCGCGACCGACTACCCGCACTGGGATTATGACGAGCCGTCGCGCGTGCTGCCCCCGGGCGTCAGCGAGGATCACCGCGAGGCCTTCTATCTCGGCAATGCGAAGAAGCTCTACGGGATCGCTTGATGGCGCGGCATGTGATTGCCGCGGTCGATGAGTTTCCGCCCGGCACGCGAAAATTTCTGGAGATCGACGGACGGCCGATCGCGGTCTTCAACATCAAGGGTGAATATTTCGGCCTGATGAACCGCTGCCCGCATCAGGGCGCGGCGCTGTGCGAAGGACCCTTGATCGGGCTCGCGCAATCGAAGGACCCGGGCGAGATCGAATACACCAAGCTCGGCGAGATCATTCGCTGTCCCTGGCATGGCTGGGAGTTCGACATCCGAACCGGCCAGTCCTACTGCGACCCCCGCCGCTTCCGCGTGAAGGCCTACCCGGCCCATGTCGAGCCGGGTGCAAGCGTGGTGAAGGGGCCGTATATCGCCGAGACGATACCCGTGACGGTCGAGAGCCACTACGTCGTGGTGGAGCTGTAGCGAGAAGCAGGTGGCGCGGGCACGCGCCGGCGATCTCAGGCTTTGTTCTGCGTTGCAGCGATCATCCAATCGCGGAATGCGGCGAGCTTCGGCGCTTCGCGGCGACCCTCCGGCGCGACCAGATAGAAGCCGGCATCGGCCGGCAGCGCGATCTTGAAAGGGACCACGAGTCGCCCCTTGGCGATGTCGTCCTGAACGTAGGAGGTCCGCCCCATCGCCACGCCGATGCCGTCGATCGCGGCCTGGATGGTCATGAAGATCATGTCGAAGGTGATGCCGGGCTGCCTGGCGATGTCGGCCGGCTGACCCGCCGCCGTCAACCACAGCCGCCAGTCGTCGCTGTTGGCGTTGGAGGTGTGCAGCAGCATGTGGCTCTTGAGATCTTCAGGACAGCGCAATGGCTTGTCGCCACGCAAGAGAGACGGGCTGCACACCGGAAACAGCTCGTCTGCCATCAGCCAGTCGGCGCGCAGACCCGCCCACTGGCCGCGGCCGTAGCGGATCGCGGCATCGACATTGTCGCGCTGGAAGTCGACGAGGCCGGTCGAGGTGGTGATGCGGACGTCGATGCCGGGATGGTGCTCCTGGAAATCGGTCAGCCGCGGCAGCAGCCATTTTGCGGCAAGCGATGCCAGCGTCGAGACCGTCAGAACCTTGTCGTCGTCCTTGCGCAGCAGCCGGTCGGTGGCGAGGCGAAGGTCGTTGAAGGCGGCGCGGACGCCCGGCAAATAGTCGCGCGCCTCCGGCGTCAGCGTCAGCGCGCGGTTCTGCCGGACGAATAGCCGGATGCCGAGCTCCTCCTCAAGCCTGCGGATCTGATGGCTGATCGCGGTCTGGGTCACGTTCAGCTCGGACGCGGCCAGCGTGAAGCTGAGATGCCGCGCGGCGGCCTCAAAGGCCCGCAATCCGTTCAGGGAGGGCAATCTGGCAGTCATCTGGCAGCAGGATACATGACGTTATTTCATGCGAAAGAGTACAAATTGTCGTTTGTCGCAGTGCATCAGCAGGCAGATATTAGCGGTCAAGTTAGCTCAAGGAGCTGAAAATGTCTACTCTGACCCAGAATTCGATGACAAATCATCATGCACCCGGCCTGATCCACCAGATCGGCGAGACCCTTCACGTCTGGCACGAGCGCTACCGGACCCGCCGGGAGCTTACTAACTGGTCCGCGCGTGACCTTCAGGACGTCGGGCTGTCCTGGAGCGATGTGGCCTACGAGGCCGACAAACCCTTTTGGCGGGCCTGATTGGCCGCCAGGCCGGCGCCGCCTGACTGTGGGGCGCCGGCGGTCTCCTTTCCCTTTGGTCCCCTTGGGGCGCGTGCCATGAGCACCCTTCGCCTGGAAGATCTGAAGCAATATTCGGACACGTTGCGCACGCGGCACGGCGAGGCGCTGCGCGTTCGTTTCGTCGAGCCGCGCGACACCGAGGAGCTCCAGTATTATTTTCGCTCGCTCCCGACGCGCTCCCGCTACAACCGCTTCTTCGGTGCGATGAGCGAACTGCCGCAGGGCCTCCTGCAGGAATTCCTTCAGGTCGGCGAGCGCGAACGTTTTACCGTGGTGGCGACCATGATGGTCGACGGCTTCGAGACCATCGTCGCCGAAGCGCGCTACGCACTGCATGCCGAAACCGCGACGCTTGAATTCGGCCTGTCGGTTGCGGACCGCCGGCAGGGCCAGGGCATCGCCACCGCGCTGATGAAGAATCTCGAATGCCGCGCGGCCGCGCTTGGCGCCGACCACATGTTCGGCGACACGCTGCGCTCCAACGCGGCCATGATCTCGCTCGCGCGCAAATCGAGCTTCGCCTTCGTCAATCATCCGGACGACTGGAAGCTGGTGCGCTTCGACAAGGAGATTTCCGTCGCGCCGAAGGACATTCCCTGCGCGAGCTGGCGCCTCGTCGCTCTTTCCCGTCAGGCCGATAGCCCCTCAGCCTCGGCCTGACACCACTCGAGCCCGGCTCTGGTCAAACGGAGCCGGGCTTTTTTTCGCCGCTACTTCCCCGTGAACACCGCCTTGCGTTTCTCGATGAAGGCTTGCACCGCTTCCTTGTGATCGGCGGTCGTGGTCAGGCGGACCAGCCGCTCGGCTTCGTGATCGCGCGCGGTCTCGAAGTCGAACAGCAGGGCCTCGTCGAGATTGTCCTTCATGTAGCGCAGCGCGAGGCGCGGACCTCCAGCGAGGGATTTAGCCAGTGCGAAGGCCTCCGCCTGCAATTTGTCGTCGGCCACCACGCGGTTGACGAGGCCGATGGCCTCGCACCTGGAAGCATCGACCCGATCGCCGGTGAACAGCAGCTCGCGCGCCCGCGCGGTACCGACGAGGCGCGTCAACAGCCACGCGATGCCATAATCGCCGCTGAGCGCGATGCGCGCATAGCCGGTGGCCACGAAGGCCGATTGCGCGGCAATGCGGATGTCGCAGGCCATGGCGATGGCGAGCCCCGCGCCGACCGCCGGCCCCGGCAATGCCGCGATGGTCGGCTTGCGCACCGAGACCAGTGCGCCGGTGAGCAGGCGTTGCCGCTCCTGGAGATCGGCGATGCGATCTTCCTGCGACATCTCCAGCTTCTTGGGGTCGCGATGCGCACCCATGCCCTTGACGTTGCCGCCCGCGCAGAACGCTTCGCCCGCGCCGGTGATCAGCAGCGCGCCGACATCGGGGTTCTCGCCGCAGGAGCGGATCATGGTGCGCAGCGCCGGGGTCAGCGCGTCCGACAGCGAGTTGCGCGCCTCGGGCCGGTTCAGCGTGATCAATGCGACGCGATCGCGGATCACGCAGAGGAGTTCACTGGTGCCGGTATCGATGGTGATTTCCGTGGTCATGATTCCCGCCCTTGTCGGGTGGGCAAAGCGAAGTGTGCCCACCATTGCTGTTTCGTCGTTGATGGTGGGCACGGCGCTATGCGCCTTTGCCCATCCTACGGCAGCTTGCCTTCAAAACTTCTCCACCCACGGCCGCAGCTCCAGCTCCCAGCTCCAGGCGCTGCGCGGCTGCTGCAACACGTTCCAGTAGCTCTCCGCAATCGCATCGGGATCGAGCATCGAATCCGGCTTGTCCGGCGCTTCCGTGCGCGCTGCACTCCTGATGCCGCCATCGATCACGAAATGCGCGACATGGATGCCTTGCGGCGACAATTCGCGCGCCATGCTCTGCGCGAGCCCGCGCAGTGCGAACTTGCCCATCGCGAACGGCGCGGATTGCGCGTAGCCCTTGACGCTGGCCGAGGCGCCGGTGAACAGGATCGCGCCGTGTTGGTTCGGCAGCATGCGCCTGGCCGCCTGCTGCGCCACCAGGAAGGCGCCATAGGCACTGACCGCAATGGCGTTCGCCACGTCGGCCGGAACGAGATCGACGAACGGCCCGCGCGCCCTGCCGCTGGCGTTGTAGACGACCAAATCGGGCGTGCCGATCTCGCGTTCGACGAGGCCGAACAGGCGCTCGACCTCATCAGGCTCGATGGCGTTGCAGGCATAGGCCTTGGCGCCGGTCTCGCTGCAGAGCGCGCCGAGCTTCTCGATTTTTCGCGCGGCCAGCGCAACGCGGATGCCCTGGGCGGACAATAGCCGCGCCAGCGAGGCGCTCAGGCCTTCGCCCGCACCGACGATGAGGGCGATCTTGTATTTCGGGTGTTCCATGACGTGATCTCTCGAAGACGGGAAGCCGCTGATCCATGCACGGTCCGCGCGGACAACCAGCCGGGCGATCACAATTCCGCAGGGCGAATTGCTCCCACGCGGCGATCATGCCTCCCTGACAATTTGCGGCTTTATCCGCTTTCGCGACTGGAGCATGATCGACATCATCTCAAGCGGCAAGCGCCAAATCAGCGCAAAATGGCCGCAAGGCGGAAACGAAGAGGACGATCATGCGACAGCCGGCCCCCGCGCAGCCAAAACAGGTCGCGGCCGCACCATCCGGACTGCTGGCGCCCGACACCACCGGCATGAATTTCTACCGCGCCGATCAGGCACTCACCGATCTCCTGCGCATCCATCTGCCGGAGACGCTATTCCGCCATATCGAGCCACATCTCGATCGGCTGGGCGAACTCGCCGGCGGACATCTCGACGATTGCGCGCGGCTCGCCGACCGGCACACGCCGGTGCTGCACCATCGCGACAAGTTCGGCCGCGACGTGCAGTGGATCGAATACCACCCGGCCTATCGCGAGCTGGAGAAGGCAGCCTTCGGCGAGTTCGGCATCCACGCGCTCTCGATCCGCAAGGGCATCATGGGCTGGCCGGACAAATATCCCGTCGTCGCCAAGCACGCCTTCACGTTCCTGTTCAACCAGACCGAATTCGGCATGGGCTGCCCGATCAACGTCACCGACGGCTGCGCCAAGCTGCTCGCGAATTTCGGCAGCGACGCGCTGAAGGCGAAATATCTCGACGGCCTGACCCAGACCGACATGAGCAAGCTGACCCAGGGCGGCCAGTTCATGACCGAGAAGGAAGGCGGCTCCGACGTCGGCACGCTGACCACGACGGCGGTGCAGGAAGGCGACCATTGGCGCCTCACCGGCGAAAAATGGTTCTGCTCGAACGCCGACGCAAAGATCGTGATGCTGCTGGCGCGCCCCGAAGGCGCCGGCCCCGGCACGCGCGGCGTCGGCCTGTTCCTGATGCCGCGCTTCCTCGACGACGGTTCGCAGAACCACTACCGGATCGTGCGTCTGAAGGACAAGCTCGGCACGCGCTCGATGGCCTCGGGCGAAATCAAGCTCGAAGGCGCGATCGCCTACGCGGTCGGGAAGCTCGACCGCGGCTTCGTGCAGATGGCCGAGATGGTGAACTCGTCGCGGCTTTCAAATGGCGTGAAGTCCACCGCACTGATGCGCCGCGCCTACCATGACGCGATGACGGTGGCAAAAAATCGCGTGGTGTTCGGCAACCGCATCATCGACCTGCCGCTGGGCCGGCGCCAGATGCTGAAAATCACGCTGCCGGTCGAGCAAGCGTTGTCGATGAGCTTTCTCACTGCGGACGCGCTCGACCGCGCCGAGGCCGGCAGCCAGGATGCAGCCGCACTGCTGCGCATCCTGACGCCGACCTTGAAATTCCGCGCCACCCGCGATGCACGAAAGGTCTGTGGCGATGCGCTCGAGATGCGCGGCGGCATCGGCTATATCGAGGAGTTCGCGACCGCCCGCCTGCTCCGCGACGCGCATCTCGGTTCGGTCTGGGAAGGCACCGGCAACATCGTCGCGATTGATGCGCTGAGGCGCGCGGTCGGCCGCCACGGCGCCGAATCCGCGCTCGCCGCCGATCTGCACGCCCGCCTCGATGACAGCCCCTCGGTGCCGCAGGCCTGGCGCGACCGGCTCCGCGGCCTCACCGATCGCGCGGTCGGTTTTGCGCGCGAGGTCGCGGCCAAATCCGAAAACGAAGCCGATGCGCGCCGCGCCACCAGCCTGCTCTACCATGTCGCCAGCGCCGTCGCGCTCGCCTGGGAGGCGCATCGTATTCACGACATGCGTGGCGATGCGCGAAGGCTGTTGTTGTCGCGGCTGGTGGTCGACCACCGGGTGTCGCCGAGCGATCCGTTCCGGCTGACGGAAAATGCCGCGCAGCAGAAGATCGCCACGCTGCTGCTCGGCGACCGCGCAGCTGATATGAGCGAGGTTGGCGAACTGGTCCTGGCGGCGTAGGCTGCACCCACGTTCAAAGCAAAAAAGGCGATAGGGAGTGCTCGATGAAGGCCGCCGTCCTCCATGAAGTCAACAAGCCTCTGATCATCGAGGATGTCAGCCTGCCGAAGCCCGGCCCGCGCGAGGTCCTGATCCGGACCTCGGTCGCAGGTCTCTGCCACTCCGATCTGCACTTCATGGAAGGCCTGTATCCGCATCCGCTGCCCGCGGTGCTCGGGCACGAGTCCGCCGGTGTCGTCGAGCAGGTCGGCTCCGACGTGACTTATGTGAAGCCCGGTGATCATGTCGTCACCTGTCTTTCGGTGTTCTGCGGCACCTGCGACAATTGCACCACGGGCCGCACTGTGCTCTGCACCGACACCACGGTGAAATTGCTGCCTGGGGCGTCCAACCGGATGCAATGGGCCCGCTCCGAGAAGCTGCATCAGTTCCTCAACCTGTCGTCCTTCGCCGAGCAGATGCTCGTGCACGAAAATGCCATCGTCAAAATCCGCAAGGAGATGCCGCTCGATCTTGCGGCGCTGATCGGCTGCGGCGTCATTACCGGCTACGGCGCGGTCGTGAACACGGCGAAGGTGACGGCCGGCGAGACCGTGGCCGTGATCGGCTGCGGCGGTGTCGGCATGGCTGCGATCAACGGCGCGCAGATCGCGGGCGCCGGCCGCATCATCGC
Organism: Bradyrhizobium sp. WSM4872; assembly: GCF_055811715.1. NCBI lineage: Bacteria > Pseudomonadati > Pseudomonadota > Alphaproteobacteria > Hyphomicrobiales > Nitrobacteraceae > Bradyrhizobium > Bradyrhizobium sp. WSM4872. Next base: position 137,309 of record NZ_JBVVPT010000013.1, on the reverse strand, counting down.
CATCGACACCAATCCGGCCAAGCTCCAGCTTGCGACCAAGCTTGGCGCCACCGACATCATCAACCCGGCAGACGGCGACGTCGTGAAGCAGGTGCGCGATCTCACCAATGGCGGCGTGCATCATTCCTTCGAGGTGCTCGGCCGCAAGGAGACCGCCGAGCAGGCCTTCGGCATGCTCGCTTCGGGCGGCACGGCCACCATCGTCGGCATGATTCCGTTCGGCCAGAAGATCGAGCTTCATGGCTTCGATTTCCTGCGCGAGCGCAGGATCCAGGGCTCCTCGATGGGCTCGAACCATTTTCGCGTCGACATGCCGCGGCTGGTGGATTTTTACCTGCGCGGCCGGCTGCACCTGGAGGACTGGATCTCGGCCAAGCTCAAGCTCTCCGAGATCAACGAAGGGTTTGCCAACATGAAGGCCGGCAAGACGCTGCGCAGCGTGATCATGTTCGACAGCTGATGGCCGGATCAGGCAGGGCGCTCAGGATTGAGGCAACTGCTCCGGGCCGGCCAAGTCGCAACGCGACTCTTTCAGGAGCAGCAGCGCCGCAGCTGTGACGAGACCCGTGGCGAGCAGGTACAGGGGCGAGATGTTCAAACCGGGCCCTGCGAAGACCAGGTACGAGAACAGTCCCGCGGTCGACACGATAAAGCCGAGCCAGGCAAACCTCGGAAAGCGAAATCCACGTTCGCCGCGCCAAAGATCAAGCACGAGGTTTGCCATTAAGCCGATGCTGCCGGATGACTCGCGCGGCGTGCCACGGTTGAATGACCGTCGTGTCCTGAATGGCATCTTCTGGGTCTTCAATCCGGAGCTTCTCTTTCCGGCTTAACTGGGCGCCCGTCGGTTCCATATTTGGAGGGCCGCCGTCAACTTTAGGAACAAATTCTTCACCAACACAAACGATAGTACTCATTGTAAATACAACCTCACGATGCGCGTGCTAGAACCCCAAGAAGCAGCGCGAAGTTTCACGTCTGCTGTCGCAATTGGGAATCTGGAATGTTCAGCGGACTGACCTACTCCGCATGGGGGCGCTCCCCCGCATTGGAACGTCGAAAGGCATGCGGATCGCGGGTTCAAGTGCGCTGGGAGCCCGCCACGCGTCGGCGGATCGAGAAGTGCTGCTGGTTGATCGCCGCTTCGGCGTGCGGCTTTGTGGCCTCCCGCTAAGACCACAACCATGTTCAGTCTTGCTGATCAGCTGGCTCTTTCGCGCAATCGGCCTGCAGGTTTCGATTACATGCGGATTGCGCTGGCGGCCGCGATCATCTGCCTGCACAGCGCGAACGTCACACTTGGGCTCGATCGGGCAATGGAGCTAGCAGGCCATTTTCGCATGGTGAACGCAACGATTCTTGCGCTCTTCTTCGCCTTGAGCGGGTTCTTGGTGACGGGCAGCTTGTTGAGGTGCAAGAGCCTGATTTCGTTTATCGGCCTGCGCGTGCTTCGCATCGCGCCCGCTCTCGTGGTTGAGACGACGCTTTCAGCCATCATCATCGGCCCGATCTTCACCGCGATGCCTTTGACCGAGTACTTCGCGGACCCGAGATTCCATGTCTATTTTCTCAACATGCTCGGCGACGTCCACTTCGAACTCCCGGGTGTATTTCTTTACAATCCGGTGCCTGATCTGGTGAATGCTCAGCTCTGGACGGTGCCGTATGAGCTGTGGTGTTACGCTATCCTGGCGCTTCTTGCCGCGGCCACGATTTGCTTCAACAGGGCACTATACCTTGGGTTCCTGGTGTTCGCCCAGATCGGCCTCGTCTGGTACGATATCTACCATTCAGACGAACTGTTCATTCACCTTCGCCCGCACATTCTGGTGTTCTGCTTCCTCCTAGGCGTCGGCTTCTACCTCTGGCGCGACAAGGTACCGTTCAACCGGGCGACGGGCCTGTTCGCGCTTGTACTTTGCATGATCGGCATGGCCGGCGGACGCAGCGACGCGATTTTTGCCGTGCCGGCCGCCTATATCGCGTGTTATCTGGGCCTCACGAACCCGCGGCGAATCTGGATCGTGTCGTCCGGCGACTATTCCTACGGGATGTACCTCTATGGATTCGTCATACAGCAGTGCGTTGCAGCGCTGGGCCCGTCGCTTCAGTACTGGTATCTGAACGTCCTGATCAGCCTGCCGATTGCCTTTGGCGTCGCTGTCGCCTCCTGGCACCTCCTCGAGAAACACGCTCTTCGGCTGAAAGGCCAGCTCGAACGATTTGAGACGGCGGTTCTTTCGGCGTTTCGATCGTGGATTACCCATAGTCGCGTGCAATCGCATAGCCGCCCGATTGCTGAAAACTGAACAACTCCTTCTCCGTGAGCAACCGAGTTTTAACCAGTGGTTGCTTTGCTCATCTATCTCTAGGCGCGATTTGGCCCTCGCACGGTCTAAGTCTTTCGAGACTTGAAGGATAAAATTGAAGTCATCAGCAGGTTTGCACTTTATCGGGCTTGACCACGTTCGGGCAGTCGCGGTGCTCATGGTTTTCGCTTGGCACTTCACGCATGCCGCTGGTGCTTATCCTGAAACCTTCGAGGGCGCCCCGGCTGTGTTTCCGCTGGCCCTGTTTGACGAAGGTCACACCGGAGTGGCGCTTTTCATGACGCTCAGCGGATATCTGTTCGCGAAGTTGCTTGACGGCAAAACGATAAACTACCGTGCATTTTTCTGGAACCGTTTGATCCGGCTCGCCCCGCTCCTGGTCCTCGTCCTCATCCTGATCGGGATCATCAGGCATGCGGAGGGCGAGAGGCTTGGTGGATACCTCGCAGATCTAGCGAAGGGATTCGTGGTCCCAGCTTGGCCGAATGGCGCGTGGTCCATCACCATCGAAATGCATTTCTATATCGCGCTGCCCTTTCTGATCTACGCGAGCAGGCGCCATAAGTGGACACCACTCATCTTCGTGGGAGCAGCAATTGCCCTACGCTCCATCATCTTCCTATTGGTCGGCGAAGTAGAATATTTCGCGTACTACACGATCATTGGCCGCATAGATCAGTTCGCTTTGGGCATCACCGCGTTCAGCTATCGACACATTTTCACCGGAAGACACCTTTCCGCCATTGGAATACTCACAGCGTTCACTGTGGGGTTCTGGATGTTCGACATTGCCGGTGGCTACTACGGAACAGAGCGCAATCCGCTATGGATAATCCTCCCGACCGCCGAAGCCGTCGCTTACTCGTCGCTTGTCGCCTACTATGACACCAGTTTCAGGCTGAGGAACGCTGGCCTTTCATGGGCGTTCTCGAAGATTGGCGAATATAGCTATTCGATCTACCTGCTGCATACGTTCTTCGTGGTCGAACTAGCGGAGTTCGTTCAACGCCACGTCATGGACATTTCGAACTTCTACGTCGCATTGGCGTGGTCATTCGCCTGCTTCACCCTGATGATTCCGATCGGGATCATCAGTTTCGTTTACGTGGAAGCGCCTTTTCTCCGGCTTCGTCGCGTCTATACAAAGCCAACTGCACGAGTCGCATGTCCGCAAGCGGTCCTTCTTGGAAGTCCGACAACGTCCGCTTTCGCGCCGCTGTTGGAGGACAAGCGGACATCACGCGCGCCTACTCTTAGCACCAGATTTTCTAAGTACGCACCCTAGATCTTGACCAACCGATGAACTGCCCCGGAGCATGATTGCGGAGGCCGGAGGCGGAACTACGGCTGTAAATGTCGCGTAAAGATCCGCACCACATGACCCCTGACCCGCGGCGCCTCGTCGTAGAGGTCTGACGCAAGCCGCTCGATGGTCGCGCGCAGCGACAGGAACTGGGCCTGCCGGGCGCTGCTTTCGGTGCCCTGCATGCCCGCAAGCTCGTCCATCGCGGCGTCGCTGATCTGGCACTGCACGACCTCGCCGTCGTTCAGCATGGTGAAGCGAAAGGCGAGCCGTTCGAGATCATGGCCAATGATCCTGTCGCGCATGAGTGGCATCAAGTCGTCCCGGTCGACCCCCGCGCCGAAAATGCCGAAAATCCCGCTGCTTGTCAGCAGCAAAGGCAATCCATCGCCTACTGAAACGCAACTTCGGCGAAACTGCGGAGCTTTCGCGAATGCAGTCGCTCGGATTCCTGCTGCTTGAGCCGTTCCAGCGCCTTCAAACCGATCTCGAGATGCTGGCCGACGCGGCGGCGGTAGAATTCGCTGGCCATGCCCGCGAGCTTGATCTCGCCGTGCAGCGGCTTGTCGGAGACGCACAGCAGCGTGCCGTAGGGCACGCGAAAGCGGTAACCGTTGGCGGCAATCGCGGCCGATTCCATGTCGAGCGCAACCGCGCGCGACTGCGACAAGCGGCGAATGACATCGGGCCCGCTGATCTCCCAATTGCGGTTGTCGACGCTCGCGACGGTGCCGGTACGCATCAGGCGCTTGAGCTCGAAACCTTCGAGCCCGGTGACGTCCTCGACGGCCTCCTCGAGCGCCACCTGCATCTCCGCGAGCGCCGGGATCGGCACCCACAGCGGCAACTCACGATCGAGCACATGGTCCTCGCGCACATAGCCATGCGCGAGCACGTAGTCGCCGAGCCGCTGCGTGTTGCGCAGGCCCGCGCAATGGCCGAGCATCAGCCAGGCATGGGGCCGCAGCACGGCGACATGGTCGGTGACGTTGCGCGCGTTCGACGGACCGGTGCCGATGTTGATCAGGGTGATGCCGCGATAGCCGGGCGCGACCAGATGAAAGGCCGGCATCTGCGGCGCCCGCGCGGGCGCAACGCCTGTCGTCGCGCCGCCGCTGCGCGTGATCACGTTGCCTGGAGCAACGAAAGCGTCGAGGCCGGCCTCGCCAGCCTGAAGCCGCTGCTGGCAGAGCTGCGCGAAGGCGTCGACGTAGAACTGGTAGTTGGTGAAGATCACGAAGTTCTGGAAATATTCGGGGTCCGTGCCCGTGTAATGGTAGAGCCGGCGCAGCGAGTAATCGACGCGGGCTGCCCGAAACAGGGACAGCGGCTCGGGCGCGCCGGGCTGAAGCTCGAAAGTGCCATCGGCGATGGCATCGTCCATGGTGGCCAGATCCGGCACGTCGAACGCATCGCGCAGCGACCGCGTCACCGACGAATTCTCGCTGGTGGTGATGGCGGCTTCGATGTTGATGTCGCGGCGGTAGGCGAAGTGAACGGGGATCGGTTCGCTGGACTCGCCGATTTCGACCGGGACGCCGTGGTTCTGGATCAACAGCCCGATCTGCTCGGTGAGATAGGTCCGGAACAGATCGGGACGCGTGACGCTGGTCTCGTGCACCCCGGGCCGCGCGACGAAGCCGTAGGCGAGACGCGAATCCAGCCGCGCATGCGTCGCGGTGGTGACACGGACGAAGGGATAGAAGGCCCGCACCCGCGTCGTGATTGCCTCGCCGTTGACGTAAGCTTCGAACCGGTCACGCAGGAACTTCGTGTTGCGCTCGTAGATCTCTTCGAGGCGGGCGACGGCGAGGCCAGCCTCGGAAAAGGACTCGGTCGCGACGGAGGGTGGGGATTGGATGGATTGCATTGTTCGACGCCGGGTTGCTGGGGCTGAATCGAACTATAGCAAGAAAACTAAAGCAAAAAAGAAGCCGCCCGTCACTGCGAGCGTAGCGAAGCAATCCAGAAATCCCGCCGCGGAGGCAACCTGGATTGCTTCAATACGCTCGCAATGACGAAAGGAGGCGAGGATGCGCTTCCGCGCGTCACTTCTCCCTGAACGCCCGCATGAACTGGTCGTGCAGCGGCTTCATCAGATAGGACAGCATGGTGCGGTCGCCGGTCTGGACGAAGGCTTCCGCGGGCATGCCGGGGATCAGCCTGGAATCACCGAGCTTGGCGACCTCCTCTGCGGACAGCGAGACGCGGATGGTGTAGTAGCTCTGGCCGGTGCGCTGATCGGTGGTGACGTCGGGCGAGACGCGGCTGACGACGCCGTTGAGCTCGGGCGTAGTGCGCTGGTTGAAGGCGGACAGGCGCAGCAGAGTCTTCTGACCGATCTGCAGCTTGTCGATATCGACCGGATTGACCTTGGCTTCGACCTGGAGATCGTCGGCCTGCGGCACGATCAGCATGAGGGCGTCGCCGGCGGTGATGACACCACCAACGGTATGCACCGTCGATTGCAGCACCATGCCGTCCTGCGGCGCGCGGATGTCGACGCGGCGAAGCTGGTCCTCGGCGGCGACCTTGCGCTCGATCATTTCGCCGATCTTGTCGTTGGTCTCGCGCAGGTCCTTCGAGACCTCGCTGACCATGTCCTTGTCGACCTGGATGATCTGGAGCTCGGTCTCGGTGATCTTGCCCTTGGCCTGCGCGCGCGAGGCGATGTATTGCGCGCGCTCGCCGTTGAGGCGGGCGCTATCGCGTTCGAGCGTGGTCAGGCGCGAGATCTGCACCAGGTGCTTGTCATAGAGATCGCGGACACCCACGAGCTCCTGCTGCACCAGTGAGATTTCCCTGTCCTTGGCCCGCTCCTGCGCGGAGAGGCCCTCGATCTCCTCGTTGAGCTGCTGGATGCGCTCGCGCAGCTGCGCCTTCTGGCCGGCACGTCCGTTGACGCGGACGTCGAACAGCTTGGTTTCGGCGGAGAGCAGCGCCTTGACGTCGGGATCGTTGCCGCGATCGAGCAGCGCTTGCGGGTAGTCGATCCTGTCGATCCCGCGCTGCTCGGCCTGGAGCCGCGCCGCACGCGCCTGCGCCGCGTCGAGATTCTTGGTGACGATGGCGAGATTGGCCTTGGTGACGGTGTCGTCGAGCCGCACCACGATGTCGCCGGACTTGACCACGTCGCCGTCGCGAGCACGCACCTCGCCGACGACGCCGCCGGTCGGATGCTGCACTTTCTTGACGTTGGATTCGACCACGATCTGACCCGGCGCGATCAGCGCGCCGGAAATTTGCACCGTCGAAGCCCAGCCGCCGAGGCCGACCAGGAGGACCAGCACGATCCCAAGCCCGAGCATCAGGTGGAACCGGATCGACTGCCGTACGGTCCGCTTCGCGGCGGGCTTCGCCCCGCCGAGCGCCATCGTGCTCATGCCTTGGCTCCGCCTTCGCTAACGATCTTGATCGGCGCCGGCGGCGTCACGCGCGGCTGAAGCACCTGGGCGAGCACCTGCTCCTTCGGCCCGAAGGCCTGCATGCGGCCGTCGCGCAGCACCAGGATCTGGTCGACCGCTTCCACGCCGATCGGACGGTGCGCCACCACGATGACGATGGCGCCGCGCTCGCGCGCCGCGCGGATGGCGCGGGTCAGCGCTTCGTCGCCTTCGGTATCGAGATTGGAATTGGGCTCGTCGAGCACGATCAGGAACGGGTTGCCATAGAGCGCGCGCGCCAGCGCCACGCGCTGTGCCTGGCCCGCGGAGAGCGCCGTGCCCTGCTCTCCGACCTGGGTGTTGTAGCCCTCGCGCATCTTGATGATCATCTCGTGCACGCCGGCTTCCTTGGCGGCAGCGATGATGCCGTCAGAGTTGGCCTCGGGATCGAAGCGGCTGATGTTCTGCGCGATCGTGCCGCCGAATAATTCGACGTCCTGCGGCAGATAGCCGATATGGCGGCCAAGCACGTCCGACGACCACTGGTCGAGCGCCGCACCGTCGAGCCGTACCTTTCCGCGGACCGGTTGCCAGACGCCGACCAGCGCGCGGATCAGCGACGACTTGCCGGAGCCGCTCGGTCCGATCACGCCGAGGCCGTTGCCGGCTTCGAGCGCAAAGGTGATGTCCTGCACGATGAGACGCTGGTCGCCCGGCGGCACCATGGCGATGCCTTCGACCGAGAGGCGGCTGGTGGGCGCCTGTAACTGAGTCGGCATCGTCTGCGCCGGCATCTGCTCCAGAAGGCGGGTCAGGCGGTGCCAGCTCTGGCGTGCCGCGACAAAGGATTTCCAGTGCGCGATCGCGAGGTCGACCGGCGCAAGCGCACGGGCTGAGAGGATCGAGCCGGCGATGATGATGCCGGCGGTCGCTTCCTGGTGGATGACCAGATAGGCGCCGACCGCGAGCACGGCCGATTGCAACATCATGCGCAGAACTTTTGCGACCGCGCCGAGACCGCCGGCGACGTCGCTCGCACGCTGGTTGCCGTCGAGATATTTTTCGTTGGCCTCGCTCCAGCGCGCGTTCATCCGGCCGGCCATGCCCATCGACACCATGACTTCGGCATTGCGGCGGCTGGCCTGGGCGAGATCGTTGCGCTGGGCGGCAAGCCCCATCGCCTCTTTCGCCGGCTGGCGGGACATGAACTCGGTGACCAGCGTCAGCCCGACCAGGATGACGGCGCCGACCAGCGCGGTGACGCCAATCATGACGTGGAAGGCGAAGCAGATGGCGAGATAGAGCGGCAGCCAGGGCAGGTCGAAGAACGCGCTCGGGCCCATGCCGCCAAGAAAGGAGCGGACATTGTCGAGATCGCGCAGCGGCTGAAGCCCCTCGTTGCGGCTGCCGACCAGCAGCGGCAGGCGCACGATGGTGTCGAACACCCGCTTGTTCAGGGCTTCGTCCAGCGCGGTGCCGACCCGGCCCAGGATCCGATTGCGGATCATGTCCAGCACGCCCTGCGCCATATAGAGGAAACTGGCGAGGACAATCAGGCCGACCAGGGTCGGAATGCTGCGGCTCGGCAGCACCCGGTCGTAGACCTCCAGCATGAAGATCGACCCGGTCAGATAGAGCAGGTTGATCATGCAGCTCATCAAGCCGACGCCGACAAACGCCGTGCGACAGGCGCGCAGCGCATCACCGAGCTCTGAGCGGCGGACGCCGGGAACGGCTGCCATCAGTCTGATCTCTTTCGGGTAGGGGCCAAAGCCCCTGATTTCAAAGGCAAATTCAGGAGTAATTGACCCGGATTAACATCGCGTTTGCGCTCATCGCCCAACGCAGTCGAACACCCGGGACCCCTATAGCCCACATCACCCGCGACCGGCCTTGCACGCAAGTCCGGAATCCCACGATCTTGCGGCTTTTTCTTGCAGACATGTCACCTCTCCCCGGGCGGGGAGAGGTCAAAAGTTCGATCAATTGAACTCGGGCGCCATTAGAACCGGCCGCCGCCGCGGACCAGCCGCACCACCAGCAGCAGGATGACCGCGCCGATCGCGGAATATATGATCTCCGAGATCAGTCCGGTGCCGATGTGAATGCCAAGCTTCGGAAACAGGAAGCTTGCCACCAGCGCGCCGGCGATGCCGACCACGATGTCGCCGATGATGCCGAACCCGGTTCCGCGCACCACCTTGCCGGCCAACCAACCAGCCACCAGGCCGACGAACAGGATGACAAGCAGGCCTTCATTGGAAATGTACATAAGTGAGGTCCCTCTCCGTGAACGGTTCCATGGAAGCGGAACCGGGATGAACGAGGTCTGAATGCTGTTCGCCGCTCGCCGCTTGGAGTCCAAAATCACGACAGCGCGGTGACCGGCTCCGCCAGCACGCACCGTGCCGCCCGGCCCGGCCCGACCTCCACGCTCCCAGGCAGCTGCTCCAGACAGCGCGGCTGGGCTACGGCGCAGCGGGGCGCAAAGGAGCAGTTGTGCGGCTTCTCGCCGAGCGACGGCGGGGTGCCGGGGATGGTCTCGAGCCGCTGTCCCCGCTTGGCCCCGTGGACGGTCGAGGCGAGCAGACCCTTGGCGTAGGGATGCACCGGCGACCGGACGATGTCGCGAAGCGTGCCCTGCTCCACGATCTGGCCGGCATACATCACCGCGACCCGGTCGCAGATCTCGATGGCGACCCCGATGTCATGGGTGACGAAGATGACGGACATGCCGAACTCGCGCTGCAATTCACGCAACAGCAGCAGGATCTGGATCTGCACGGTGGCATCGAGCGCCGTGGTCGGCTCGTCCGCGAGCAATATCTTGGGACGACAGGCGAGCGCCAGCGCGATCATGGCGCGCTGACGCATGCCGCCGGACATCTCATGCGGATAGGCATCGAGCCGGCGTTTTGCGGAAGGAATGCGCACGACGTCGAGCATTTCGAGTGCGCGCGCCCTGCCCTCCGCATAAGACTTGCCCTCGTGACGCACCACGCTTTCGGCGATCTGCGCGCCAATGGTGTAGACCGGGTCGAGCGCGAGCGCCGGCTCCTGAAAGATCATCGACACGGTCTGGCCGCGAAACGACGACAGCTGCTCGTCGTTCATGGCGAGCACGTCGCGGCCCATGACGTTGACCTTGCCCGTGATCTGCGTGCGCTTCTTCGGCAACAGCCGCATCAATGCACGCAAGGTCACGCTCTTGCCTGAGCCGGACTCTCCGAGCAGGCCCAGCACCTCGCCGTCGCCGAGCGAGAGGCTGAGATCGTTCACGGCATAGACCGTACGCTCGCCGGTGAAGCGGATGTTGAGGCCTGCGATCTCGACGAGCTTTGTCATGACGGAAGTTTCGGCAGCCTGTCGTGGTAGTCGGTGGCGCGCTGGAATGCGGCACCGATGGTGAGCAAGGTCGCCTCATCGAAGGAGCGGCCGATCAGCTGCATGCCGATCGGAAGGCCGCTTTTGGTGAAGCCCGAGGGCACCGTGAGCGACGGCAGGCCGAGGTAATTCACCGGACGGGTGAACAGCGTCAGCCGCTGCAATAGCGCCGGCGCGTTCGGCCCGCCGCCGACGTCGCTCTCCTCGATCGTCGGCGCCGGCACCGGGGACGCCGGCGCGATGATCGCATCGACACCCGATGTCGCAGCGTTGTGCGCGGCGAGCGCAGGTCCGCGCCAGCGCATTGCCTCGAGATAGGTGATGGCGGGGACCGCGAGCCCGTTCTGGAGCCGCATCAATACCTGTGGGCCGTAATCCTGCGGCCGCTCGATCATCCAGCGCTTGTGGAAGGCGGCGGCTTCGGCTGCAAGCACGAGCTGGCTTGCCGAGGACAATTGCCGCTGATCGGGCAGCTCGACCGTGACAATGTCGGCGCCTTCGCGCTTGAGGACCGCGATGGTCTCGTCCAGCACGCGCGCGACCTCGCCGTCGAGATCGTCGACATAGAAGGATGAGGGGACGCCGACCTTGAGGCCCTTCAGCGAGCCCTTGGTCGCGCCGACATAGTCAGACAGCGGCTCACGGCTCGCGGTCGAATCCTCGGGATCAGGGCCGGCCATCAGCGCCAGCAGCAGCGCGCAATCCTCGGCGGTGCGGGCGAGCGGGCCGACCGTGTCGAGCGACTGCGACAGCGGCATCGCGCCGGCGCGGCTGACGCGGCCGACCGTGGTCTTCAATCCCGTGACGCCGCAGAAATGCGCGGGCATGCGGATCGAGCCGCCGGTGTCGGAGCCAAGCGCGGCATAGGTCAATCGCCCCGCGACCGCCGAGCCGGAGCCGGACGACGAGCCGCCGGTAATGTGCGCCACGTTCCAGGGATTGCGCACCGGACCGTAATGGGCGTTGTGGCCAGTCGGGCCATAGGCGAATTCGGCCAGATGCAACGTGCCGAGCCGAACCTGGCCGGCGTCCTTCAGCCGCTGCAAGGCAGTCGAGGTGACGGTCGGAACGAAATCGCGGCGGATCAGCGAGCCGCAGGTCGCGATGTGCCCTGCGTCGTAGTACATATCCTTGTGCGCGAGCGGCACGCCGTGCAACGGACCGCGGACTTCGCCCTTGGCGAGTTCGGCGTCGGCGGCATCGGCGGCCTTCAGCGCCGCCTCTGCCTCGATCGACATGAAAGCGTTGAGATGCGGCTGCCATTGCGCGATGCGATGCAGCAGCGCGCGCGTCACCTCATGCGAGGACACCTGCTTCATCGCGATTGCGCGCGCGACCTCGGTGAGCGTCATCAATGCAGGCTCGGTGCTCATTTCGAGACCTTGGCAGTCTGCGCGATCGGATAGAACGCGGGCTCTAGATCGAACGGCAACGTGCCGGCAATGGCCGCAAAGCCCTCGAAGGCCGGTCCGATGGAATTGGAGATGCGCGTCGCAATCTCATCGTCGACGGGAACACCTGCGACCTGTGCCGTCGCCTTGATCTCTTTTGTCGTCGGTCTCGTCATGCGGTTTCCTCCTTCGGCGCGCGGCTATGGCCTGAACCCGGGATCGCCATGTAGCACGCGGCCTCATGGCCCATATTATCCAGCGCGGTGAGTTTTGGTGTCGCATTTGCGCAGAGCGGCTCCGCAAACGGGCAACGGGTATGGAAGCGGCAGCCCGAGGGTGGATCGATCGGATTGGGCGGATCGCCCGTGATCGGCGGCGTCTCGGTGCGACGATCCGGATCCGAAGACGGCATCGCGGCAAGGAGTGCGCGCGTATAGGGATGTGCCGGCTGGTCCCAGACCTCGTCGACCGGGCCGAGCTCGACGACCTCGCCGAGATACATCACCAGCACACGATCGCTGATGTAGCGGACGACGTTGAGATCGTGGCTGATGAAGAGATAGGTCAGGCCGAACTCGCTCTTGAGATCGGCGAGCAAATTGAGCACCTGCGCCTCGACAGATTTGTCGAGCGCGGAGACCGCTTCGTCGAGAATCACTAGACGCGGCGATAGGGCCAACGCACGCGCGATGTTGACGCGCTGGCGCTGGCCACCGGATATCTCATGGGGGTAGCGGTTGGCGAAGTTTGCGGGAACCAGGCCCACCTTGCCCAGCAGCTCGCGCGCCAGCACGCGCGCAGCGCCGTCGGCCATACCGTGCACCTTTGGGCCGAAGGCGATCGATTCCTCAATTGTCAGGCGCGGATTGAGCGAGGCGTAGGAGTCCTGGAACACCATCTGCATGCCGCGGCGCAGCTCGCGCAGGGAGAGCGACTGGCCGACGCTCATGCCGTCATAGATGATGTCGCCGGTGTCGCGCGGCATCAGATGCATGAGCAGCCGCGCGGTGGTCGATTTGCCGCAACCGGACTCGCCGACGATGCCGACGGTCTCGCCCTTGGCGACAGAGAAGGAAACATTGTCGACGGCACGCACGGTGCGCTTTGCGGCGAACAGGCCGCCTCGCACCGGAAAATGCTTGGTCAGGCCGTTGACCTGAAGCAGCGGTTGGGCGACGCCGCCGAGGTCTTCGATCGGCTCCAGCATCGTGACGGACGCGTTGGTTTCGCTCATGGCTAGTTCCTGATGTCCATGGCGCTGCGCAGGCCGTCCGAGAGCAGGTTGAAGCAGATCGAGACCGCGAAGATCATCGCACCGGGGAGCGCGGCGACCCAGGGATTGACATAGATCGCGGTCCGCAAGGTATTCAACATCAGGCCCCATTCCGGCTCCGGCGGTTTGGTGCCGAGACCCAGGAAGGACAGGCCTGCCGCGAGGATCATCGAGACCGAGATGAGGCTGGTCGCATAGACGAAGATCGAACCGAGCACATTGCCGAGGATATGCACGCGCATGATGGTGAATGGACCGGCACCGGAGGCGCGCGCGGCATCGACGAAGTCCATGTTGCGCACGCCCGTCGTGACGCTTTCGGCGACGCGGGTGATCTGCGGCACGAACACGACCGTCAACGACACGATGGAATTGAGGATGCCCGCGCCCAGCGCGCCAGAGATCGCGATCGCCAGCAGCACGGACGGAAAGGCATAGAACACGTCGATCGTGCGCATGATCGCGGTGTTGAGCTTGCCGCCGACATAGCCGGCAACGAGGCCGAGCGACGTGCCGATGCAGAAGGCGAGGATCACGGGCAAAATGCCGATGAGAAGCGACAGCCGGCCGCCATAGATCAGTCGCGCCAGCATGTCGCGACCGAGCTCGTCGGTGCCGAGCGGGTAGCCTGATGTGCCGATGTGCCGAAGGCGCCGGATCATCGAGCCCTTGTACGGATCTTCCAGACCGAGCCACGGCGCAACGATCGCGGACAGGAAGATCAGCAGCAGCACCAGCGCGCAGACCATGCTGACCTTGTCGCGCCGGATACGACGGCCCACGGTCGCCCAATAGCCGCGCGCCTTGGTCGCGGGCGCGGACTGAAGCGCGGCGTCGGAGGTGACGGAGAGCGGAAGATCGGTCATCGCTAACCCCGCTTGATGCGCGGGTCGATCGCGGCTTGCGCGATATCGACCAGCAGATTGAGGAAGACGAAGAACAGCGCCAGGATCAGGATCGTGCCCTGGAGCAGCGGCAGGTCGCGCTGGAAGATCGCCGAGTTGAGCAGGAAGCCCGAGCCCGGCCAGGAGAACACGGTCTCGATCAGGATCGAGCCGCCGAGCATGTAACCCAATTGAAGTCCCATCACCGCGAGCGCGGTGGGCGCGGCGTTCTTGATGACGTGACGGAACACGCCGCGCTCATGCAGGCCTTTTGCACGCAGCGCCTCGACGAAATCCTGGCTGAGAATGTCGCCGGTCAGCGCGCGCACCGTGCGGGTGACGATGCCCATCGGGATCACCGAGGTCGTGATCGCCGGCAGCACGAGATATTGCAAATGCGCCCAGTCCCAGGCCCAGGCGGCCGAGCCGCCGGGTCCGGCGCCGACGGCGGGCAGCCAGTTCAACTGGACCGAGAAGATGATGACGAGCACCATACCGAGCCAATAATGCGGCACCGAAACGCCGGCGATGGCAAACGACGTCGCCAGCTTGTCGACCCAGGTTTCGCGGAAATAGCCGGCGATCAGGCCGAGCAGGATGCCCATGGTGAAGCCGATGATCGCCGCCGCAATCGCCAGCGTGACGGTGTTGCTGACTGCACGCATGACCTCGGCCAGCACCGGGCGGCCCGTGGCGATGGAATTGCCGAGATCGCCATGAAGCGCGCGGAGCAGCCAAAGCCCGAACTGCACCGGCAGCGGGCGGTCGAAACCGTAGGCGGTGCGGAGCTGCGCGGCGAGCTCCTGCGAGGCGTCGGCCGGCAGCACGGCCACCAGCGGATCGCCCGGCGTGATGTGCACGAGCAGAAAACACACCAGCGCGACGCTGATGACGATCGGAACGACGTAGACGATGCGTCTGGCGATATAGGCGAGCACGTTGTTTCTTTTCTTTCCTTCTCCCCTTGCGGGAGAAGGTGGCGCGAAGCGCCGGATGAGGGGTTGTTTCCGCGAATGATACTGCATCGGCCGAGAGGTCCGCATCCGCGGAGAGAGACCCCTCACCCGGCTTCGCTATCCGCGAAGCCACCCTCTCCCGCAAGGGGAGAGGGTGCACTGAGCAAGCTGAGAGAACTATTGCATCGACACCAGCGAGAAGTCGATGAACCAGCTCTTCGGCTGCACGACGCCCGTCACCTTCGGGCTGATGGCACGGGGGCCGACGTCGTGGGCGACATAGAGGAAGGCTGCGTCGTCGACGGAGGCCGCGTGCAGTTCGGCGAGCGCGGCGTCACGCGCGGCGGGATCGAAGGTCTGCCGCGCCTTCTTCACGAGCTCGTCGAACTTGGGATTGTTGATGAAACCCCAATTGTTCGAGACCGGCGGGGCCATGCCCGATTGCAGGAAGCGCACCAGCGCGAAGAACGGATCCATCGCCGCGTAGGTGACGTTGGTCGCGTTCGAGCCGTTGGCGCTGGGGTCCTTGGCGCCGCGGCGCCAATTGGTGAACAGCGTATTCCACTCGATGACGTCGAGCTGCACATCAAAATAGCATTCGGCCAGCGCCTGCTGCAGATATTCGTTCATCGGCAGCGGCTGCATCTGTCCCGAGCCGGACGCCGAGGTCTGGGTCTTCACCGTCAGCTTCTTGTTCGGGCCGAATCCTGCCTCCTGCATCAGCTTCTGCGCAGCAGCCTTGTCGTACTTGATCTCGAAGGTCGGCTTGCCGCGCCAGGGATGGCCGGGCTCGAAGGTGCCGGTCGCCGGCACCATCAGCCCCGCGAGCAGGCCATCCTTGAGGCCTTCGCGATCAACGCAGAGGTTTGCCGCCTTACGCACGCGGATGTCGTTCCATGGCGAGCCCTCGACGCGCGAGAACTGCCACGGCCAGACATGCGGCTGCTCGTTGGCGTAGAGCTTGAAGCCGCGCTGCTTTAATTCGGGCAACGCGTCCGGCGCCGGTGCCTCGACCCAATCGACCTGCCCGGAGAGCAGCGCCGCGGTGCGCGCATTTGCTTCCGGCATCGGGAGGAGCACCATTTTGTCGACCTTGGGCACGCGGTCCTTGTTCCAGTAGCTCGCATTCTTGACCAGCTCGAGCCGCTCGCGCGGGGTGAACGCGGCCATCTTCCACGGGCCGGTGCCCGCGGCGTCCTTGGCAAACGCGGTCCACGCGGCCTGCGATTTCGCCTTGGCGTCAGCGCCTTCCGCCTTTTCGTAGAAATGCTGCCACTTCGCCGGGCTCGCCATGAAGAGATTGGTGAGGTTGATCGGCAGGAAGCTGTCGGGCTCCTTGGTGGTGAGCTCGACCGTCATGTCGTCGATCTTCTTCGCCGACGCCAGCGTCGGCATGCGCGAGGCCGTGACGCCGACCTGGCTGGCGTCGAATTGCGGCGCATCCTGCTTCAGCACCTTCTCGACATTCCACACCACGGCGTCCGCGTTGAACGGCGAGCCGTCATGGAAGGTGACGCCGGGGCGTAGCTTGAAAGTCCATTTGGTCTTGTCGGCATCGTCGACCTTCCACTCGGTGGCAAGGCCGGGGATCACCACGCTCGCCTTGTCGGCCGAGGACAGGTCCCAGCCGGTGAGCGCGTCATACATGGTGAGGCCGGTGAAGCGGTTGCCCTCAAAGCCCTGATCGGGCTGGCCCAGCGTGCGCGGAATATCGGCAGCAGTCATGGCGATGCGCAGCACGGTTTCGGCACTGGCCGCGCGCGGCCACGCAGCCGCGCTACTGAGCGCCAGCAACGCGATCAGCGCCGCGCGGGTCTTGTTCTTGTTGATAAGCATTGACTCAATCCTTTTCCGGCTTCGATGACTAATTTTGATGCAATCGTATGCAATGCCTATGCCAATGGGGAAACTTATTCTGCAAATTGCCCCTGCGACGACAAGTCCTTGTGATGACGCCTGGGTGAAAGCACCTTGCTGCCTATTCTGGCATCAAGATTGCAGGTTTGGCTCCGATTGTCCTTGAAGCCTTCCCTGGAGTTTTGGCCCATGCGTATCCGACTATCGACGTGTTTCGCCGTGCTTGTGCTGGCGTTGTCCGCGATTCCCGCGGGCGCCGAGACGGTGCTGCGCTACGGCATCTCGATGGCGGACATCCCGCTGACCACCGGCCAGCCCGATCGCGGCGCCGGCGCCTACCAGTTCACGGCCTACACCATCTACGATCCGCTCGTGGCCTGGGAAATGGACGTCGCCGACCGGCCGGGAAAGCTGGTGCCGGGACTGGCCACCGAGTGGAAAGTCGATGCCGAGAACAAGACCAAATGGCGCTTCACCTTGCGCAAGGGCGTGAAGTTTCACGACGGCAGCGAGTTCAACGCCGATGCCGTGATCTGGAATCTGGACAAGGTGCTCAACGACAAGGCGCCGCAATTCGACAAGCGCCAGAGCGCCCAGGTCAAGACCCGCCTGCCCTCGGTCGCGAGCTACGCCAAGATCGACGACTCCACGGTGGAGATCACCACCAAGACGGTCGATTCCTTCTTTCCCTATCAGATGCTGTGGTTCCTGGTGTCGAGCCCGACGCAATACGAGAAGCTCGGCAAGGACTGGGACAAGTTCGCGAGCCAGCCTTCGGGGACCGGCCCGTTCAAATTGACAAAACTGGTGCCGCGCGAGCTCGCCGAGCTCACGAAGAATCCGGATTACTGGAACAAGAAGCGCATTCCCAAGGTCGACAAGCTCGTGCTGGTGCCGATGCCGGAAGCGCTGACGCGCACCAATGCGCTGCTGGCCGGGCAAGTCGATCTGATCGAAACGCCGGCGCCGGATGCCGTGCCGCAGCTCAAGGCCGCCGGCATGAAGCTCGTCGACAACGTCACGCCGCATGTCTGGAATTATCATCTGAGCGTGCTGCCGGGTTCGCCCTGGACCGACATCCGCCTGCGCAAGGCGCTGAACCTCGCGATCGATCGTGAAGCCGTGGTGGGTCTGATGAATGGCCTTGCGAAACCCGCAAAGGGACAGGTCGATCCGTCGAGCCCCTGGTTCGGCAAGCCGAGCTTCGAGCTGAAATACGATGTCGCAGCCGCCAAGAAGCTGGTCGAGGAAGCCGGCTACTCCAAGGCGAAGCCGTTGAAGGCCACCTTCATCATCGCACAGGGCGGCACCGGCCAGATGCTGTCGCTGCCGATGAACGAATTCTTGCAGCAGAGCTTCAAGGAGATCGGCATCGACATCGATTTCAAGGTCGTTGAGCTCGAGACACTCTATACGCACTGGCGCAAGGGCGCGGCCGACGAGATGAACGCAGGCATTACCGCCAACAACATCGCCTACGTCACCTCCGACCCGCTCTACGCCATCGTCCGCTTCTTCCATTCGAGCCAGATCGCGCCGGTCGGCGTCAACTGGGGCGGCTATAAAAATCCGAAGGTCGACGCACTAATCGACGAGGCCAAGCAGACCTTCGACAGCACCAAGCAGGACGAGCTGCTGGCGCAGGCGCACGCGCTGATCGTCGACGACGCCACGCTGGTATGGGTGGTGCACGACACCAACCCGCACGCGCTGTCGCCCAAGGTCAAGCAGTTCGTGCAGGCGCAGCACTGGTTCCAGGACCTGACGACGATCGGGGCGGAGTGAGAGCCAAAGGTCGGCACTCCGCTTCCGCAAACACCACTGTCGTCCTGGCGAAAGCCAGGACCCATAACCACCGAATTTCGTTTGGCGAAGTTTGGTGGTTGGCCGCTCGCCGTAACGACTTCTGCCTGGGGTAATGGGTCCTGGCCTTCGCCAGGACGACAGCGAGGGTGTGGTTAGCTTCAAACCGCGCATCTGCTCCGCTACTTCGTCAGCAGCGCATAAGCCCCGGTCCAGCCTTCCGCCGGTGGATTGACCTGGAATTCCTTGATACGCACTTCATAGAGCTTGAACAGCTTTTCCAGCGTGTCGGCATCTTCGCTCCTGCGGCCGCGTTCGATCGCGTCCAGCGCGCCCTGCCAGTCGCGGCTGCGGTAGCAGGCGAGCATTTCGATGGTGACGTTGCGCAGCCGCTGGAACGCGCCCGAATGCATCACGTCCGCGCGGCCGGCGATGGCGTAGATCACTTCCGGCTCGGTCTTGCCCTTGACCATGATGAAGTCGAGCTCGAGAATCGCGAACTTGTCCTTGGCCGCGAGCGCGGTCCTCGAGCCGACGATAATGGGAAAGCCGTACTCCTTCGACTGGCCTTCGAGGCGCGACGCCAGGTTGACGCTGTCGCCGAGCACGGAATAGTTCTTCTTCAGGTCGGAGCCCATGTTGCCGACCACGCCGATGCCGGTGTTGAGACCGATACCGACATTGAGCGGGATGTAGACGTGGCCGCCATCGATGGCTTCCTGCTCGCGGTCCTTGTTCACCGCATCGATCTTCTCCAGCATCTGGATCGCCGCCTCACAGGCGTTGACCTCGTGCTCGGCATCGTCGAGCGGCGCGTTCCAGAACGCCATGATGGCGTCGCCCATATATTTGTCGATATAGCCCTTCTGATCGATGATCACGTCGGTCAGCGGAGTCAGGAAACGGTTCATCAGCGCGATGAGGCCTTGCGGATCGTGCTTGTAGGTTTCCGATATGGTGGTGAAGCCGCGCACGTCGGAGAACATGATCGTCATTTCGCGCTCCTCGCCGCCGAGGACGAGCTTTTCCGGTGACTGCGCGAGTTGCTCGACCAGCACCGGCGACATGTATTGCGCGAACATGCCGCGGATCTGCACGCGCTGCCGCTGCTCGCGCACGAAGCTCGCGAAGATCAGCGTCAGATAGATCGCGGTGGTCGAGAGCAGCGGATACGTGAAGTCGATCAGATAGCGGTGCTGCGCATAGAAGAACCAGGACACTCCGATCAGGATCGCGGCGAAGGTCGCGCCGGCGAGCACGAGGCGGACCGGTCCGAGGTTCGGCGTGAAGATGATGACGAGCAAGCCGATGACGAGCGCGGCGAGCAGCTCGACGCCGAGCGCATAGTTCGGCTGGGATATCACCGCGCCGCTCAGCACGCTCTCCAGCACCTGGGCGTGGATCTCGACGCCAGGCATGTTTGAGGACACCGGCGTGGTCTTGATGTCATTGAGCCCAACCGCGGAGGTGCCGATCAGCACCAGCTTGCCGGCGATCTTGTTCGGCGGCACGGTATTGTCGAGCACGTCGGCAGCCGAGACGTAGATCGAGGGATCCTGGCGCGCATAATGCACCCAGAGCTGACCGTTCCTGTCGGTTGGGATCTCCACGCCCTTGAGACGCACGGCCCGCACGCCGGTCTTGTCGGTCCGAACCAGCAGCGTCGGCGTGCCCGTGACGACGCGCAAAATCTCGAGGCTGAGCGAGGGCATGACCATGCCCTGGGCGCGCATGATCATCGGCACGCGTCGGATCAGGCCGTCGCGCTCGGTCTTGATCGAGAACAGGCCGCGGCCGGCCGCGACCTTCTCGATCTCGGGCACGTTGCGCAACAGCCCGGGAAATTCGAACAGGAAGCGTTCAGCGCCCTCCTCGCCGACCGTCGCGACGCCGGTGAAGGGCAGCGACTTGTCGACCTCGGACGAAATCGCCCGCTGCCCGGTCTCGCCCAGGATCACGCGCGAGCGCTTGATCGCTTCGGAGAGGATCTGGTCGTTGCTCGGCAGCTCGCGCAGCCTGGCGCGGGTGGCGTCGTCCAGGTACCGCATCTGGCTCGCGACCAGATCCGGATTGAGCCGATCAGCCTCCGAGAACACCACGTCGAAACCGATTGCGACCGCGCCGTGACTGGTGAGGTTCTGGATCAGGTCGGCGATCCGCGTCCGCGGCCAGGGCCATTGGCCGAGCTTGGCGAGGCTCTTGTCGTCGATGTCGACGATCGTGACCGGCCGCGCCGCCTTGTGGCGCGGATCGATCAACTGAAACATGTCGAAGGTGCGCAACCGCAGTTCCTGGATCGGCGGCGGATCCCAGAGGCGAGCGCCGGCAAATACGACGAGCAGCGCAAGGCACATCAGCCGCGCAAACCCCAACTTCCGCGCAAACCACCGCCGCAGGATCTTGAGACGTTTCATTTCAGTAGGACTTCCTGCAAACCCGCACCGCGCCGTGCGCGGCGATAATGGAGCGTCCGTGCGCGGTTGGCCATTCCCTGGATGCGGAGGAGTATGGATTTTTTGCTGCGGTCAAGACCCGTGGCGGTCGCCGATGAGCCAGCTGCGTACCGGGCCGTCAATTGACGTGGAAGATAAAATCGCTGGCCTTGAGATTTGCGGTCACGCTCTTCAGCAGGATCGACTCCTGCTCCAGGACAGGCTCTCCCTCATGCTGACCGATTTCGTGGCTCCAGGACACCAGCGTGTCGCCGGACTGCGGCGTGAAGGAAAGATCGTCCATGGAGCCGACATCCGAGAACTGCCGCAGGTCGATCTTGTCCAGATCGATCGTGAAGTCGTTGATGGTGTGCGAGAAATCGGTGACGGGATGCCCGTTATGGTCATACCCGATCGCAGCCGGCGCGAACACGAACTGATCCTTGCCACCGCCGCCGGTCAGCGTGTCGTTGGTATCGGTGGCGAAAATGACGTCCTTGCCGCCGGCGCCTTGCAGGCTGATCCCCTCGCTGGTGTCGCCGGCCTCGTTGAAGATGAAGTGGACGGTGTCGAACAGGCCCGTGGTCTTGTCCGTCACCGTCAGTGTGATCTGGTCGGTCGCGGGCGGGGTGGCTCCTGGAATGTAGGTGACCCCATCTGCGAGGGCCGAGTTGATATCGTCGAGGTTGCCGCAAGCCGCCCCCGGATCGACACTGCTGTCCGGGTCATGCCCGGTTACGGCCGTCATCTTGAAGTCGTCCGTCGCAGCACCGGAATCGGTGTCGACGACCAAGAGACCGGTGATGGTGTCGGTGTTGAGCTCGTTGCTGTGCGAGACCTGGAAGTGATCGGTGTTGATGACCGGGCCATTGTCGGGAGGCGCCGTCACTTTCGTATCGATAGTGGTGAGGTCGTGCGAGACAGGCGTCGTGCCGCCGGTGCCCGTCGCCGTGAGATCGATCGTCGCGGGCGACGAGGAATCGGTGATTGCACCGATATAGGTGTCGTCGAGGGCATGCACGCCCAACGCATCCGGCGTCCCGGTGAAGCCGTCGGCCGGCACGAAGCGGATCAGCGTATCCAGGCTCAGCACCAGCGCACTCGTGTTGCTGACCGCCCCGACATCAACCCATTGATCGGTGCCGACGAGCTCGTACTGCCAGACGCCCTGATCCGAGGTGGCACTATCCGCGCTAACCGCGATGGCCTGGAAGCTCGCGCTGTCGTCGGCGTCGTCGAACTTGCCGTCGAAGAGAGCGCTGACCTTGGTGCCACCTGGGTCGGTGTTATCTCCACTGACCGACGCCAGCGTCGCGTCACCCAGAGTCGGGGCATCGTTGCTGCCGGCGATGTTGATGACGATGACGCTGTTACCGGCTCCGGTCGGCGTATGGCCGTCGTCCGGCACGATCGTGTATTGTAGCGACAGCGTGTGGCCGGCGGCAAGGAAGTCGAAGGTCTCGCTGCCTGAATTGAAGTCCCACGTAAACGTGGCGTGGGTGGCGGTGCCATCGAGAATGTCCCCGGGCTGCACGGCCAGATAGTTGAGCAGCGTCGCGCTCGAGGGCTCGCCGACGTAGTCGGTCTGGGGCACACCGTCAAAATAGATATCGAGATGATCGACCGCGACCGTCACGTGATCGGTGGCATCGGCATCCGAAACCGTCAGCGTACCATGCTTCACCAATTCCGTATTCGTCTCGAGCAGATCCGCGCCGGAATGGTCGTCCGTTTCCGCCGTGATCGCGGGCGCATCGTTCTTGCCCATGATCGTGACCGTGACCTCGGCTGTATCGGTCTTGCCGTGATGGTCATCAAGGGTGACGGTAGAGACTACCTTGGCGCTCTGGTTCTCGCCGAGGAAGTCCAGCGCTCCGTCGGCGATCGAATAGCTCCAGGAGACCGTGCCGTTGTTCTTGCCGATCTGCGGCAGAAGGGTCAGGGCGTGTTCGAGCGCGGCTTCCTGGCCCGTCAGCGTCAACGGAGTCGTGCCGTCGGTATCGAGCCAGGTCACGGATTGACCTGTGATCTCCGCCGTCGGCCGATCGGTGAGATCGACGTCCTTGAAATCGATCGAGCCGGTCGCGGCCGTGGGCGTCGGGTCGAGTGCCGAAGAGCCGGTGGTGTTCTCGCGTTCGGGGACAGTCGCGGTCAGCGTTGCCGTTGCCGTATCGAACGCCGGCTTGTCGTCATTCGGATTGATCGTGATCAGCGTGCCGCCATGGCCGTCGTCGCTGCCGGCGAAATGATAATTGCTATAGTCGACGCCGGCCGCGAGTTTCAGCGTAATCGTATGATTGTGAGCGTCGCTCACGATGAGTTCGCTGGTCGCGGCGTTATAGGTCGCCGACGTGCCGTCATCATAAACAATGCTCGACAGATCGATCGTATCATGCGCGGACAACGCCGCGATCGATCCGCCGAAGGTCGACGCATCGATCTGAAGATGGGCGCCGTCGCCGTCGAGCGTGATCGTTTGCGTGGCGGTGACCGTACCGTCGAGCTTCAGCAACGCGCCGACGTCGACGGTGACCGAGCCCGAGCCCGACACCGAGCCGAACAGCGTCAGCGCCCCGTCATGGACCTCGATGCTGCCGGCATTGGCGATGGTACCCGTGATCGACGCCGTGCCCCAGCTGTCGATGGTCGCGCAATTCTCGACGCTCAGCCCGGTCCCGGAGATCGACGCGCCATGCAGGTCGATGGCACCGTGGTTGACGATGGACGACGCGTTGCCGAAGACGCCCGAGCCGGCGACCGTCCAGGTGCCGCCGGACTCGTTGTTGAACGTCGCGGTAGCAACCGAGATATTGCCGTTGATGTGGCCGCCATTGTTGATCGTGATAGCGCCGCCGGTCTCGACGATGGCATAGGTCGCAGCGGTCACGGTCGAGGCGACGGCTGGTCCGATCGTTCCGGTGGCGGAATTGTCGATCTGCGCGATGCCGCTCGCGTTCTCCTGGATGAAGATCGCCGCATGGGCGCTCGGGGCCACGATCGATCCGGTATTGGTGATATGGGTCGAGCCGGTCGCACCGACTTCGTTCTGCGCCACACTGATGCCGGCGAGGCTCGTGCTGGTGATACCGCCGTGATTGACGATGGTGACGTCGCCGCTGCCGTTGGCGATGGCAGACACGCCGACCGCACCGATGGCGGAGCCATTATTGGTGACGCTGACGTCGCCCCCACCGTGATCGAAGGCGCCGATAGCGGTACCGGCGGCCGTAATCGAGGAGGTCGCGCCGGTCGTGACTGTGAGGTTGCCGACACCCCAGGTGAACGCCTCGATGCCGTAGCCCGCATCGGCGATAATCGTTGCATCGCTCGTGACGGTGACGTCGCCCTTGACTGCATTCGAGAACGTTCCGGCCCCGCCGGGCTTATAGCCGGCGATGATCCCGCCGGGAGTGGTGCCGTCGTTATTCGAGGTCGAGCCGGAGTGGATCGTGCCATGGGCCTCGACCGAGATCGTACTGCCGATGCCCCCAGCGATCGCGGTGGCGTAGTTGACCGCCACGATGCCGGTGCTGCCAGACGTGATGCTGTCGCCATTCGCCATGGTAACGCTGACGTCGCCCGCATCGATGCTGTAAGCCCTGATGCCGTAGCTCGTCGCACCCGAGATCGTAACATTTGCGCCAAGCGTGACCGTCACGTCGCCAGTGCCGCCGCTCAATGCCGAGGCGTTGATACCGACGCTTTGGGTACCGGAGACCGAAATCGTGGTCCCGGCGAAGCTGGTCACCCTGACGTCGCCATTGCCGTAATTGTAGGCGTCGATGCCATAGCCCGCCGCGGCGTTGATGTTGGCGTGATTGCTGATGATGACGGTGCCGTTGACGTTGGTATTGGCGCTCGATCCGGTCGTGGCACCGGTGTAGCCGGCCTGAATGCCCGCCGGCGTGTTGCCGCTCTGGTTCAGGGTGCTGCCGGAATTGATCGTGCCGTAGGTCGTGACGGTGATGGTGCTGCCGTCCGAGGCGTCGATCGAATTTGCTCGATTGACCGCGATGATGGCCGAGCTGCCCGACGTGACGACGCTTCCGGCCTCCGTCGTGACGGTCTCGCTGCCGCTGCCATAGCTGCGCGCGCGGATACCGTAGACGGAGCTGCCGGTGACGGTACCGCCGGCGTCAACGGCGATGTCCCCGTTGCCCTGCGTGGTCGCGTCGATGCCGTATGCGCCGCCAATAGCGCCGCCGAGCTGGGTGATCGAAATGCCGCCGGCGCTGGCGCTGTTCAAATTCTCGACAAGAACGCCGACCGAATTCGCGCCGGTGCCGGTCGCCTGGCCGGTGAGATTGTTGACAGTGATATCGCCGGCGCCGGTCGCGCTGTCGCGCAACCAGATGCCGTGGCCGGCGAGGCCCTTGATGTCGCCGGTCGCCGTGAACGAGATATCGCCGGTACCGTTCTGAGTGACGGCGACGCCGTTGGCCGCGCCAGTCAGTGCACCGGTGGGCGTGAGAACGATCTTGGCGGGCGTTGCGGATGTGCCGCCCGATGCGGTGAAGTCGAGTGCATCGCCGCTCGATGTCGTGATATCGGCCGCGCCCTTGATCGTGAACGTGCCGGCTTTCGTCGACTGACCGGCAATGGTGCCGGTGAAGCTCTGGCCCGCCACCTTGTCGAGCTGGAGCGTATCGGCGCCGCCGGCAAAGGCAATGGTCTGCGCCGTCGCCCCCGCGAGCTCAAGTGTCGCGCCCTTATCGATGATGACCGAGCCGACACCGCTGAGGCCGCCGGCGAGGTTGAGCGTGCCGGCCTGCACCTCGATGGTGCCGGTGTTCGTGACCATCGCCGAAACGGTGTTGGAGCCGGATACGCCGTAGAGATTGCCGGCATTGCTCAGGCTGCCGCCGTTGATCGAGACGTCGGTCAGATAGAGCTTTGAGGTGCCGTCGACCGCAATCGTCCCGCCGGAATTGGCGACGATGACGCTCGCAAGCTTCAGCGTGCCGCCATGGACCGCCATGATATCGGCGGAGTTGACGATCAGGTCACCGGAAATATCGAGTTCACCACCGTTCGCCTGAATCAGATTGTGATTGGTGATGGTGTGGAGGATGGCAGGATCTATCGTCAGCGTACCGCTGGTCACCGTGATCGTGCCGGTGTTGGTGATGTCGGCGTTGTTGATCGCGCTCGTGCCAGTCGATTCCAGCGTACCGGCAATCGTCACCGTGCCGCCGTCGATGGTCGCGCCCTGGAGATCGAGTGTCGAGCCGGACTCGACCGAGACGATGCCGCCATCGTTGACCACCGTGTTCGAGGTCAGCTTCAGCGTGCCGCTATTGATGGCTGCAAGCGTGCCCGTGTTGGTGACGGCCTCTCCGCTGATGTCGAGCTCGGCGTTGCTGGCCCGGATCATGCCGCTGTTCGTGATGGTGGTAGCGGGAGTCGTCGCCACCAGCGCCAGCAGGCCGCCGAGGGTCGACTCGAGCAGATTGCCGTTCGAGATATTGGCGTCGATGATGGTCGTGGCGCCGGAGGAAGCAAGCGTACCGACGACGGTGAGCGTGCCGCCGGTCAGGGTCGCACCCGCCAGCGTTAGCTTCTTGGTTGCATCGACCTTGACAATGCCGCCGTTGGCGATCGCGCTGCCGGTCACCGTGGCGTCGTCGAGCGTCAGCGTGATGCCGTTTTCGACCGTGATGGCGCCCTTGTTCAGCGCCGCGTTGCCATCGATCTTGCTGTCGCCGGCGACGTTGAGCGTGCCGCCGGACGCACCGTTGAAATTGTTGATGGTGCCGCCTGATATCTCGGTGCCGGCCAGCGTCAGCGTCTGTCCATCATCGATCGTGACGGTATGGCTGGTGTTGGTCAGGATGTCGTTGAGCAGCGTCGCCGCGCCGGCGATCTCCAACGTGCCGTTGTTGGTGATCGCACCCTTGGACGCAGCTGAGGCCCCCTGGACCGTGGCGCCGTCCTTGAGCTTGACGCTGTTGTCGAGCTCGATGCCGGCATTGTCCGTGATCGTCGAGCCCGACACTGTGATGCCGTCCAGCGTCAGCTTGGCATTAGCGCTAACTGCGGCCGTGCTCAGCGTCGCGCCGCCATCGATCGTGCTGGCGCCGGCGACGTCGATCGTGCCGGGGCCGTCGATCGTGCCGCCTGTGATCTCGGTACCGGACAGCGTCAGGGTCTTGCCGCCGTCGACATGGACGGTGTGGCCGGTATTGGTGAGGACGTCGTTGAGCAGCGTCGCCGCGCCGGCAATCTCCAGCGTGCCGGTGTTGGTGATCGGGCCGTCCTCGATCTTGGCGTTGCCAGCCAGTTGCACGGTGCCCTTCAGCACCACGCTGCCGCCGCCGCTGATCGTCGAGCCCGACACCGTCATGCCATCGAGCGTCAGCGCGATGCCGTTCCCGACAGTGACCGTGCTCGTGCTCAGCGTCGCGCCGCCATCGATCGTGCTGGCGCCGGCGACGTCGATCGTGCCGGGGCCGTCGATCGTGCCGC
>NZ_JBVVPT010000013.1:0-109748 GCF_055811715.1 Bradyrhizobium sp. WSM4872 | reverse complement strand
GTCGAGCCCGACACCGTCATGCCATCGAGCGTCAGCGCGATGCCGTTCCCGACAGTGACCGTGCTCGTGCTCAGCGTGGCGCCGCCATCGATCGTGCTGGCACCGGCGACGTCGATCGTGCCGAGACCGTCGATCGTACCGCCGCTGATCGTCGCGCCGTTCACTGTCAGCTTGCCGTTGGCATCGACCGTGACGTTGCCGGCATTCGCAACCGTCGAACCCTGGTCGATCGTCAGCCAGCCATTCGCCAGCACCTTGATCGTGCCGCCGGACGTGTTTGCGACGGTCTCGTGGGCGAACTCCGCAGTGCCCTTGACGTTGACCGCTCCTGAATTGTTCAGCGTGCCGTCCTTGAGGACGCTGGTGCCGTCGAGTTCCAGCGTGCCGGCGATGGTGACCGTGCCGCCGCTGATGGTTGCGGTATCGACGATCAGCGTCGTGCCGGCATCGGCCTTCAGCGTGCCGCCGGCATTGTTAATTGCGGCGAGCGTCTTCAGCGTGCCGCCGGACAGCTCAATCATGCCGGAATTGGTGATCGTGGTACCGCCAGCGAAATCGCCACCGGCCGCAAGCGTCAGATAACCGGCACTGGTGAGTACGCTACTATCCAGGAACTCGGCCTTGCCACCAACCGAGATCGTGCTTGCCGTGAAATTGGTGAGCTTCGAATCGGCCTTGAGGCTGATCTCGCCCGCAATCGTCAGCGCACTCTTGTTGATGACTTCTGGTGCCGTGTGGCCGGCCGTGGTGTCGTAGTCGTTCATCGTGATCGACTTGGCATACGCAGCCGCGTCGATCGTCACCGGATAGGACGGCGTCAGCCCATGCAGCTGGTCGGTGATGACGATGACGTCATCATTGATGGTCGGGACCGTGCCGGTTGCCCAGTTGGCCGCATCCTTCCAGAAGCCGCCCGAGGGAGCGCCGGGCTTGTCGGTCGCGATCCACACCACGGCGGGAGCGTCGGTGCCGGTGATCGTGACGGTGATGGTCTGCTGGGAGGTGGCGCCTTGCGCGTCCTTGAGCGTCACGGTGTAGACCAGCGTCAGCACCTCACCCTTGGGGATGAAGTCGGCGAGATAGACCGGCAGGTCAGCCAGCGACCAGTTGATGGTGCCGGTTCCGTCTCCGGTGCTGTCGGCGCCCGCCGCGATCGCGACCGACATCGCGCTCTGGAACGCCGCAAGCGGCCCCGGCGGAACGGTGCCATCAGGCAAGGTCGCGCTGGTCAACGCCACCGACACCGTATGCTTGTCGGTGAGATCAACGTCGTCGAAGCTCAGCGTGCCTGTCGTCGGAACATCGCTGGTGAGCGGGCCACCCGGCACGCTGGTGCCGCCTTCGAAGATGATGGTCGGAACGCTGGTGGTGATCACCGGCTTGTCGTTGGTGCCGGTGATCGTGATGGTGATGTCGATGGTCGACGTTTCGGGATTGACCGAGAAATTATTGTTGACGCGGACCTTGTAGGTCAGCGTCAACGTTTCGCCCGCCGCAAGGAAGTCGAAGACGTGGTCGGGAATCGTGTAGGTCCAGACCGCCGAGCCGTTGTTGTTGTTACCGGCGGCTGCGGCGACGCTGATCTGGATCTGCGTTGCCGCGATGTCTTGCTTCTGGAGTGCAGAGAGCGCGCCGGTGACATCCTGCTGGCTGGCGTTCTTGTAGACAAAGTTCGGCGTATCGCCGAGGTCTATGCTCACCGTCGGCAGATCGGCCAGGTTTTGATCGACGAAGGTGATGCGACCGGAGATGGTATCGTAATGAGTTGTGTCGCCGGTCGTGTCCGCGCGCTCGGTAAACCCGAACGCCGTCTTCACATTGCCGTTGAGATCGAGGCTTTGACGAACGGGCGGGCCCGGAATGCGGGTGCTGGTCGACGGATCATGGCCGGACGCCGGCGATCCCGGGTCAGGGAGATGCGTGAAGGTCGCGGTCGCGGTGGCACCGGTATCCGTCTTGATGAAGACAATGTTGCCGGTCTGCGTGATCGAGTCGGTGAAGTTCTGGGTCAGCTTGGTGTTGCTGTTGTTGTCCGTGAACTTCAGCGTGAACACGTCCGTGATCAGCTTCTGGATGTCCGGCGACATCAGGGCATTGGAGATCGAGACGTTGCCGCCGCTGATCTGGATCATCTGGCCGGCCTGGTTGACCGTCGCGATCGGCAGCAGCGTGACCTTGTCGAACAGGATGTAGGAGCCCGTCGTGCCGTTCGGCTCGACCAGCACCTGGAAGCTCGCCTGCGGCTGCGGATCGCCGCCGCCGGCGGGAACGACGAAGTTGATCTGGCTCAGCACCGCCGTGCCGCGGATGCCCATGGTGGCGACCGGCGTGTCGACCTTCATGTCGCCATGCTTGGCGGTCTCACCGGCAACGAAGGTGATGGTGCCCGCGACCAGACTGAGCAGAGAGGAATTGTTCGACCCGTTGGGGTCGTAGACCATGTCGTTCAGCACCATCCGCGCGTTAGAGGACAGGCCGAACACCGTGCCGTCGATGAACGTGATGCCGAGCGTCGAGTCGCCACCGGTCGAGACCACGTCGCCCTTCTCGACGTTGTCGCCGTTGTTCAGGATGACGGAGACGCCGTTACGGACCGCGGTCGCGCTGCCGGAGAGTTTGGTGACGTGACCGATGACCTGCGCGGCGGCAATGCCGGAGGCGGCCTGCGCGTATTGCACATGGCCGGTGAGTGCGTTGACGACGTCGCCGGTGAGATGCGCGCCGTCGGGCGAGGCGATCGCCGCGCGCTTGTCGCCCCTGAAATAATCGTGAACGACGAAATCGTGCCCGTCATGGGACAGCACGAGGTCGAGACCGGCGCGCTTGAAATCGCCGTTGAAGATCAGGTTCGGGTCGGGAACGACGAAAGCGCCGTCAGGCACGTGGCCGTGTGCCTTGGCGGTAAAGGAATCGACGTGGCCATCGGCGGGCGATCGGGAACCCAAGCCGTCCAAGGAAATCGCGGCGTCAAATTTGCCAGCGTAATTCAATCGGGGCACCAAAAAAGGAGTTAAAATCTAAGTAAGTATCGCTCGCCTAAACTTGCATATCATTACCAAGTCCTTAGCGAAACCACCTATTGCTTGTGTGATTTGGCATCACCAAGCGGTCGATGCTCTCAGGCGGCTGGGCGTCCGCAGAGAAGCCAAAGTAATTTTTGAAATACTCATAAGTAAAGTAGCGCTTATTTCCGCTCATTTCCAGTAACCCCATGTATTCCATTGTAGAAATTCTACAATAGATACTTCTGTCATCTTTTGTTCGTGGTGCCCCGCACCACCCTGCGGCAAATACGGAGCCAAATCTGTGATCCAGCTAACAGAACTCGTGAAATAGCGGGCCGTTAGCCATAAGGCGCAGAATCAGTTCCGCGACAACTTGTGCCTGCAATTGGTCCTTCTTCGCGGCAACTGCCGCCCTCCTAGCCGGCTAATCGTAAAATTTTACGCAATTTAAGCAGGCCCGTTTCAGCCTGTTGCCCGGTTTTGGGACCCCGGCCGGGCGCGTTAAGCAGAACAAAACCGCCTGCCTCGCACTATCTCCGCGAAAGCAACAAAGCCCGGCACGTACAGGTCGAGGGGGACCTGGCGAAGCCGGAAGGGGATGTCAGATGGAGACCGCTGCTCGCTCGCGCGCTTGGCGCGCAATCCTTGTGCTGTGCGGATTGATCCTGCTCGGATCGGCCGCCGAGCTTCGCGCTGGCACTCTGCTGTCGCCGGGAGCCGGCGTCCTCGTGCGCAAATCCGCCGAGCCGTTCGGCGTGTTCGCCTTCGCCATCTCCGCCGGCAGCCTGCAACAGAAATGGCTCGCGCTGAGGTCCAGGCTCGACGATGACATGGTGCAGCTCGCGCTGTGCGACGGCGACCGGGACAATTGCGCTTCGCCCGCTGCGCTGAAACTGCTCGCCATCGTCGACCAGGCCCGCAGCCGTGACGGCCGCGCCCTGCTCGGCGAAACCAATCGCGCCATCAACCTCGCCATCCGTGCCGCCGATGACGGTCCTGAGGACGTCTGGAGCTCACCTCTCGCGACTTTCGCGCGTGGCGCCGGAGATTGCGAGGACTATGCCATTGCCAAGCTCGCCGCCCTTAAGCTAGCGGGCGTCGCCGCTGAAGATCTCCGCATCGTCGTCGTGCGCGACATCAGGGCCGGTGAAGAGCATGCGGTTGCCGCTGCACGGCTCGACGGCCACTGGCTGATGCTCGACAATCGCCGCATGGCAATGGTCGAGGACGACGCCGCGCGGAGCTATCAGCCGCTGTTCGTGCTCTATCAATCGGCCGTGCTGAAATATGTCGACGAACCCGTGCGGTTCTCGATGATCGCCGCCGAGGCGCGTTGATCGTACTGGTCTCATAATCCAACCGCCCATCACAAAACCATTTCGCCGCGCGATCCCGGACGCTAGCATGGCCGCGGCTATGCGGGGGCGACTGGAATGCGGTTCATCGTGCTGACTGTGCTTGCGCTGCTGGGCTTGCCCGCGACCCCAGGCTTCGCGCAATCCGGCCCGGCCGACCGCTCCGTCGCCGACAGGCTGCCGCTGTTCGTCAGGAACAACTGCCAGCAGATCCGCGATCCCGGCAATCAATTGTTCTGCGGTGATGCCGAGCTTGCCGCCGCCGCCGAGAAGCTGAGCACGGGAATCGAGGCGCGGCTTGCCCGCCTGCCCGATCGCCTGCCTGGGATCGAGGAGAACGCGATCTGGGTTCGCCAGCGCAATCTCGGTTGCGGCATCGTCGGCCAGACCGCGATCCGCACCGACGATTTCGACCGGGTGAAGGCATGTCTTCTCAAGGTGACCGATGAGCGCGCCGCGATCGTGCGCGATCCGGATTTCGACTGTCTCGCCGCCAACACCGCCGCGGGCGCGCTGATCTGCGCGGACCCGTCGCTGGCGCTGGCCGAGACCGAGTTGAACAGCCAGGTCCTCGGCCTGATCGGCAAGCTCGATCCGACCGCGGCACGCTTTGCCTTCGCCGAATATGGCCGGTGGACGCGGGAGCGCGATCGCAAATGCAATCTGGTCGGCAAGGAGAACGTGCCGCTCGGGGAGCTCGAGTCGGCGGAGGACTGTCTCGCCGGCTATCTGAAGCACAAGGCCGACGAGATTGGCGCTGCGAAAGGCGACCCGAAGAAGGTGTTCGGCCGGCAGGTCGCAGCCCGCGCGCCCGATACCGATGCCGTCGATTTCTGCGCCGCGCGAATCCACGCGGCCAATTCCTGCGGCAACTTCCTACGCATCAACCGCGTCTACGCGCTCGACAGCCAGGTGGGCGAGCAGGAGGCGCAGGTCACGGGCGAAATCGAGATGGCCGTGCTGGCACCCTTCGCCACCTGTAGCAAGATCGCCACGACGTGCACGGGCACCTGCTGGGACGCCAGAACGGGCCGTCCGCAGCCAGGCGTCGGCACCAAGGAGCGCTCCGCAGACGCCTTCAATGTCACGCGCCGCCTACGGATCCAGCGCACGTTTGCGTTTGTCAAAGCCGCCGATGGCTGGCGCTGCCGGGAAGACGAGTTGGCCCCGGTGAATTCAGGCACCGCGGGTGGGGGATCGTAGGGCTGTGTCCTCTCCCTCGCCCCGTTCTTACGGGGTCGCGACGAGCTTCGCTCGCGCTGAGAGGGTTGGGGTGAGGGGCTGCTTCAGCGGATCCGGCGACAGTTCGACTCGCGGAGAGCCCCCTCACCCGGAATTTGCTGCGTAAATTCCGGCCTCTCCCCGCATGCGGGGAGAGGCGAAGAAATCAAAACATCAGATTGTCCTTCACCAGAACCCAGCGGCCGCCCTTGACCTGCTGCACCTGGGTGATGGTGTTGGCGAGGTGGTCGGTCTTGGAGAATTTGGTCGGCGGCGAGTTGAAGATGTCGAGGAACTTGTCGCCCGATTCCAGCGCGTCCAGCATTTTCTGGCCGGTCAGATCCTTGCCCGCCTTGTTGGCGTAGAACGCGAACGTCATCACCGCGTTGTAGCCAATGATGGCCTGCGTGTTGGCATCGGTGCTGAACATCTTCTTGTAATTGACCAGCCAGTCTTTCACCTTGCCCTTTGCGGTGTCCTCGTAGGGGATCTCGAATCCGGACGCCGCATAGAGCCCTTCGACCGCCTCCTTGCCGAGCATGGGCACCTCCATCACATTGGTTGGCGTCGCGCCGAGGAAGGTGACGTCCCAGCCGAGCTTCTTGGCTTCCGTCATCGCGCCGATGGGCTCACGGAGCACAGCGCCGAGCACGACGAGGTCGCAGCTGTCGGACTTCATCTTGGCGACCTGCGCGCTGAAGTCGGAGGCACCGCGCTTGTAGCTCGTGATCGAGGCCGGCTGGACCTTCATGGCAGTGAGCTGCTGGTTGAAGCCGTCGAGCACGTTCTTCCCGTACTCGTCGTCCTGATGCATGATGCATGGCTTCTTGAAGTTCTTCCACTCCATCATGTATTTCAGCGCCGCCCGCGTGCTCTCCACATAGGGCAGCAGATTGTTGAACTTCAGCCGCTCCTGCGGCTTGGCGGGATCGAACTTGAACGTGAACTCCGCCGCCGTCAGCGGGAACAGCTGAAGCACGCCGGCGTCGAGCAGGATATCCTGCGCCGCCAGGACAGTCGGCGAACCCATTGGCCCCACCATCGCGAAGATCTTGTCGCGCTCGATCAGCTTCTGCGATGCGAGCACAGCCTTCTTCGGGTCGTAGCCGCTGTCCTCGACCACAAGCCGAATCTTTCGCCCCTGGACGCCGCCGGCGGCGTTGATCTCCTCGACCGCCATCTTCATGCCGTTCGAGACCGGCACGCCCCAGCCTTTGATCGGCCCCGACAGATCTTGATGGGTGCCGATGACGATCTCGGAGGCCGAGATGCCTTCATTGGTGACCTTGGTTTGCGCGACGGCCGGCAAACAGGTGAGCACCACCGCGCCTGCCGCAAAGCCGAACGTTCTCAACGATCTCAACATTGACGTCTCCTCTCCTTGGGGCCCTTATGGTGCGAAGGGTGGGGCCATCACTCCTTCGCTGTTGTTCAAACAAGATTGTTCAAGCCACCGCCCGCGCCGGGTACATCGCGTCGATTTCGGCGGCGTAACGCTTGTTCACGAAGCCGCGCTTCAGTTTCATGGTCGGCGTCAGCTCCTCGTCCTCCGGAGTGAGCTGGCGTTCGATCAGATAGAATCTCTTGATGGTCTCGACACGGGCGAAATTGGCGTTGACCGCTTCGATCTCGCGCCAAATCAGGTCCTGGATCTCCGTCGCGCGGCACAGGCTGGCATAATTGGTGAAGGGGATGTCGTGGTCTTGCGCGAATTTCTCGACATTCTCCTGGTCGATCATCACGAGGCAGGTGAGGTATGGCCGCTTGTCGCCGATCACCACGGAGTCCGAGATGTAGGGCGAGAATTTCAGCTGGTTCTCGATCTCGGACGGCGTGATGTTCTTGCCGCCGGAGGTGATAATGATGTCCTTCATTCGGTCGGTGATACGGACGAAGCCCTCATTGTCGATGGTGCCGACGTCGCCGGTATGCAGCCAGCCGCGATGGTCGATGGTCTCTGCTGTCCTCTCCGGCTGGTTCAGATAGCCCATGAACAGGAAGTCGCCCCTGATCAGGATTTCCCCGTCGGGCGACAGCGCCACTTCACCCCACGACACCGCCTTGCCGACCGAGCCGAGCTTGATCCGCTCCGCCGGCATCATGGTGGCGACCCCGCAATTCTCGGTCTGGCCGTAGACCTCGTGGATGTCGATCCCGAGCGCGAGATACCAGCGGATCAGCTCCGGCGCGATCGGCGCCGCGCCGGTGAAGGCGATGCGGCAACGATCGAGCCCGATCATGCGCCGGATGTTGCGGAAGGCGAGCCGGTAAGCGATGCCATTGGCGAGCCGCAACAACAGCGGCGGCGGCTTCCCTTCCATCCTGCAATCGACCATGCGATAGCCGATATCGATGGCGCGGCGGTAGACCCATTGCTGCAGCGGCGTCGCATCCTTCAGGGCGATGGTGATCGCGGAATAGAATTTCTCCCAGATCCGCGGCACCGCGAGGAAGATGGTCGGCTGCACCTCGCGCAGATTATCCGGCACGGTCTCCGGACTCTCGGCAAAATTCATCACCGAGCCGAGCGCGACCGAGATGTAGTAGCCGCCGATCCGTTCGGCGACGTGGCAGAGCGGCAGGAAGATCAGCCGGTCCTCGTTCTCGCGCGCCGGAATGAAATCGTTGGCGTGCCGCATCTGGTGCGTGACGCTGCGGTTGGCGTGCATGGCGCCCTTGGGCGGGCCCGTGGTGCCGGATGTATAGACGAGGACCGCGAGATCGCTCCCGCTGCGACTGTCGATCATCTCCTGCCACAGCGCCTCACGGCCGGCCATGTGGTTGCGCCCGAGCGCACGGAACTCGTCGAGCGACATCACCATCTCATCGGAGAAGCCGCTGAGGCCCTCCATGTCGAACACGATGATCTTTCGCAGAGACGGACAGCGTGCGCGGCAGGCCAGGACCTTGTCGAGTTGCTCCTCGTCCTCGGCGAAGATCACTTTCGTCCGGGAATCGTTGACGAGATATTCGACCTGGGATGAGGCATCGGTTGGATAGATCCCGGAAGAGACGCCGCCGGCGCACAGAATGCCCATGTCGACATGGACCCATTCCGGCACGGCGTTGGCGATGATGGAAGCAACGTCGCCGGGCCTGAAGTCGATGGCGTGCAGCGCGTAGGCGATCTCCTTCGAGATCTCCAGCCATTCGCGCCAGCTGGTCGGCTGCCAGATCCCGAATTTCTTCTCGCGTATAGCCGGCCTGTCGCCCCGCGTTTCCGCGGCGCGCAAAAAGCTCTTCGCGATGGTGTCAGCGACCGTCAGCACCGCCGGTCGGGCCATGCAAGTCTCCTCCTTGTCGCGTTCCCCTCCGCTGCCTGCCTTGCCGGCGGTCTATTGTTCCGGACGGGTCTCCCGATCTAACGCCAATTCTTCCTTCAACGCCAAGTCTTGCTTCAGGGCCAAGTCTTGCTTCAACGCCAAGTCTTCTTCTTTTTCCAGCGCCGCTCGCCTCGTGCGCCCGCTTCCTTGGCGCCAAGATAGAATTCCTGGATGTCCTTCGAATGCATCAAACGGTCGCAGCTGTCGTTCATCACGATCCGGCCGATCTCCAGCACATAGCCATAATGCGCCGTCTCCAGCGCCACCTTGGCGTTCTGCTCGACCAGCAGGATCGACATGCCCTGCTCCTCGTTGACGCGGCGTATGATAGCGAAGATCTCCTTCACCAGGATCGGCGACAGCCCGAGCGAGGGCTCGTCGAGCAGCAACAGCGTCGGCCGGTTCATCAGCGCGCGGCCGATCGCAAGCATCTGCTGCTCGCCGCCGGAGAGCTGTCCGGCCGGCTGGTTGATGCGCTCCTTCAGCCGCGGGAAATAGCCGTAGACGCGCTCCAGATCGTCCGCGACACCATCGCGATCGCTGCGCGGATAGGCGCCCATCATCAGGTTCTCGCGCACGGAGAGGAACGGGAACACCTCGCGTCCCTCCGGCACGTGGCTGAGGCCCAGCCGCACGATCCTGTCCGCCTCCATGCGCTGGATCGACTTGCCCATGAACTCGATGGCGCCCTTCTGCGGATCGAGAATGCCCGAGATCGTCTTGAGCACCGTGGTCTTGCCGGCGCCGTTGGCGCCCAGCAGCGTGACGATGCGGCCGCGCGGCACTTCGAGCGAGATGCCGCGGATCGCCATGATCGGCCCGTAATAGCTCTCGATGTTGGAGAGTTTCAGGATGATGTCTGGTGTCACCACGGCATCCATCGCGTCAGGCTCCCAGATAGGCGGCGACGACATCGGGGTGCTGTTGCACTTCGGCGGGCGAGCCCATCGCCAGGACCCGGCCGTAGTTCAGGGCGATGACGCGGTCGGAGACGCGGTTGACCAGTGACATGTCGTGCTCGACCATGAGCACGGTGACGCCGAGTTCGCTCTTGAGGTCGCGGATCCAGAACGACATGTCGTCGGTCTCCTCCACGTTGAGGCCGGAGGACGGTTCGTCGAGCAGGATCAGCTTCGGCTCCGAGCATAGTGCGCGCGCCAGTTCGATCACCTTGCGCACGCCGTAAGGCAGACCCGAGATCAGCTTGTCGCGGTAGGGTTCGAGATCGAGGAATTCGATGACCTGCTCGACCCTGCGGCGATGCACCTTCTCGTCGGCCCGTACGCCCGGCAGGAACAACAGTTCCTGCCAAAGCTGCGTGGTCGAATGCCGGTGGCGGCCGACCAGCAGGTTCGACAATACCGTCGCATTCTCGAACAGCTCGATGTTCTGAAACGTGCGCGCGATGCCGAGCCTTGCGATGTCATGGGGCGGCTGCTCCGTGATGTCCTGGTCCTCGAAGAAGATGCGCCCCGAGGTCGGCCGGTAGATCCGCGAGATCAGGTTAAAAATCGAGCTCTTGCCGGCGCCGTTGGGCCCGATGATCGAGAGGATCTCGCCCTTTTCGACCGCGAATGACACCGCATCGACGGCCTTCAGTCCGCCGAAATGCAGCGACAAGCTCTCGGCGCGAAAATAGCTCATCGGTTGCGCTCCGACTTCACGTAGATCTTCTGCCGCTTGAAGGTGGCGCGCTTGTAGAGCGGGAACAGCTGGAAGAAGAGTTTGATCTTGAGCCAGCGGCCGTAAAGCCCGAGCGGCTCGAACAGCACGAACAATACGATGATGATGCCGTAGATCGCGCCTTTCAGGCCGTTGAGCGAGGCAAAGGCCGCGACCTTGGACTGGACATTGGCGGCGGTCTGCGTGCCCGCTCCGAAGGTCGCGGCAATGCCGGCGATGATGCCGGGCATGTCGTCCTTGAGGTAGGTCAGGAACGGATCGATCATCACGATGAAGATCGCTCCCAGCACCGCGCCGTGCAGGCTGAAGGTGCCGCCGATCAGGATCACGATGATGAACTCGATCGAGAGCTGGAGCGTGAACATCTCCGGCGAGATGAAGGAGAGCTTGTGCGCGAACAGGACGCCCGCGAAGCCGGTGATCGCCGCGGAGATCGCAAAGGACTTCACCTTGTACAGCGCGACATTGACGCCCATGCTGCGCGCCGCCGTCTCGCTGTCGCGGATCGCGACGAAGGCGCGCCCCGTCGGCGAGCGCAACAGGTTGAGCGTGCCGACGATGGTCAGCACCAGCACGGCGAGGCACAGGAAATAGAAAGTGGGGCTGTCGCGCGAGACGGCGACCCCAAACAGCGACACCGCCTTGATTCGCATGCCCTCGTTGCCGTTGGTGACGCTCTCCCAGCGCGCCAGAATCTCCTCGACGATGAAGGCGAAGGAGATGGTGGCGATGACGAGATAGATGCCTTGCAGCCGCAGCGCGGGGAAGCCGACCAGCGCACCGATCAGCCCGGTCAGGAGCCCGGCGGCGAGAAAGTAGACCGGAAACGGCACACCATATTTCTGCAAATAGGCCGCCGTATACGCACCGATCGCGAGAAACGCCGCATGCCCGAGCGAGGCCTGCCCAGTGAAACCCGTCAAGATCAACAGCGCCACGCCGACGGTCGCATAGATGCAGACGAAGACGAGCTGGCTCATCAGATAGCTGGAGAGCACATAGGGCGCGATCAGCAGCACGGCCAGCAGGAGACCGTATGAGACGTAATAGCCCGAATGCGGAAACAGCCTGATGTCGTCCTCGTAGTCGGTCTTGAACAGGAAGCGCATGCGTTCAGACCTTCTTGCGGACGTGAAGGCCGAACAGGCCTTCGGGCTTGAGCAAGAGCACGGCGAGCAGCACGATGTAGGGCGCGACGTCCTTCCAGCCCTCGGCCAGATAGAAGCCGGCCATACTCTCAATGACGCCGATCAGGACGCCGCCGACGACGGCGCCCGGGATCGAGCCGAAGCCGCCGAGCACGGCGGCCGGAAACGCTTTCAGGCCCAGCACGAGACCGACATTGGAATGGATGAAGGTGATCGGCGCCAGCAGCACGCCGGCGCAGGTCGCAACCGCCGCGCTGATCGCCCAGACGATCGACACCACGCGCTTGACCGGGATGCCCATGTAATAGGCCGCCAGCATGTTCTCGGAACTTGCGCGCATCGCGGTGCCGAGCGTGGTCTTGTTGAAGAACAGCCAGAGCAGCGCGCAGAGGATGACCGTCGCCGCGATCACCGAGAGCTTGTCATGGGCGAGCACCAGCGAACCGATCCGCAGCACGCCCTGGCTGAATGGCGTGTCGATCTTGAAATCATCGGTGCCCCAGATCATGCCGGAGACCGAGCGCAGGAAATAGCCGAGCCCGATGGTGGCCATGATGATGGAGAATTGCGGATAGCCGAGGATCGGCCGCACCACCACGCGCTCGGCCAGCATGCCGAACAGCGCCATCGCCGCCACCGCGCCGGCAAAGCCGATCCAGTAGTTCAGCCCCATCATGCCGATGAAGGTGAAGGCAAAGAAGCCGCCCAGCATCATCAAATCGCCCTGGGCGAAATTGACGACCTCGGTGGCCTTGTAGACGAGCACGAAGCCGAGCGCGATCAGGCCGTAGACGCAGCCGAGCGCAACACCGCTGACCAGCTGCTGAACGAAATCCAGCATCGTCGCGCATCCTCCCGATACAACCGGCGGTTCTTCCTGACCGCCTTGCCGCATCTTGTGTTCAGTCGCTACGCAGTCGTTTCGCTGCGTTCGCGCCATTCGTCCCTTCGCCAATTCAGCCTGAACCGCCAAGCGCTGTCAACAAACGGTGACTTGCCATTAGTCCAATCCGGATGACGGAATTTACGGCAGCGCGATTCACGGTGCCGAAACATCTTCGGGGCATGGTCGCGAGCGATGCAAAACCGCAAGGTGTGGCCGTGATGAAGCGGGACGACTCGGCGCTCGAAGTCCTGGGGTTAACGAAGTGTTTTGACCGTCTGGCGGTCGATAACCTCGATCTCACCATCCATGCCGGCGAATTCTATGCGCTGGTCGGCCCCAACGGCGCCGGCAAGACCACCACTTTGCGCATGGTTGCAGGCCTTTTACGGCCCGATGCCGGCGCGGTCTCCATCTTCGGCGTCGATGCGCTCCAAAATCCCGTCGCCGCCAAGCAGGTGATGGCATGGGTCTCCGACGAACCCATGATCTACGACAAGCTCACGCCGCTCGAATATCTCGAATTCGTGGCCGGTCTGTGGGGCATCGCACCATCGGCCTCGGAACCGGTTGCCGCGGAGCTCCTGAACTCGCTCGGGCTCGAACCGCACCGGCACGAACGCTGCGAGGGATTTTCCAAGGGCATGCGCCAGAAGGTCGCCCTCGCCGGCGCACTGGTGCACGATCCCCGCCTCATCATCCTCGACGAGCCGCTGACGGGACTGGACGCCGTCTCCGCCCGCCATGTCAAGG
The DNA here is from genome assembly GCF_055811715.1 of Bradyrhizobium sp. WSM4872. NCBI lineage: Bacteria > Pseudomonadati > Pseudomonadota > Alphaproteobacteria > Hyphomicrobiales > Nitrobacteraceae > Bradyrhizobium > Bradyrhizobium sp. WSM4872. The sequence continues at coordinate 96,377 of NZ_JBVVPT010000013.1, read as the reverse complement.
GACTCCTCAGCGAGCGCGTCCGCGCCGGCTGCACCGTCATCATGACCACGCATATCCTCGAGGTCGCCGAACGCATGGCCGACCGCATCGGCGTGATCGCAGCCGGCCGCCTGGTTGCCGAGGGCACGCTGACCGAGCTGCGCCAGCAAAACGGGCACGCCGATACCAGTCTGGAAGATCTCTTCATCGCGCTGGTGACACTCCAGGAAGCCGCATGAGCTCGGCCACCGCGCTGTCCTGGTTCGCGCGCCACGAGTTCCGGCTCGCCTGGCGCGAATGGCTCGCCATGATGACCGGCGGGCGGCGCAAACGAACGCGTGCCGCGGTGATCGGCCTGCTGTTCTTCGCGGCCCTCCTGCACGTGCCGGCCTGGGCGGTGATCGGCCGCTTCGCCGACCTGCAATTGCCGCTCGACAAATCCTCGCTGATCGTGATCTCGGCGACGATTTTTCTCGCCTGGACGCTGATGCTGTCACAGGCGATCGAATCGGTGACCCGGGTTTTTTACGCACGCGCCGATCTCGACCTCATCATGTCCTCACCCGCGACACTGGCGAATCTGTTCTCGGTGCGCATCGCCGCGATCGCGCTCACCGTCACGGTGATGGCGCTGCTGTTCTCGACGCCCTTCATCGACGTGCTGGTATTCGGGGGCGGCGCGCGCTGGCTCGCAGCGTTCGGCGTCGTCGTCGCAATGGGCCTGTCGGCCGCAGCGATTGCGATCGCCGTCACCATCCTGCTGTTCCGCCTGATCGGTCCGGCGCGGACACGGTTCGTCGCCCAGATCCTCGCCGCCATCATCGGCGCCGGCTTCGTGATCGCGCTCCAGGTGGCCGCAATCATATCCTACGGCACGCTGTCGCGCTTCACCATCCTGACCTCGGGCACGATCGCCAACTGCGCGCCCGATGTCGATAGCATCTGGTGGTGGCCGGCGCGAGCGGCGATGGGCGACCCCGAAGCGCTGCTGCTGCTCCTGGCGCTCGGGCTCGTGCTGCTCGGAAGCGTCATGGCGATCTTCTCGGGCCGCTTCGCGGATACGGCGATCGATGCCGCCGCCTATGGCGCGTCCGGTCGTCGACGCGCGAAGGTACGCCCGTTCCGCGGCGGATCGCGGCAGCATGCCCTGCGGCGCAAGGAATTTTTGCTGCTCTGGCGCGATCCCTGGCTGATCTCGCAGACGCTGATGCAGTTGCTCTATCTGGTCCCGCCGGCGCTGCTGCTCTGGCGCAACTTCGCCGACAGCTCCGCGGCGCTGACACTGATCACGCCCGTCATCGTCATGGCGGCGGGTCAACTCGCCGGCGGGCTTGCCTGGCTGACGATCTCGGGCGAGGACGCGCCCGACCTGGTTGCGACCGCGCCATTGACGCCGTCCAGCGTCATCCGCGCCAAGATCGAGGTGGTGCTGATCGCGATCGCCGTCATCTTCTGCCCGCTGATCGCGGCGCTCGCTTTCGCCTCGCCGTCCCAGGCCGCGGTCAGCGCCGGTGCGGTCATCGTCAGCGCGGCCTCAGCCACCGCAATCCAGCTTTGGTTCCGGGTGCAGGCCCGGCGCAGCCAATTTCGCCGCCGCCAGACCTCGTCGCGGCTTGCGACTTTTGCCGAGGCGTTCTCCTCGATCGGCTGGGCTGCCAGCGCCGCACTGGTGCTCACGCTGCCCATCGTCGGTCTCGTCAGCGGCCTGATCACCGCGGGCCTCGTCGCCATCACCTGGAAGTTCAGCCCGCGGCGGGAGTAGAGCCGGCTCCGCCTAGCGCTCACTTGAAAGTAAGGCGGTATTGCCTTACTTAAGCTTATCAGCGAGCGAGGATTTCCATGGGTACGCTTACCGTCACGGCAAAGGGACAGGTCACGTTGCGGAAGGACCTCCTGGAACATCTCGGCGTGCACCCGGGCGACAAAATCTCGATAGAAAAGCTTCCTGGGGGACGAGTTGAGGTGAAGGCAGTTCGGCCTACCGGGAAGATCTCGAATGCCTTTGGCTTCCTGAAGGGAAAGACGAACGGCCGATCGCTCTCGATCGAGGAGATGAACGCGGTCATTGCTGACGGCTGGGCCGGCAAGCGATGAAGATAACACCCGACACCAACGTCTTGGTACGGGTGCTAGTCGAAGATGATGCCGAACAGAGCAAGGTGGCCGAAGCCCTTCTCGACAACGCGGACCTCATAGCCATCTCGATCCCCGCATTGTGCGAGTTAGCTTGGGTCCTCTCACGAGGCTACAAGACCTCTGCTGGAAATATCGCCGCTTCGATCCGGCACTTGATCAATGCCTCCAATGTGGTCGTCAACCGGCCTTTGGCAGAGGCCGGGTTGGCACTCCTCGATGCTGGCGGCGATTTTGCCGATGGTGTCATTGCTCATGAGGGTTATTGGCTTGGCGCCGAGACCTTCGTTTCATTCGATAAAGTGGCAGTGAAGCTAGTGGAAGCAAGCGGCGGAATGGCGCGGCTGCCGTAGCGACGCATGACGTCGTGCAAATTCGACGATACACTCTTCGGGCCGCCGGGTGCGCAACGGATGATCGCGTTATGTCTCAACTGGTCCTGACGATCTTTGCCTTCTTCGGCTTGTTCCTCTCACCTGCCCTCGCGCAGCAATCACCTCAGCGCAGCGAATGCCTGGCGATGGCGAATGCGGCACCCCGCGCGACGCCGGTCGCGTTCCGGCAGGCCGCAGCTTCGGCTGAAGTCCAGATTACCTATGCCGGACATTCCACCTATTTCATCGACACGCCCGGCGGCTTGCGCATCGCCACCGACTATAGCGGGGCCTACCAGGTGGGACGGCTGCCCGATGTCGTCACCATGAATCGGGCCCACAGCACGCACTACTCTTTATATCCCGACAAGCGCATTCCTCGTGTGCTGCATGGCTGGGGCGAGGACGGCAAGCCGGCCATCGTATCGGAGCGCATCGGCGACACCTTCATCCGCAACGTCACCACCGACATCCGCCGCTACTTCGGCGACGATTCCGGCGCCGACATGATCCGCGACGGCAACTCCATCTTCATCTTCGAGGTCGCGGGCCTCTGCATCGGCCACCTCGGCCATCTTCACCACAAGCTCGACGACAGCCACTTTGCCCAGATAGGGCGGCTCGACATCGTGATGGTGCCGATCGACGGCACCTACACCATGTCGCTCGACGGCGTCTCCGAGATCACCAAGCGGCTGCGCGCCTCGGTGGTGCTGCCGATGCACCGCTTCGCCACCCCGCTCGACGATTTCATGCAACGCATCGGCCAGCAGTTCGAGATCGAGCGCCGCATGGAACGAAGTTTCCGGATCTCGAGGGATGCGTTGCCCTCGAAGCCGACGGTGATCATTCTCGACGGCGTCTGACGCGCAATTTTCTCCAAGTCGGCTGCCGCCCGATCGTGCTGATCTCCTGAGCATAGGAGATCGACATGACCGACTTTGCGAGATTATTGCACGCGGAGGGACCGAACCCCGAGCACGCGGCGGCGCTCCAGCTTTATGGCCGCTTCGTCGGAGATTGGGACGCCGAGATCACCGCCCATGGACCCGATGGAACGAAGCATACCGCCCCCGGCGAAATCCATTTCGGCTGGGTACTGGAGGGCCGCGCCGTGCAGGACGTCTGGATCATTCCGCGCCCAACCGGCAGCCCGGCCTTGCCGATCGCCGGCAACTGGTACGGCACGACGCTGCGGGTCTACGATCCGACCATCGATGCCTGGCGGATCTCCTGGTTCGATCCCGGCCGCTGCATATTCCGCCAGCAGATCGGCCGTCCACGCAATGCCGACATCGCGCAGGAAGGCACGACCGAAGCCGGCGACCTGACGCGCTGGAGTTTTACGGAAATCACCGAGGATTTCTTCCACTGGCTCGGCGAGGTCAAGCCGGCCAGCGCAACCGATTGGCGGCTGGTGGTCGATGTGAGGGCGAAGCGGCGCAAGGGTTGATGACGGCGCCGCTGTGCCCGCGATGACGGGTGCGGTTGCGCAACGCGCGCTGCTGCGCGCGATGACGAGGTGCTAGGCTCCCCCGAACAAGAAGCATACGTAAGGGGAGCGAACACCGATGGCAGCAAGCGGTCTGCCCGCCAACACGAGCGGGCTATTCGTCGAGCCGCGCGAGGACTGGCTCGCGCTGCATCGGGAGGAGATCATCGATCCCTCGCGGCCGATCGTCGATCCCCATCACCATCTCTGGAATCGCGGGCACCGCTATCTGATCGAGGAGATGGCGGCCGATATCGCCTCCGGCCACAACGTCACCGCCACCGTCTATGTCGACTGCCGCTCGATGTATCGTGCGCACGGGCCCGAGGCGTTCCGGCCGGTGGGCGAAGTCGAATTCGCCAATGGCGTCGCCGCGATGAGCGCCAGCGGCGGTTACGGCAAGGCCGCGATTTGCGCCGGCATCGTCAGCCACGTCAATCTGCTGCTCGGCGATGCCGCAGAACCGGTGCTGGAGGCCGAGATCGCGGCAGGCAATGGTCGCTTCCGCGGCATCCGGCATTCCTCGGCCTGGGACCAGGATCCTGCTGTCGCCGGCATGTATGCGAGCCGACCGCAGGGATTGCTGCAGGACCCGACCTTCCGCAAGGGCTTTGCCTGTCTCTCGCCGCTGAACCTGAGCTTCGACGCCTGGCTGTTCCATCCGCAGATCGGCGAGCTGACCGAGCTCGCCCGCGCATTTCCCGACACCAGGATCGTGCTCGACCATTGCGGCGGCCCGGCCGGAATCGGCCGCTTTGCCGGACGGCGCGAGGCGGTGTTTCCGCAATGGCGCGCCTCGATCCAGGAGATCGCTAAATGCGAGAACGTGGTGGTGAAGCTCGGCGGGCTCGCGATGTGCCTGCTCGGCTACGACTTCCATTTGCGCGAGAGGCCGCCGTCATCCGAGGAGCTTGCCGCGGCGTGGCGGCCTTACATCGAAACCTGCATCGAGGCGTTTGGACCCGCGCGCGCGATGTTCGAGAGCAATTTCCCCCCGGACAAGGGCCAGTGCAGCTACCAGGTGATCTTCAACGCCTTCAAGCGTATCGCGGCGCCCTTGAGCGAGACCGAGAAGACGGCGTTGTTCTCGCAGACCGCGAGCAATTTCTACCGGCTCGATTTGCCTTAAAGGGATTGGCGCCATGACGAGAAGGGGGCCGGGATGTTGATCCCGGCCCCTCTTCCGTCGTGACCGCTGGGAAGCGTCCTTGAAACTGATTGAACTCTAACCGGCGCCCATCAGCGAGGCCGGACGGCGCTCGCCTGTGGAGACGAATATCTTCTTGAGCTTGTTGACGACGCGGATCAGGAAGCCGATCATCACGGGATTGGTCTTGCGGCAGAAGGCGATCTTCTTGACGTGGCCTTCGACATGCCATTTGGCGTGCGCACCGTTGCGGAAGAAGATGACGTCGCCCGGGCCGTAGCGCTTCGGCGGCATGCCGTCGCTTTCGAGCACGATCGATCCTTCCATGATCATGATCGTCTCGTCGATGTCGTAGTACCAGTTGAATCGGCCTTCGGTGCAGGCCCATATGATGGTCGAAGCGGTGCCGTCGGCGCTGGTGGACAGGATGTGCGAGCGCGACACCGGATTGCCCTCGATGATCCAGGACGGCTCGATCGGCCGCAGCTCAAGCTCTACATTGCAACTACTGATTTCAATCAATGTGCGCGACATCTGTTCCCCCAGGGGATAAAATATGATCCGCCGGGTCTCGGCCCGGATTGTTCAAAGATGGCGGGAACGCTAGTAGCCGGTTTTTAATTCTTTCTTACGCAGGGCCCGACAATCAGCCGCAAGTTGCAGACGCGAAACGGTTAACGTCCCAATTTCCCTGCAATTTCGCACACATGAACCCTTCTTTTTCGGGGTGCGACAAAGTGCGCGAAGCTATCTGAAAGGAGCCATACCGATGCCCCTCACCCCGGAGGTTCTCGCAGCTCAAGGCGAGGTCGTCGCCTGGCTCGGCAGCCTTGATGTCTCCTTCGCAACCGACGAGGAGCCCTGGTTCACCGTCGACGGCATCGAAAGCCCCTGGCAGATCGGCAGTGACGGCTCCGGCGGCGCGTTCGTGCTGCTGCCCTCTCAGAACGTACTCTACGTCTCGTCGGAAGGCCGCGCGGGAATCGTCGCGGAGAGTTTCGAGGCTTTCGTCCAGCTCGTTGTGGCGCGCCCCTATTGGCTCGACATCCTCAAATTTTCCGCCGGCGGTGACCTCCATGAGATGCGGCGGGCGGCGGACGCGCTGGAGGCGACACTCGACGACGAGGACGACGTCAACGAGGCCCGCGAGCAAATCCGCGGGGGTCTCGACCTGCCCGAGGCGAATGATCCGGTCGGTGCGCTCTACGACGCGGTGGCGGCCTCCGACGCCGTCGTGCGGGCCACCGACGGCAGCCCGTTCACGACGCTGTTCAACCGCTTCAGCATCGACAACAGCCCGATGCTGCGCAACGCGGCGGCGTAGTTACTTCGCCCATTCGCCCTTGCGAAACACCGGCACCTTGCTGCCGTCGGCCAGAATGCCGTCGATGTCGGTCTCGGCCGAGCCGATCATCCAGTCGATATGGATCAGGCTCTGGTTGCCGCCTTGCGCCGCGATCTGCTGCGGCGTGAGCTGCGCGCCGTTGACGAAGCATTTCGAATAGCACTGGCCGAGCGCGATGTGCGAGGCCGCGTTCTCGTCGAACAGCGTGTTGTAGAACAACAGCCCGCTCTGCGAGATGGGCGAGGAATGCGGCACCAGCGCCACTTCGCCGAGACGCCGCGCGCCCTCGTCGGTGTCGAGCACCTTGTTCAGGACCTCCTCGCCGCGCGAGGCCTTGGCGTCGACGATCCTGCCGTCCTCGAAACGCACTGCGATGTTGTCGATCAGCGTGCCCTGGTAGGACAGCGGCTTCGAGCTCACGACATGGCCGTAGACGCGCCGGCAATGCGGCGTGGTGAAGACCTCTTCGGTCGGGATGTTGGCGTTGCAGCTGATGCCGTTCTTGGACAGCGAGGCGCCGCCCTCCCATTCATGACCATCGGCGAGGCCGATGGTGAGGTCGGTGCCCGGGCCCGAATACTGGAGCGCGCGGAAACGCTGGCCGTTGAGCCAGTTGGTGCGCTCCCGCAGCACCGCATTGTGGCTCGCCCAATTGGCCGGCGCGTCCTCGCGATCGACGCGGGACGCCGCGAAGATCGCGTCCGCGAGCTTGCCGATCGCGACCTCTTCAGGATCGTTCGGAAAGACTTGCTTCGCCCAGGACGGGCTCGGATAGGCAATGATGTTCCAGTTGGTGTCGAAATTGACGATCTTTTCCAGCGCCGGCTGATAGGCCATGGAATTGGCCTTGCTGGCGCGCGCGACCTTGGAAGCATCTTCGCCCGAGAGCAGCATCGGATTGTCGCCGACGATGGCAAGACGCGCGGTGTTGTTCGAGAACGCCTTGGCCATGCCCTCGTAGAGCCAGTTGGCGGCGCGATCGAAGCTGTCGTCGTGGCCGTGGCGATAGCGCGCCAGCGTCATCTCTTCGTCGGAGAGAATGGGCGTCACGATGCCGGCGCCGGCCTTGTAGGCATGCACGGCAATCCGCCGCACCAGCGGCAACGCGATCGCAGGTGCCGTCAAGAGCAGATCCTGGCCCGGCCGCAAGCCCAGACCAACCTTCACCGCCACCTCGGCCAGCCGGTCGAGCTTCACGGGATCGATGGGAGTGGAAGTGATGCGTTGACCAGTCATGTCGGATCCTCTGCCGAACGTCTCTTGCTCAATTTAAGTCTAGCATCGCGGGACACAAGTGCGCGAGTGCCTTGCGACACCCCAAAGATACGCGGTTTCGCGCATTTTGGTTTTCAACGCGTTGCCGATTTCAGCACCCGGTCGACCATGGCGGGAGCAAGGCCGAGGTAATTTTTCGGTGATGTCAACGCCTCGATCGTGGCACGGTCGATTCTGACAGAGACGCGGGAATCGGACGATAGCGCGTCCGCCAGCGTAAGACCTTTCTCATGGGCGAGCCGGCAGGCGTCGTAGACCACGTCATGGGCCTCCTGCCGCCCGATCTGCGGCGCGAGCCCCATCATCACGGCTTCGGCCACGATCAGACCGCGGCTGACGGCGAGATTCTCGTTCATCTTGCTTTCGTCCACGATGAGGCCGGCGAGCGCAAACTTCGCCTGGTGCAACGCGCCGGCGGTCAGCACGAAGCTCTCGGGGATCGCCATCCATTCGGCGTGCCAGGGCCCGGTGGCGCGCTCGAAGTCCTGCACCATGGCATCCAGCATGAGGCCGGCGTGCTGGCGCACCGCCTTCGACGCCGCGAGCATCAGTTCCGAGGAGATCGGGTTGCGCTTCTGGGGCATGGTCGAGGAAGCACCGCGTCCCTTGACGAAGGGCTCGTAGACCTCGGCGAATTCGGTCGAGGCCATGATCATGGTGTCGAGCGCGATCTTGCCGAGCGAGCCGGTGACGAGCGCCAGGAAGTTCACGGCCTCGGCAAAACCGTCGCGTGCGACATGCCAGGTCGAGGCGGGAACGCCAAGCTTCAGTTCGGCGCAGAGCGCTTCCTGCACCTCGAACCCCTTGTCGCCGAGCGAGGCCAGCGTGCCGGCGGCGCCGGCGAACTGGCCGACCAGGACGCGCGGCTTCAATTCACGGATCCGCTCGGCATGGCGGTCGAACATAGCGAGCCAGATCGCTGTCTTGTAGCCGAAGGTGACCGGCAGCGCCTGCTGAAGATGGGTGCGGCCCGCCATCGGCGTGTCACGGTAGCGCTTCGAGAGGTCGGCGAGGATTGTGCGCAAGCTCGCGATGTCCTGCTCGACGATCTCGAGCCCGGCGCGCAGTTGCAGCACCACGGCGGTGTCCATGATGTCCTGCGTGGTCGCGCCCCAATGCACATAGCGGCCGGCATCGCCGCATTGCTTCACAATCTGATGCACGAGCGGCAGGATCGGATAGCCGACGACATCGGTCTCCTGCCGCAACAGGTCGAAATCCAGCGCGGCAGCGTCGGTCCGAGCCGCTATCTGATCGGCGGCATCCTGCGGAATCACCCCGCACTTCGCTTCCGCCTTCGCCAGGGCGACCTCGACCTCGGCATAGCGCGCGACCGTCGCGATATCGGAAAACACCTCCCGCATCTGCGGCGTGCCGAAGGCATCGCGGAACAACATGGAATCCAGCACGGTGGTCGAGGCATGAAAAGCGGGCATGGGCGCATCTTCGTGTTTGCGTTTGTGTGGGGGCAGCTTACGCACACGGAACTGTTCGGCAATGGACATTCATTGCTTGCCACACATTCGATGTCGTCGCGAAGGCCAGGACAAAATGGGAAGCTCCCGCGCGCCATTGCCTCAACACCGTCATTGCGAGGATCCCTTGCGACGAAGCAAATCCACGCTGTCTCCACGGCGACAGCCTGGATGGCTTCGCTGCGGTCGCAATGACGTGAGGAGACCCTGACAATCCGGCCGAACCGGCTATGTTCTAACCAAGGCTGCATTCCTCGCCGTAAACTGCATGCCTGCCATCACGCGATCGTGGTGAACCGGGCAGGCCCCTCGGTGGACTCATGGGCATCAGCCGAAATCCGTCTTTGATTTCATCGTTGCCCGATGTCGTGAGGTCTGAGTTTTCGACGTGCAGTTTCTGTTCCGGGATCACCTGCTCGATACCGACTTGCGCGAGCTGAGCCGCGAGCAGGTTCCCGTTGCCGTGGAGCCGCAGGTCTTCGATCTCGTCGTCCACCTCATGGAGAACCGCGACCGGGTGGTCAGCAAGGACGAGCTGATCGACAAGATCTGGCACGGGCGCAGCGTCTCCGAATCCACCCTGACCAGCCGGATCAATGCGGCACGCAAGGCGGTCGGAGACAGCGGCGCGAGCCAGGCGCTGATCCGCACCATCTCGCGCAAGGGTTTTCGTTTCGTCGGCGACGTCGAGACCAAGCGTGGGGCGACCGCGCCGGAATCCGACTTCGGAGCGAACCTTCTGCAGGCCCCGCTGCCGCTACCGGACCGGCCGGCGATTGCGGTGCTGCCCTTCACCAACATGAGCGGCGACCGCGAGCAGGATTATTTCTCCGACGGGATCAGCGAGGACATCATCACCGCGCTGTCGAAGCTGCGCTGGTTCTTCGTCATCGCGCGCAACTCCTCCTTCGTCTACAAAGGCCGCGCAGTGCATATGAACGAGGTCGCGCGCGAGCTCGGCGTGCGCTACGTGCTCGAAGGCAGCGTGCGGCGGAGCGGCGATCGCGTGCGTATCTCCGCGCAGCTCAACGACGTCTCGACCGGCAGCCATCTCTGGGCCGAACGCTACGACCGCGAGCTTGCCGACATCTTCGCCGTGCAGGACGAGATCACCGAGGCGATCGTCGCCGCGATTGAGCCGCAGCTCTATACCGCCGAGAGTTTTCGCGCCCAGCAGAAGCCGCCGGGAAGCCTGGATGCCTGGGACCTCGTGATGCGCGCATTGTCGCATTACTGGCGCATCACCCGCGAGGACAATGCCGCCGCGCAAGGACTGCTCGAAAAGGCCGTCGCGCTCGATCCCACCTATGGCAAGGCGCTCGGCCTGCTCGCGACCAGCCACATCTTCGGCGCGCATATGGGCTGGTCCGACATGGCCTCGACCGTGCCGATCGCCGAGGGCGCGGCGCTCGCGGCGGTGGAGGCCGATCGTGAGGATGCCTGGGCCCATCACGGCCTGGCTTATACCTATCTATTCCGCCGCCGCTTCGACGACGCGCTTGCGGAGTTCGAACTGGCGCTAAACCTCAATCCGAATTTTGCGATGGCGCATGCCTTCTACGGCGTGACGCTGTGTTACGCGGGACGATGGCAGAACGGCGATGTCGCCGCGCGCCGCGCGCTGCGGCTGAGCCCGCGCGACCCGCTCGCGGCGATCTATTGCGGCGTTGCCGCCTATGCCCGGTTCATCGGCCGCGATTACGAAGGAGCCGCACAGATGGCGCGCGAGTCGATGCGGCAGCGCGCCGATTTCGTCGGCGCGCATCGGGTGCTGACGGCCGCCGCCGGCATGTCGGGGGATTCCGCGCGCGCGGCGTCCGCCCTGGAAGGCTTGCGCCGCGCCCAACCCGGCATCTCGCTCGCCTGGATCACGCGTGAGCTGCCGATGCTGCGGGACGAGGATCGCGAGCATTACCTTGACGGATTGCGGCGCGCGGGGATGAGGTAGCGAATTTCTCCTCTCCCGCTTGCGGGAGAGGAGATGGGGGCCGCTACTCCTGCATCATCTCGCCGCTGCCGCCGAACTCGGCCGGGAAATCCTTGAGCTTGGGCAGGCCGTCACGCATTGGCAGCACCGTCTCGGCGTAGTTGACGTGGACGCCGGGCGCGAAGGCGAGCGTGGGGATGGTGGCGGTGAAGACGTCGACCAAGCCGAGCGGCGGATGGTTGGTCATGAGATGGCCGCCGCACTTCTTGCAATATTTGCGCTGGCTGAGCGGCGTCTTCGCAAAGGTCTCGACATTCTGAGCACCTTCGGTGATGCGCACGGCCTCGGGCTTCCAAAGGCTGAAGGCGTTCACCGGACCGCCCGACCACGAGCGGCACGAGCTGCAATGGCAATAGCCCATCGCCTCCGGCGCACCCGTGACCTCAATCGTGACTGCGCCACAGAAGCAGTTTCCAACATGTTTCATTAGGTCGTCTCCGTTGATGATTGTTGAGATTCCTCTCCCCGCTCCTGTTTGCCGAGAACTCGGCAAAAACGAATGCGGGGTCGCGACGAGCTTTGCTCGCACTGATAGCGTCAGGGTGACGGGGGATCACCCCGAGAAGCGTTGAAGGTTGCGTCCGGCAGGATCCGTTACGCGCCTCGGCGCCGCCGCGCGTCCTCCTTTCGGCGGACGCGGCCGAACGACGCGTAAGCTATACCGACTTGCGCCAGGGAATAAGCATCGAGACCCGTTGTTTGTACTGCCGGTACTCGTCGCCGAAGAGGTCGATGAGATCGTGCTCCTCCAGCGCGATGCCGACGAAGATGTAGAGCGTGGTCACGGCGGCGAACAGCAGATGGCCCGCGGTCATGACCGGCGCCGCCCAGAACGCGATGATGAAGCCGAGATAGATCGGATGACGGACGAACTTGTAGAGCAGTGGCGTCTTGAAGCGCGGCGGCGACGCCTCCTTGCCAACGAGATGATTGGTCACCTGATGCAATCCGAACAGCTCGAAGTGATTGATGATGAAGGTCGAGGTAAACACCAGCACCCAGCCCACCAGCGACAGCGTGACGATCGTCACAGCAAGATCCGGGTTCGCGACATCCCATATGACCGTGGGCAGCGGGCGCCACTGCCAGAACAGGAGGAGCAATGACAGGCTCGCAAACAACACATAGGTGCTGCGCTCGACCGGCTTGGGGACGTACTGCGTCCACCAGGCCTTGAATTGCCGGCGCGCCATCACGCTGTGCTGGACCGCAAACAGGGCCATCACGAGCAGATTGATGATGACGGCCTCGGCCGCGGGCGTATCGGTCCCGGTGTCGATGGTCTTCGGCACCACCAGCCCCATGACGAAGCCGATGGCGTAGAGAATGGTGACGAAAAACACGAGATACGCCGCAATTCCGTACAGAAAGGCGATGAACTTGAAAATGCGTGAGCCCGCAACCGGGCCGATGGGATGAACCTGATGATCAATTTGGGTCATAAACAGCTCCGTTGTGCCAAAACGCCGGCACTTCATTGGTCGCTCCACCATGGCGCACCCAAGGTCCCAAGACTTTCGCGGACGGTTGATTTTCGCCTGAGACGACTTTGATTTTTGCTTGAGACGACAGAAACGTGCGATTTTGCTTTGAAAACAATGTGCTCGACGGCGACCTGCGGGAACTCACCTGCAGCGGAGCCGCCGTGCCGTTGCAGCCGCAGGTGTTCGATCTCCTGCTTTATCTGGTGGCGCAGCGCACCCGCGTGGTCAGCAAGGATGACCTGATCAGTCAGATCTGGAGCGACCGGATCATCTCGGATTCCGCCCTGAACAGCCGGATCAACGCCGCCCGCAAGGCGCTCGGCGACGACGGTGCGAGCCAGCGGCTGATCAAGACCATTCCGCGCAAGGGCTTTCGTTTCGTCGGCGAAGTCCGGGAAGAAGTGGCAGCCGCGACCGCCCCCACGCAAGCCGTCGCTGCTTTGCCGCGCGCCCTGGCGGACCGTCCGGCGGTCGCGGTGCTCGCTTTCGAGAACATGAGCGGCGATCCCGCACAGGACTATTTCGGCGACGGCATCAGCGAGGACATCCTCACCGCGCTATCGAAGCAGCGCTGGTTCATGGTGATCGCCCGCAACTCGTCCTTTACCTATAAGGGCCGCGCTGTCCACATCCGGCAGATCGCCGAGGAACTCGGCGTCCGCTACGTCGTCGAAGGCAGCGTGCGCAAGTCGGACAACCGGGTGCGCATCACCGCGCAGCTCAACGACGCCACGTCGGGCAGCCATCTCTGGGCCGAGCGCTACGACCGCGAGCTGGTCGACGTGTTCGCCGTGCAGGACGAAATCACCAACGCGATCGCCGCGGCGATCGAGCCGCAGATTCATGCGGCGGAAAGTTTTCGCGCCCATCGCAAGCCCCCCGCGAGCCTGGATGCCTGGGATCTCCTGATGCGGGGGCTGTCGCATTACTGGCGCGTGACGCGGCGGGATCACGAGACCGCGCGGGCGCTGCTGGAACGTGCGGTCGGAATCGATCCGAACTACGGCCAAGCGCTGTCGGTGCTCGCGGCGAACCACATGTTCGGCGTGCATCTCGGCTGGGCCGAGCTTGCCGTGGTGGCGCCAGCGGCGGAAGCCGCCGCGCTCGTCGCGGTGCGCTGCGATCATGAGGATGCCTGGGCGCACGCCGCGCTCGGCAGCGTCTACTTCTCGACGCGAAGGCTTGCGGACGCACTGTCCGAGTTCGAGCAGGCGCTCGCGCTCAATCCGAACTTCTCGCTGGCGCAAGGCTATTACGCACTGGCGTTGTCCTATGCCGGGCGACCGAAGGATTCATTCGAGGCAGCGCAGAGGGCAATGCGGCTCTCGCCGCGCGATCCATCCCTGGCGATCTATCACGGCATCGCCGGCTATGCCCGCTTCACCGAGCGGCGCTATGGCGAGGCCATCGCGCTCGCGCGCGAGGCGATCCGCCACCGGGGCGACCTCACCGGCGCCTACCGCGTGCTCGCGGTTTCTGCCGGCATGACCGGCGACGGCGTGCTTGCGGAGATGGCGCTGGGCGAGCTCCGCCGTACCCAGCCCAACATCTCGCTGCACTGGATTTCGACGCAATTGCCATGGGCCAACGAGGCCGACCGCGAGCACTATCTGGAAGGATTCCGGCGGGCCGGCTTGCGCTAGACGATCCTCATGTCGAGTCTGCGTCGCGCTTGCGGCGCAGATGGACGACGACGTCGAGCCGCGCGATCTCGTGGCCCGGGAGCGCCTCGGGCATCCTGGTGAAGGTCAGGCCGTCGGTGACGTCGACCAGCACATCCTCGCCTTCGAGGTAGAAATGCGGATGCACGGACGTGTCGGTGTCGAAGAACGACTTGATGCCGTCGGCCGCGATCCGGCGCAACAGGCCGGCTTCGGTGAACTGGTTCAGCGTGTTGTAGACGGTCGCGAGCGACAGCCGCAGATTGGCGGCCGTCGCTTCTTCATAAAGCCCCTCCGCTGTCACATGACGATGGGGGCAGAGGAACAGCATTTGGCCCAGCGCCAGACGATGGCGCGTCAGCCTGAGGCCGGCATTGCCGAGCAATTGCGCGCAACGTGCCGACGCCTCGTCCGCGAAGGAGATGAAGATATCGTCTGAATCCGCTTCGGATGGGGTGGAACGGACGTTCATCGCCGATGCACTCGCATTTGACCAGGCACGCGGGGCTTCACCCGTCCTACCATCAGATCGCAGAAGCGGCAGCCCGGCTTTGATCCGAATCAAATCCGGAACGAGCCCGCCTCTGACCTATCGCAAGGCGGCCGAGTTTATTCCCGGCCAGAATAGCCCCACACAAATGAGGCTCACATGTCCAAGCCGGTTCCCGACAAGGCAGAGATCGCGCTCGAATATCCCGACAAGTTCTATGTCGGCACCTTCGGGCATTCGTCGCGGTTCGAGGCACGTCTCGACGGCAGCGGCGTTGCGCTGGTGCTGCAGCATCCGGGCACCGCGGACGAACGCAAATCGGTGCACCTGCACCTCAATTTCGGCCTGCTCGCCGGGATCCTGCGCGAACTCGCGGGCAGTGTCGCGGCCATCCCCAAGGACGACATCGCGCACCGGGAGCAACTCGCGGACGCGCTCGCCGAGTTGCAACGGGTGCTGCGGCCCTCCTGAGGCCGGGCGGCGCGGCGGCGCCGGCTTGGCCGCCAAACGCCATAACAGGACGCGCTGTACATTTTTTGTGCGAACATTGTCGAGACTTTCATCTTGCGGCGCCGAATGAGACCGTGTGAGCCTCGATCCCGGATGGGGACTGGGATGGGCCGGCCGTAGCTTTGCGCGCCATGACGTGCGAAGCGTTTGCGGCTGGTCTCGCTTGAGAAAGATACGACATGTCAAAACGAGTGTTGCTTGGTGTCCTCCTGGCTTGCGGCCTCGCTGCTCCTGCGCTGGCGCAAGAGCCGAAAGCGGGTGGAGCGATCAATGCCGTGATTCAGCCCGAGCCGCCCGGCCTGATGCTGGCGATGGTCCAGAACGGCCCGGTGCAGATGGTGTCGGGCAACATTTTCGAGGGCCTGCTTCGCTACAGCCCCAAGCTCGAACCGCAGCCGGAGCTCGCCGAGAGCTGGAGCGTCAGCGAGGACGCAAAAACCTATACGTTCAAGCTCAGGAAGGGCGTGACCTGGCATGACGGCAAGCCCTTCACTGCCGCCGACGTGCTGTTCTCGCTCGAGATGCTGAAACAGACGCATGCGCGCGCCCGCAACAATCTCGCGCAGGTCGACAAGGTCGAGGCTCCCGACGACTACACGGTGGTGTTCACGCTGAAGCAGCCGTTCGGTCCGTTCCTCGGCATCTTCGAGGTCGGCTCGATGCCGATGGTGCCGAAGCATCTCTATGAAGGTACCGACTGGAAGACCAATCCCTACAACAACGCCCCTGTCGGCACCGGCCCCTTCATGTTCAAGGAATGGCAGAAGGGCTCCTTCATCCGCCTGGTCAAGAACCCGAACTATTACGAGAAGGGCAAGCCCTATCTCGACGAGATCTACTGGCAGATCATTCCCGACGCTGCGGCGCGCTCGGTGGCGTATGAGACCGGCAAGGTCGACGTGCTGCCCGGCGGTTCGGTCGAGAATTTCGACGTGCCGCGGCTGTCCAAGCTGAAGGATACCTGCGTCACCGGTGCCGGCTGGGAGTTCTTCTCACCGCTGGCCTGGCTGTGGCTCAACAACCGCCAGGGTCCGCTCGCCGACAAGCGGGTGCGGCAGGCGGTCATGTATGCGATCGACCGCGACTTCGCCAAGGACGTGATCTGGAACGGGCTCGGCAAGGTCGCGACCGGCCCGTCCGCATCGACCATCAAATATTATACCAGCGACGTGCCGAAATATCCGTACGATCCGGCCAAGGCCAAGGCGCTGCTGAAGGAAGCCGGTTACAAGGGCGAGAAGATCCGCCTTCTGCCGCTCGCCTATGGCGAGACCTGGCAGCGCTGGGGTGAAGCCGTGAAGCAGAACCTCCAGGACGTCGGCATGAACATCGAGACCATCGCCACCGACGTTGCCGGCGGCAACCAGAAGATCGGCGACTGGGACTACGACATCGCTTTCACCTATCTCTACCAATACGGCGATCCCGCGCTCGGCGTCGGCCGCAACTACGTCTCCAGCGCCATCGCCAAGGGCCAGGTGTTCAACAACGTCGAGGGCTACTCCAACCCGGAAATCGACAAGCTGTTCGCCGACGGCGCGGTGGCAACGCCCGACTCCAAGCGCAAGGAGATCTACGAGAAGGCGCAGAAGATCCTGGTCGAGGACGTGCCGGTGGCCTGGATGCTCGAGCTGCAATTCCCGACCATCATGCGCTGCAAGGTCAAGAACCTGATCACGACCGGCATCGGGGTCAATGACGGCTTCAAGGACGCATGGCTCGACAAGTAATGACAGGCGTTCCAAGCTCCCCTTACCTCTCCCGCTTGCGGGAGAGGTCGCTACGCTCGAAGAGCGTAGCGGGTGAGGGTTCTCTCCACTTGGCAATCTCTCTGCGGAAATACCCTCTCCCCTACCCTCTCCCGCAAGCGGGAGAGGGGGCGCACCGCAACTGCCGTGTGTTCAACCTGATCTGATCGCCATCCAACAATGCTCTCCTTTGTCGCTCAGCGTGTCGCGAAGGGCGTGATCGTCCTGCTTGCGATCGTCGTCCTCAATTTCTTCCTGATCCGGCTTGCGCCCGGCGATCCCGCCGTGGTGATGGCGGGCGAGGCCGGCGCCAGCGACCAGATCTTCGTTCAGCAGCTCAGGGAGAAGTTCGGCCTCGACAAGCCGCTGCCCGAGCAGCTCTTCATCTACGTCAAGGGCATTGCTACCCTCGACCTCGGCTTCTCCTTCCGCCAGCAGGCACCGGTCGCGAAGCTGATCGGCGAGCGGCTGCCGGCGACCTTGCTGCTGACGCTGACGGCCTTCGCGATCTCGCTCGTGCTCGGCATTCTCTTCGGCACCTTCGCCGCGCGCTTTGCCGGAACCTTTCTCGACACCGCGATCACCGTCTTTGCGCTCATCTTTTACGCCATGCCGATCTTCTGGGTGGCGCTCATGAGCATCCTGCTGTTTTCGGTCACCATGGATTGGCTGCCGAGCTTCGGCTACGAAACGGTCGGCGCCAACCTCACCGGCTTCGCTCATGCTGTCGACGTCGCAAGGCACCTGATCATGCCGGCGATGACGCTCGGCCTGTTCTTCATGGCGACCTACACCCGCATGACGCGCGCCTCGATGCTGGAGGTGAAGCGTCTCGACTTCGTCAAGACGGCGCGCGCGAAGGGTCTGTCCGACGCCGTGATCCAGCGCCGTCATGTGCTGCGCAATGCGCTGCTGCCCGTCGTGACGCTCGCCGGCGTCCACTCCGGCACCCTGATCGGCGGCGCCGTCATCACCGAGACCGTGTTCGCCTGGCCCGGCATCGGACGCTTGATGTACGACGCCCTGCTCCAGCGCGACTACAATCTGCTGCTCGGCGTCTTCGTGATCTGCTCCGCCATGGTCCTGATCTTCAACCTCATCACCGACCTGGTCTATCGCCTGGTCGACCCGCGCATCGAATTCACCACATGAAACAGTTCTGGAAATCGATGATGAGGAGCCCGAGCGGCGTCATCGGGCTGATCATCCTGCTGCTTGCGATCTCGGTCGCCTTGTTCGGTCCAATGCTGTTCCCGAACTCGCCCTGGCGCATGGTTCAGCGGCCGTTCCTGCCGCCGTTCACGCTCGCGACCGTGCCGCTCGGCACTGACGCGCTCGGCCGCGACGTGTTCGCCGGCATGATCTTTGGCGCACGCGTCTCCCTGCTCGTCGGCATGGTCTCCACCCTGGTGGCGCTGGTCGTCGGCGTGCCGATCGGCGCCATGTCCGGCTATTTCGGCGGCAGGGTCGACGACGCCCTGATGCGCTTCACCGAGTTCTTCCAGACCATTCCGAGCTTTGCGCTCGCGATCGTGCTTGTCGCAATCCTGCAGCCCTCGATCTATTCGATCGTCGCCTCGATTGCGCTGGTAAGCTGGCCGCCGGTCGCGCGCCTCGTCCGCGGCGAGGTGCTGTCGCTGCGCACGCGGGAATACGTCCAGGCCGCCGTGGTCACGGGCCAGAGCAACACCTGGATCATCCTGCGCGAAATCCTGCCGAACACGCTGTCGCCGGTGATCGTGCTGGCCTCGCTGATGGTGGCAACCGCGATCCTGCTGGAATCCTCGCTGGCATTCCTCGGCCTCGGCGATCCCAATCTGATCTCCTGGGGCTACATGGTCGGCGCCGGCCGCACCGTGATCCGCCAGGCCTGGTGGATCACCGTGTTTCCCGGCGTCGCCATCCTGATCTCGGTGCTCGGCCTCAATTTGATCGGCGAAGGCCTCAACGACGCGCTCAATCCGCGACTGTCGCGGGAGGGCCGCTGATCATGACCGCACCGCCCGCCGTCTCCATCAAGAATCTGCGGATCGCGTTGCCCAAGGGGGCGGAACGGCCATTCGCGGTCGACGGCGTCTCGCTCGATTTGAGGCCCGGCAAGATCGTCTGCGTCGTCGGCGAATCCGGCTCCGGCAAATCGATGTGCGCGCACGCGCTGATGGGCCTGTTGCCTGACACGGTCACCGTCACCTCCGGCGAGATCCAGTTCGAAGGCCGCGACCTGCTCAAACTCGACGACGACGGCTGGCGCGATCTGCGCGGCCGACGGCTCGCGATGATCTTCCAGGAGCCGATGACCGCGCTCAATCCGTTGATGCGGATCGGCGACCAGATGGCGGAGATGTTCGAGGCGCACGGCCTGCTCACGCCGAAGGAGCGGCGCGCCAAGGCGCTGTCGCTGGCGCGCGAAGTCGGCCTGCCCGACCCCGAACGCATCGTGCGCGCCTATCCGCACCAGCTGTCCGGCGGCCAGCGCCAGCGCGCCATGATCGCGATGGCGCTCGCGCTCGAACCGGCGGTGCTGGTCGCGGACGAGCCGACCACCGCGCTCGACGTCACCACACAAGCGCAGATCCTGAAGCTGATCCGCAACCTCCAGCGCAATCGCAACATGGCGGTGATGTTCATCACCCATGATTTCGGCGTCGTCGCCGACATCGCCGACCAGGTCGTCGTGTTGCGCCATGGCAAGGTGGTCGAGGAAGGGCCCGCCTCGGCGGTCTTCAACGCGCCGCAGCACGACTATACCAAGGCGCTGCTCGCCGCCGTGCCCACGATGGACCCGCCCGCCCGCAGCCCCCTCGACGACCAGGCCAAGGCGGTCGAGGTGATCGGACTGGACAAGACCTACGTCACCTCGGGCGGCTGGTTTCGCGAGGACCGCCGCGTCGATGCCGCGAGCGAAGTCAACTTCACGATTCTCAAGGGCGAGACGCTCGGCCTCGTCGGCGAATCCGGTTCCGGAAAATCGTCGGTGGCCCGCCTGGTGATGCGGCTGATCGAAGCCGATCGCGGCACCGTGCGGATCGGCGAGACCGATCTCACAAAGCTCGCGGGCAAGGCACTACGCGCCGAGCGCCATCGCATCCAGATGATCTTCCAGGATCCGTTCGCTTCGCTCAATCCGCGGCGCAAGGTCGGCCACATCATCGCCGACGGCCCGATCGCGGCCGGCACCGATCCGAAGGTGGCGTTGGACCGCGCTCGCGATCTCCTCAAGATGGTCGGGCTCGATGCCGGCGCGCTCGAGCGTTATCCGCATGAATTCTCCGGCGGCCAGCGCCAGCGCATCGGCATTGCGCGCGCGCTCGCGCTCGAGCCCGAGATCATCGTCGCGGACGAGGCCGTCTCGGCGCTCGACGTCTCCGTGCAGGCGCAGGTCCTGAGGCTGCTCGAAGACCTCAAAGCTCGCCTCGGCCTCTCGATGCTGTTCATCACCCACGACCTTCGCGTTGCGGCGCAAATCTGCGACCGCATTGCGGTGATGCAGCGCGGCGCCATCGTCGAGCTGAAACCGACCGCTCAGCTGTTCGCCGCGCCCGAGCATGCCTATACGCGCGAACTGCTCGCGGCCGTCCCCGGGCAGAGAGAGCACGCGCCGACAGCTTAAATCAGCCGATCGCGGCTTCTACTTGGTTCTGGGGTTCGTGTTGTTCCAGGTGGGGACTGAGTTTGTTACGCCGACGGAGGGCTGGTTGGACGTTCCGATCGACGGCGCTGTCACGGTTCCGACGGTCTGCCCGGAACTTCCAATGGTCCCTTGCTGTACCGGTGCTCCGGAGCGTCCGCTCGTGCTGTTTGGTGTCCCCGTCCCCGACGTTTGTGCGTTTGCAGCGAGTGGCGTTGCAGACAATCCGAGAGCAATAAGTGCAGCAATGGAGCGTTTCGTTCTTGTCATGGCTGATCCTTTCGGGCGCGGTCTCTCAATCGCGATGCCGTTCGTCGAGGCAACCCGTGCACTGAGTGACCTTACAACTCCACGCGCGACAAAATGTGCCGCCGTGCCATCATCCCGCGGGGCTCAACTCTTCATCACGATGAAGCGAAGCGGTCCCCACCGAACAGATGCGCCGTGAGATCGGGCGCATCGTTGAAGGTATCCTGCTCCACCTCAGGAACGGAATACTCACGGGCTTTTTATCCCTCGTGACCGCCCGCACGGCTGCAAAGCCGGAGCCGGCACCCCACATCCGGATGAAATGATTTCCATCATGTGATGATGGATCGAGGATCTATTGGAGCCGACATGGGCCAGGTTATTGAGTTTGTCTCGAAATCCGAGCGCGAGCGCATTCGCCTCATCCAGGAAGCGCGCGCGATCTACGACAGCATTTTCCCGCCGGCTGATCCGGCAAGCGAATCGTCGAGCGGAGCCTCCGCGCGTCGCGGCGACGGAGGCAACCTCGCGTGATCAAGATCATCGCCGTGCTCTGCAACCTCGCCTCTCCAGCGAACTGTCACGAGCAGACCGTCACCACATCCGACTTCGCCGACGTCTCGATGCAATCGTGCCTGATGGGTGCGCCACAGCTCGCCGAATGGATGAACCAGCATCCGGCCGAGCGTCTCGCCGGATGGCGTTGCGTGATCGGCCAACAGGCCGGCCGGGGAATTTAGGATCGAGCTGCGCTGTCCCTGAACGATCCGAAATGCCTGGTCCACCGCCATGATCATTACTGGTCGCGCTCCATCTTCTCTGGCATTGCGACCGGCAGGCGGAGACCGGGATTGGCTCGCCGAACAGGCGCGCCTACCGGACGGGCGGGTTTGTGTTACTCCAGGTCGGGACTGCGTTGGTCACGCCGACCGACGGCCAATTATACGTGCCGATCGACGGCGCCGTGACCGTCCCGACCGACTGTCCTGAGCTACCGTAAGCCCTCGACGGCGCGGCCATCGCCCCTCCAGCGCTGCCATAGTTCGGGGCCGCGGGACCGGAGCTGTAGTGTCTGGCGGATCTGTGCTTCTTCGCCTCGACAACGGAGGGGGCCGTAGTTAGGCCAACCGTGATAAGTGCGGCAATTGCGAATTTGAGGCTTGTCATGGCTGATCCTTTGGTCGCCGTGGACCCTTTGCGCCAAGTGTTCATTGTTCGGAAGAATTCCATAGCGGTCCCGTTCATAACTCCGTGCGCGGGCGAAGGTGCCGGGGAGCGGTTGCACGGCTTGATCAGCGCCGCCGCGGACGACACGCCTTGCGGTTGTGGCGCTCCTTGACGGTCGCGACCGAGTGCATCAACTCCTTGAAAGCCGTGATTGCCTTGTCGTCGCCGAGTGCGCTGTCACCGAGCGCTTCCAGATGCTCAATGACCACGAGCAGCGCATCCGCGACCTGGCCGATCTGCTTGCCGTAACTGCCGACATCCGACAGCAGGTCCTTCTCGACATCGGGCGCCGAGGATTGGCCCACCGTGATGTTCACGAGACCGAACTGGCCGCCGGTCGGGCTGAAGAACGACGTGATCGGATTGATGGACTGCACGACGTCCCCCGACAGAGGCAGCTTGAACACGGGCATGCGGCTATCCTTTCCTTTGCTGAGCCCGGCGGGCGCGAGACTAGCACGCCCCGCCTCTGACGCGCGGCTCGCCTTCGGATGGACCCGAATCAGCGCTAGTGCATTCACCTCATCGACTGCGCGTATTGAGGCGACATGACCGGTCCCGAACTGAAGCAACTCCGCAACGATCTCTCAGACGTCCTCGAACGCAAGCTCACCGCGGCCGACATGGCCCGGCTTTGCGGATTGCCGGAGAAGGGCGGCGCCGACACCATTCGGCGCTGGGAAGTGAGCGGCCCGACACCGTCGGCGACCAAGGTGCTGCGCGTGCTCGCGATGGCGAGCGAGCGCTATCCGATCCTGGAGAAGTTCGACGTCTTCGATCGCCATGACGTGCGCGAGGAAGACCGGCCCGCAAAGCGCGCTGCATTCCGCGAACAGATGCGCGATGAGGCGCGGCGCCGTCTTGGTTAATGAGATGCGCGCGCAAGTTACCGGGACAACGCTGAGTTAAGCCTTTCTTCACCGCTTCTTAAGTCGACATTAAGCACGAAAATCATTTACAGCCCAATACGTTAGGTTGGCTGCCGCTGTGCCACGGATGTGACAGCATTTTCGTCAAAAGCGAGCTATCTGCAAAACCAACGACGGCGCGGAAAGCGCGCCTGCCGGGGACCTAAGTGTTGGAGTTTGGACGATGAAGAAGTTTCTGTTTGCGACCGTTGCGCTGCTCGTGGTGGGCGCTGCCGCACCGGCGGTCGGTGCCGATCTCGGTAACCGCAATTACTATAAGGCGCCCGCGCCCGCTTATGCCGCGCCGATCTACAACTGGACCGGCTTCTATATCGGCGGCCATGTCGGCGGCGCGTTCTCCAGCGACAACAATTTCAGCGGCCTCTCCACCGGCAATAACGGCAACGGCCGTTTCCTCGGCGGCTTGCAGGCCGGTGCGGACTGGCAGTTCAACCCGAACTTCGTCGTCGGCGTCGAAGGCCAGTATTCCTGGCTCTCCGGCAGCGTCGGCGCGGTGTTCCCGGGTGGCGTCGCCTACACCAACGACCAGCGCGGTCTCGGCTCGATCACCGGCCGCGTCGGCTACACCTGGGGTCCGGGCCTGCTCTATGTGAAGGGCGGCTACGCTTATTCGGACAACAACGAAAAGGTCACTGTCGGCGGCGTGCCGGCTGCCTTCGTCATCACGGGCGACCACCGCAACGGCTACACCGTCGGCGCCGGCCTCGAATACATGTTCGCCCCGAACTGGTCGGCCAAGGCCGAGTACCAGTACTACAATTTCGGCGACGCGCACTTCACCGGTGGTCCGCTGGCGGGCACCGGCAACTTCACCACCGACGACCACACCATCAAGGCGGGCGTCAACTACCGCTTCAACTGGGCCAACTCGGCGGTCGCGCGCTACTAAACGGTTACCAAGACCTTATCATGATGAAGGGCCGGCATCGTTGCCGGCCCTTCTTTTTTCGCTGTGCGGAACGCACGCAACCGATTGAGCAACTTGCGATTTTTTAACCCGTCCCAAGGATACTCCGCGGCGAAAACATAAAGATCACGCGTGGGGGAATTTTGATGGCAATCCGTCTGGGCCTTGGCCGTTTGCTTGGTCGTATCCGGCCTCGTTTCAAAATGCCGACATGGGGCGTGCGCGGCAGCCTGTTCACGGCCTTCGCGGTGATCGCGGGCATGGGCCTCGTGATTGCAGCCGGCGCCGGCTTCGTCTTCAACCATCTCGGCAGCACCATGATGGACCTGAGCGGCCGCGACATCCCGCGCCTTTCCGCCAGCCTTCAACTCGCATCGCAAAGCGCAACGCTCGCGGCGCAGGGGCCGGGCCTCCTGGCGTCGCCGTCCGACGAGGCGCTGAACGAACGCACCAAGAAGGTGCAGGAGATCCAGCAGCTCGCCATGGCCAAGCTCGGCGAGATCATCGAGCTCGGCGCCGACAAGCAGGTCGCAACCGCGTTGCGCGACACCGCCAAGAGCATCGACGAGGCGACCCAGAGTCTGGTGTCGGCAGCGCGCGAGCGGCTCGATACCGGCGCGTTGCATGACAAGCAATATGAAGCGCTCCGCAAGGCGCAGCTCACCTTCGTCGGTGCGGCCGGTCCTGCCATGCTGGACGCGCAGACGCGCCTGAACGCGATCCTCGGCGCGGCGGAAGTTTCCGCCGACGATGCCACCGAAGCTGCCCGCACCGTCTCCCAGGTCGCGACCATCTCCGCCAACGGCAATTTGATGGCCGCCGACATGATGGCGGCGCTGTCGGCCAACAACAGCGATACGCTGGAGGCGATCGAGAAGGAGTTCAAGGCGACTCGCGACCGCGTCAAGTCGAACCTCGAGGACCTTCCGAACATGGCCTCGATGCAAGCGGTGCGCGACACCGTGCAAAAGCTGTTCGCCTTCGGCGAAGGCAAGTCTGGCGTTTTCAAGATCCGCCAGAAGGAGCTCGACGCCATCGACTACGGCCAGACCATTCTGGACGAGACCCGCAAGCTCAATGTCGGCCTCGGCATCAGCGTGCAGCAGCTCGTCGAAGGCGTGCAGAAGGAGACCAACGCGTCGACCTTCCAGGCGCGGCAGGAGATTTCGCTTGCGACCACCGCGATGCTGGCACTCGGCGCATTGACGCTGGTCGGCTCGGCGCTGTTCGTCTGGCTCTATGTCGGCCGCAACATCCTGCGCCGCATTCGCGAGCTTCAACGCGCCATGCAGTTGCTCTCTGCCGGCGACCTCGATACCGAGATCGTCCGCTCCCGGCAGAACGACGAGATCGGCGCGATGAAGGAAACGCTGACGGTGTTCCGCGACAGCATGATCGAAGCCCGGGCGCTTGCGAGCGAGCAGGACAGGGATCGCGTCGCCAAGGCCGAGCGTGCGGCGCAGATGGAGGCGAAGATTGCAGACTTCGAGAGCACGGTCCGCTCCGCACTCGACAATCTCGCGCAATCAGCCAATTCGATGCAATCGACCGCGCAGAGCATGTCGAACACGGCAGATCAGTCCAATGCGCTGGTGAACGCGGTTGCATCCGCAGCCGAAGAGACCTCGGTCAACGTGCAGACCGTATCGTCAGGCACCGAGCAGCTCTCGTCCTCGATCGAGGAGATCAGCAAGCAGGTCGTCACCTCGGCCGCGATCGCCAGGAAGGCGGTCGACGAAGCCGGCGCGACCGATGCCACGGTACAGAGCCTCGCCGACAGCGCGAGCCGCATCAGCGTGGTGGTCGATCTGATCCAGACCATCGCCTCGCAGACCAATCTGCTGGCGCTCAACGCCACCATCGAGGCGGCGCGCGCGGGCGAAGCCGGCCGTGGCTTCGCGGTGGTCGCCTCCGAGGTGAAGAGCCTCGCAAGCCAGACCGCGAAAGCGACGGAGGAGATCCGCAGCCAGATCGCCAGCATGCAGTCGGTGACGACTTCGGCGGTCGGCGCCATCCAGGGCATCGGCCGGATCATCGGCGAGATCAACGACGTCACCACGACGATCGCCGCCGCGGTCGAGGAACAGGGCGCGGCGACACGCGAGATCGCCCGCAACATCCAGCATGCCGCCGGCGGCACCAGCGAGGTCTCCAGCAACATCGTCGGCGTCTCCACGGCTTCGGCGGAAGCCGGCGCGGCGGCGAACGAAGTGCTCGGCGCCTCCGACGCGCTCCGCCGCGAGGCCGACATGCTGCGCGGAGAGATCGACGCGTTCCTCAACAACATGCGGGCGGCGTAAGGGGTCGTTCCGTAGCCCGGAATGACCGCTATGCGGGCCGCGCCAGCGTCCTTTTTCGGCTGGCGCGCCGTGACGAGCGGGTTTAAGCCGGTAGCATGAATGCAAAGACCGACACCGTGCAGTCCTCCGCCGACGCCCTGCGCTATCCCTGGGAACAGCATCCCGGCCCCGAAGAGGTCGTCGAGGTGAAGCCGGGCGTGTTGTGGGCGCGGTTGAAGCTGCCGTTCCGCCTCAACCATGTGAACATCTACCTGCTCGCCGACGGCGACGGCTACGCCATGATCGACGCCGGCTTCGGCAATGAGGAGACCATCGAAGCCTGGACGAAGCTGTTCGACGGGCCGTTGAAGGGCGTCAACATCACGCGCCTGATCGTAACCCATTCCCATCCCGATCATGTCGGTCTGGCCGGGTGGATCGTCGAGCGGTTCAACTGCCCGCTGGTGATGTCGCAGGTCGAATATCTGCAATCGGTCTATCACCAGAACCGCGGCACCGAGGAGCGGAAGGAGGCGCAGCGGCTGTTCTTCCGCCGCCACGGCATGGACGATTCGCTCACCGAAAAACTGCTCGGCCGCGGCCAGGACTATCTCAAGCGCGTCTCGGTGTTGCCGCCGTCCTACCGGCGCATCTCGCATGGCGAGGACGTCGTGATCGGCACGCGCCGCTTCAAGGTGATCACCGGCGGCGGACACGCGCTCGACCAGGTGATGCTGTATTGCGCCGACGACAAGCTGTTCCTCTCGGCCGACCAGGTGCTGAGCAAGATCTCGCCGAATGTCAGCGTGTGGGCGGTCGAACCCGACCAGAACTCGCTCGGCGAATATCTGGCCTCGCTCGCCAGCCTCACCACCACGCTGCCCTATGACGTGCTGGTGCTGCCCGGCCACGGCGTGCCGTTCTACGGACTGAAGACCCGCATCAAGCAGCTCGCCGATCACCACGAGGAGCGCTGCCGCCTGATCGCGGAAGCCTGCCGCGAGGTGCCGCAGACCTCGCGCGCGTTGGTGCCCGTGGTGTTCAACAAGCACGTGCTGGACGAACACCAGATGGGTTTCGCCGCCGGCGAACTGGTCGCCCACGTCAACTACATGATCGTGGAAGGCCGGCTGACGGCTGAGATGAAAGACGGCGTGTTGCAGTTCAGGACGACCTGAGGGCTGCGCTCAATTCACCGGATGGTGCAGAGCAACATTGCATCTCGCGTGAACTTGATCCGGATCAAGTTTCAAATCGCATGATAGGGCATTTTGCCCAAATGCCCCGCAGGTCCAAATGTGGGATAGCGCATAGACATTGGAGCTGGAAAAGCTCTAAGGATATGCGGGTCTTTGGTCGGTTCCGCTGCAGGTTTGACGATGGATTACGCCCAGTTCTTCAATTCCGCCCTTGATCGTCTCCACTCCGAGCGGCGCTACCGCGTGTTCGCCGATCTCGAGCGCATCGCCGGCCGGTTCCCGCATGCGCTCTGGCACTCGCCCAAGGGCAAGCGCGACGTCGTGATCTGGTGCTCCAACGACTATCTCGGCATGGGCCAGCACCCGAAGGTGGTGGGCGCGATGGTCGAGACCGCGACCCGCGTCGGCACCGGCGCCGGCGGCACCCGCAACATCGCCGGCACGCATCATCCGCTTGTGCAGCTCGAGGCCGAACTCGCCGATCTCCACGGCAAGGAAGCCTCGCTGCTCTTCACGTCCGGCTACGTCTCGAACCAGACCGGCATCGCGACCATCGCAAAGCTCATTCCGAACTGCCTGATCCTGTCCGACGAGCTCAACCACAATTCGATGATCGAGGGCATCCGCCAGTCCGGATGCGAGCGGGTCGTGTTCCGCCACAACGACCTCGCCGACCTCGAAGCGCTGTTGAAGGCTGCGGGCCCGAGCCGGCCCAAGCTGATCGCCTGCGAGAGCCTTTATTCGATGGACGGCGACATCGCCCCGCTCGCCAAGATCTGCGACCTCGCCGAGAAGTACGGCGCGATGACCTATGTCGACGAGGTCCACGCCGTCGGCATGTACGGCCCGCGCGGCGGCGGCATCGCCGAGCGCGACGGCGTGATGCATCGCATCGACATTCTCGAAGGCACGCTCGCCAAAGCGTTCGGCTGCCTCGGCGGCTACATCGCCGCCAACGGTCAGATCATCGACGCCGTGCGCTCCTATGCGCCGGGCTTCATCTTCACCACCGCGCTACCGCCGGCGATCTGCTCGGCCGCGACCGCCGCGATCAAGCATCTGAAGACATCAAGCTGGGAGCGCGAGCGTCACCAGGATCGCGCCGCCCGGGTCAAGGCGATCCTCAACGCCGCCGGCCTGCCGGTGATGTCGAGCGACACCCACATCGTCCCGTTGTTCATCGGCGACGCGGAGAAGTGCAAGCAGGCTTCCGACCTCTTGCTCGAACAGCATGGCATCTACATCCAGCCGATCAACTATCCGACGGTTGCCAAGGGCTCCGAACGCCTGCGCATCACGCCCTCGCCCTATCACGACGACGGCCTGATCGATCAACTCGCCGAAGCCCTGCTGCAGGTGTGGGACCGCCTGGGCCTGCCGCTTCGCGAGAAGTCGCTGGCGGCGGAGTAGGCGTTTCCCTCGCCTCTCCCCGCTTGCGGGGAGAGGCCGGAATGCGCGCGAAGCGCGGATTCCGGGTGAGGGGGAGTCTCCGCGAATCCAACTATCACCGTCACCGGGGAGAGTCCCCTCACCCCACCCTCTCCCCGCAAGCGGGGCGAGGGTGAGCGGGCAGCTCGCCCCACCGCTTAACGACAACCCCGGTTCCCGCACCCACACGGCATTTCGCTGTCGCCTCCACCCGTCCAACGCGCTAGATTTACAGCGAAAATGAGATCGGGCGCGGCCAGCGCGCCCCCGGGAGAAGCACGCTCGCCATGCTGCACGATTGGGGCGTGATCGCCGCCGCCTTCGGCTATATCGGCTTTCTGTTCCTGGTGGCGAGCCATGGCGACCGCCGCAGGCCGGCCGGGCGCGGCCGCGCCTCGGGGCTGATCTATCCGCTGTCGCTGGCGATCTACTGCACCTCCTGGACCTTCTTCGGCTCGGTCGGCTTCGCCACCCGCACCTCCACCGACTTCCTCGCGATCTATGTCGGCCCGATCCTGATGATCGGGTTAGGGGCCGGCGTCCTCCGCCGCGTGATCCAGCTCGCGAAGGCCCACAACATCACCTCGATCGCCGACTTCATCGGAGCGCGCTACGGCAAGAGCCAGGCGGTGGCGGCAACCGTCGCGCTGATCGCCATCATCGGCTCGGTGCCCTACATCGCACTCCAGCTCAAGGCGGTCGCCTCCTCGCTCGAAACCATCCTGAGCGAAGACCAGGCCTTCTCCCACATCCCGATCTTCGGCGACGTGGCGCTGATGGTGACGCTGGCGATGGCGGCCTTTGCCGTGCTGTTCGGCACGCGGCAGACCGACGCCACCGAGCACCAGCACGGCCTGATGCTGGCGGTCGCAACCGAATCCATCATCAAGCTCGTCGCCTTCCTCGCCGCGGGCATCTTCGTCACCTTCTGGATGTTCTCGCCGCACGAGCTGATCGAGCGCGCGATGAAGACGCCGGAGGCGGTGCGCGTCATCAACTATTCGCCGTCGATCGGCAACTTCCTGACCATGACGCTGCTGTCCCTGTGCGCGATCATGCTGCTGCCGCGCCAGTTCCACGTCAGCGTGGTCGAGAATTCCTCGGACGCCGAGGTCGGCCGCGCGCGCTGGCTGTTCCCGCTCTATCTCGTCGCCATCAATCTGTTCGTGATCCCGATCGCGCTCGCCGGCCTCGTCAGCTTCCCGTTCGGCGCCGCCGATCCCGATATGTACGTGCTGGCGCTGCCGATGGAGGGCGGCGCGGATCTGCTCAGCGTCGCCGTCTTCGTCGGCGGCCTGTCGGCGGCGACCGCGATGGTGATCGTCGAATGCGTCGCGCTCTCCATCATGGTCTCGAACGATCTCGTGGTGCCCCTGGTGCTGCAACGACGGCCCGAGGGGCGCACCGGCGGCGCCGATTTCAGCGACTTCCTGCTGCGTTCGCGCCGGCTCGCGATCTTCGCCATCATGGTGATGGCCTATTTCTACTACCGCGCGCTCGGCAACACCCAGCTTGTGGCGATCGGTCTGCTGTCTTTTGCCGCCATCGCCCAGCTTGCACCGAGCTTCTTCGGCGGACTGCTGTGGCGGCGCGCGACCGCGCGCGGCGCGATCGGCGGCATGCTGGTCGGCTTCGCGGTGTGGCTCTACACGCTGTTCATCCCGAGCTTCATGGATACTTCGACGGCCGGCATCCTGCTGCTCCAGCACGGCCCGTTCGGAATCGAGGCGCTGCGGCCGCAGGCGTTGTTCGGCGCCGATTTGCCGCCGCTGATGCACGGGGTGGTCTGGTCGCTGTCGCTCAATATCCTCACTTATGTGCTGCTGTCGCTGGCGCGCCGGCCGTCGTCGATCGAGCTGGTGCAGGCCGATCTGTTCGTCCCCAACACGCTCGCGCCGATCTCCCCGAACTTCCGCCGTTGGCGCACCACCGTCACGGTGCAGGACATCCAGACCACGGTGGCGCAATATCTCGGGCCTGACCGCGCACGGCATTCGTTCGAGGCATTCTCCGCGCGGCGCAATGTGCGGCTGGAGTCCGGGGCGCCCGCCGATTTCGAGCTGCTGCAGCATGCCGAGCACCTGATCGCGTCCTCGATCGGTGCGGCCTCCTCGCGTCTGGTGATGTCGCTGCTGCTGCGCAAACGGACGGTGTCGGCGAAGGCTGCGCTCAAGCTGCTCGACGATTCCCATGCGGCGCTTCATTTCAACCGCGAGATCCTCCAGACTGCGCTCAACCATGTGCGCCAGGGCATCGCGGTGTTCGATGCCGATCTGCAACTGATCTGCTCCAACCGGCAGTTCGGCGATCTCCTCAACGTTCCCCCGCATTTCATCCAGTTCGGCACGCCGTTGCGTGAAATCCTGGAATTCATGGGCGTGAGCGAGCCGGCCGATCCGATCGAGCGCGAGGCCATGCTGGAGCGCCGGCTGGTGGCCTACACCACCGACGGCGAGCCCTATCTCGAGCGCCTGCCCGATCGTCACATGGTGATCGAGATCTTGACCAACCGCATGCCCGGCGGCGGCTTCGTCATCACCTTCACCGACGTCACGCCCACGTTCGAGGCGGCCGAAGCGCTGGAGCGCGCCAATGCGACGCTGGAGAAGCGGGTGCGCGACCGCACCGAGGAGCTGACCCGGCTGAATTCCGAGCTGGCGCTGGCCAAGAGCGCGGCCGAAGACGCCAGCATCTCCAAGACGCGCTTTCTCGCCGCCGCCAGCCACGACATTCTCCAGCCGCTGAACGCGGCGCGGCTCTATGTCACGAGCCTGGTCGAGCGTCAGCACAGCGGCGAGGAGACGCGGCTGGTCGAGAACATCGACGAATCGCTCCAGGCGATCGAGGAGATCCTCGGCGCGCTGCTCGACATCTCCAGGCTCGACGCCGGCGCGATGACGACCTCCATCTCGAGCTTCAAGATGGCCGATCTGATGCGCTCGCTGGAGATCGAATTCGCGCCGATCGCACGCGCCAAGAATCTGGCGCTCGTCTTCGTGCCATGCTCGCTGCCCGTCGAGTCGGATCGTCTCCTGCTGCGGCGGCTGCTCCAGAACCTGATCTCCAACGCGATCAAATATACCCCGCGGGGGCGCGTGCTGGTCGGCTGCCGCCGCCATGGCGCCTCGCTCAAGATCTGCGTCTACGACACCGGCGTCGGCATCCCGACGGTCAAGCGCGGCGAGATCTTCAAGGAATTCCACCGCCTCGAGCAGGGCGCTCGGATCGCCCGCGGCCTCGGCCTTGGCCTGTCGATCGTCGAGCGGTTGGCGCGCGTGCTCAAGCACGACATCGCCATCGATTCCAATGTCGGCGGCGGCTCTGTGTTTTCCGTGACGGCGCCGACGGCGAAGGCGATCACCCACACCGCGGCCGTGACCAGCGCAACGCCGCTCGCACGCACCTCGATCTCGGGGACCCTGATCGTCTGCATCGAGAACGACGCCGCGATCCTCGACGGCATGCGCACGCTGCTGAAGGCGTGGGACGCCGAAGTGATCGCGGTCGCCGATCCCGAGGGCGCGATCGCCGCGATCGAAGCCGCCGGCCGCCGCGTGACCGGCCTGCTCGTCGATTATCATCTCGACCGCGGCAACGGCATCGCCGCGATCCGCGACATCCGCCGCCGCTTCGGTGACGGCATCCCCGCGATCCTGATCACCGCCGACCGCAGCCCCGCCGTGCAAATGGCCGCGCGCGATGAAAAGGTCGCGGTGCTCAACAAGCCGGTCAAGCCGGCCTCGCTGCGCGCCCTGCTCGGCCAGTGGCGCACGCAGCAGATGGTGGCGGCAGAGTAGCGGGTCAGGCACCGCCGTCGGCGTCGATGACGGCCTTGGCAAAGGCTTGCGGTGCTTCCTGCGGCAGATTGTGGCCGATGCCGCCGGTAATCAGGCGATAGTCGTAGCGGCCCGAGAACTTCTTGGCATAGGCGTTTGGATCGGGATGCGGCGCGCCGTTGGCGTCGCCTTCCATCGTGATGGTTGGGACGCTGATCACCGGAGCTGTCGCAAGTTTCTTTTCGAGCTCCTCGTATTTGGCTTCGCCCTGGGCGAGCCCGAGCCGCCAGCGGTAATTGTGGATCGTGATCGCGACGTGATCCTTGTTGTCCAGCGCCGCCGCGCTCCGGTCGAAGGTGGCGTCGTCGAACTTCCACTGCGGCGAGGCCAGCTTCCAGATCAGCTTGGCGAAATCATGCGTGTATTTCTCGTATCCGGCGCGGCCGCGCTCGGTCGCGAAATAAAACTGGTACCACCATAGCAGCTCGGCCGACGGCGGCAGCGGCGCGTTGCCCGCGGCCTGGCTGGAGATCAGATAGCCGCTGACCGACACCAGCGCGCGGCACCGCTCCGGCCACAGCGCGGCGATGATGTCGGCGGTGCGCGCGCCCCAATCGAAACCGGCGACCACCGCCTTTTTGATCTCGAGCTTGTCCATCAGCGCGATGATGTCGGCAGCCATTGCTGCCGGCTCGCCGTTTCGCGGTGTCTCCTCGGAGAGGAAGTGGGTCGAGCCGTAGCCACGCAAATAAGGGATAATGACGCGATAGCCGGCCTTCGCCAGGATCGGCGCGACGTCGACGAAGGCATGAATGTCGTAGGGCCAGCCGTGCAGCAGGATCGCGACCGGACCGTTCGCAGGACCGGCCTCCGCGTAACCGACGTTGAGGACGCCGGCATCGATCTGCTTGATCGCGCCGAACGACGCATTCGTTGCGGCCGAGCGCGGCGCTTCCGATTCGGCGCGGGCGAGGCCGATCACGCCGAGGCCGGCGGCGACAGTTCCCGCGGCGACGCCGAAAAACTGGCGCCGGTGCTGATCGATGATCTGTTTCATGATGCTGCTCCCTCGTTGATCGGTCGTGCACTGACTAGCAGCGGCGACCGCGAGACACCCGTTTGGAGTTGTGAGAAGTTGTGAGGTTCCGGTTCCAGCATCTGCGGCCCGATTGCTGGGGCGGCAAACTGGTTCTCCAACCAGCGCTGTCATTCCCGGCAAAAGCGGGAATCCAGTACGCCGCGGCGTCTCGATTCCACCACAGGCGTCTCTGGAATACTGGATCGTCCGCCTGCGCGGACGATGACACCGAGCGCGAGGCGACGCACATGCGCTCGCCTTCTCGCGGCGCGTTTCGCCCGAGCTTTGCTTCGTCACTCCGCCTTCTTGACCAAGAGGGCGCAGGGAAGGCCGGGTGCCGGCTGGCACCCGCGGTCCGCTGCGCGAAAATGTAGCGCAAGGAAACCGCACAGCAGCATACAGGTGTAGCCAATCACTCGGCCTTCCCTGCGCGATGGTTGGACGGCTTATGCCGTGATCTCCCGGGAGCCGAGTTCCTGCTGGCCTCCCTCGTCCCAACGAAATTCACCGACACCGCGCCGGTTGACGCAGATGCCGCATTCGCCGGGGCTTGACCGTAGCAACGACGGCCAGGACCACACGGTTTTGCCGTACGCACGGCCCGCCATTTCGCCGCAGTTTTTCCAGCCCTGTCGACGGAGCCGGAAACTTACAGACGAGACGAAGCCTGACAGCGCCGCTCGTCGGAACGAAGCCTTGGGCTCACGGAGAGCAATCCGCCCTGCCCACGCCTCTCGCACCCGAACGCTGCCGCGTCCACCGCAAGCCCGGCTCGCGAACGTGACGACCACAAGATCGCCCCTCAAGAATGAGCCGGGATGAACAACACATACGCCAATTCCGAATTTCGGTAAAGCGGAATATATTCGCGTGAGCGGATTGACAGAGGCGACACAGAGGAGGTCCGGTAGCCCGGATGGAGCGAAGCGTAATCCGGGAAGGTGCCGATGCGGGGCGAGCGGCCCCGGATTGCGCTACGCTTCCGCCCTCGCTCTTAGAGCAGCGGCGGACAAGCCATCCGGGCTACGACCACGGGCCGTCCGCTCGCTACAGCCTCACCCCGTCGGGGTGCCCTGCTTCCATTGGCCGCCGGCGATTTTCGCGGCGGCGATCACGGCCTGGGTCCGGCTTTCGACGCCGAGCTTTTGCAGGATGGCTGAGACATGCGCCTTGATGGTGGCCTCGGAGACGCCGAGCTCATAGGCGATCTGCTTGTTGAGCAATCCCTCCGACAGCATCATCAGAACCCGGACCTGCTGCGGCGTCAGCGTCACCAGCCGGTCGCGCAGGCGCGTCATGTCGGGGTCGGCGACCGCCGACAGATCAGTGTCGGCGGGAACCCAGACGTCGCCCTCCATCACCTTGAGGATGGCGTCGCGCAGGGTCTCGACGCCGAAGCGCTTCGGGATGAAGCCGGAGGCGCCGAAATCCAGCGAGCGGCGGATCGTGGCGCTGTCGTCGGAAGCCGAGACGATCACCACCGGAATGGCCGGATATTGCGCGCGCAGATAGATCAGGCCGGAAAAGCCGGAAATCCCGGGCATCGAGAGGTCGAGCAGGATCAGGTCGACGTCGGAGGTCTGTTCCAAAAGCTTGGTCAGATCCTCGAACGATCCAGCCTCATCGATCCTGGCCGAGCTCAGGACGCCTGCCACCGCCTGCCGCAGCGCGTCGCGGAACAATGGATGGTCATCGGCAATGACGAGATGGGTCGAGGGAGCGTTCATCGTTCTCTTGCTGGCAATCGCACCGGGCCAGTAAGCCGGCGCGGGGCCCTGGTCAATTCTTTCCCGACCAGCCGTGGCATGCAAGTGGACATTATCCCTTTGCGGCAACGGGGTTAATCCACAGGTCGGCACTATGTTGCCGGATGGAACGCCCGCGGCGTCAGGTGCGCGTCAGTGCGAAAGGCCGAAAGTCGTATTGGGGCGGGTTTCACGCCAATGTTACCTTGGGGGCAAGGCTTGGGTTGATCCGGCATGACCGGACATCCAGGGCGCGAGGAAACGATTTTTCGGGGAGCGACTCAACATGTCGACAATGGCTGTGTCTCAAGCAGGCGCGGGAGGGATGACGAAGGACGAACGGTTCGTCATTCTCGCCTCCTCGCTCGGTACCGTCTTCGAGTGGTACGATTTCTATCTCTACGGTTCGCTGGCCGGCATCATCGGCGCGCAGTTCTTCTCGGCCTATCCGCCGGCAACCCGCGACATCTTCGCGCTGCTGGCCTTCGCGGCGGGCTTCCTGGTGCGCCCGTTCGGCGCGATCGTGTTCGGCCGTGTCGGCGACATCGTCGGCCGCAAATACACCTTCCTCGTCACCATCCTGATCATGGGTCTGTCGACCTTCATCGTCGGCCTGCTGCCCAATGCGGCGACCATCGGCATCGCGGCCCCGATCATCCTGATCGCGCTGCGTCTCGCCCAGGGCCTCGCGCTCGGCGGTGAATATGGCGGTGCGGCGACCTACGTCGCGGAGCATGCTCCGAACGGCAAGCGCGGCTACTACACCTCCTTCATCCAGACCACGGCGACTCTCGGACTGTTCCTGTCGCTGCTGGTGATCCTGTTCACGCGCTCCGCGCTCGGCGAACCCGACTTCGCAGCCTGGGGCTGGCGCATTCCATTCCTGGTCTCGGTGCTGCTGCTTGGCGTCTCGGTCTGGATCCGGCTTCGCCTCAACGAATCCCCGATCTTCCAGAAGATGAAGGACGAGGGGAAGAGCTCGAAGGCCCCGCTGACGGAAGCCTTCGGCAATTGGCAGAACGGCAAGCTCGTGCTGCTGGCGTTGCTTGGCGGCGTGATGGGCCAGGGCGTGGTCTGGTACACCGGCCAGTTCTACGCGCTGTTCTTCCTGCAATCGATCCTCAAGGTCGACGGCTACACCGCCAACCTGCTGATCGCCTGGTCGCTCCTGCTCGGGACCGGCTTCTTCATCGTGTTCGGCATGCTCTCCGACAAGATCGGCCGCAAGCCGATCATCCTCGGCGGCTGTCTGATCGCGGCGCTGACCTTCTTCCCGATCTTCAAGATGATCACCACCAACGCCAACCCGGCGCTGGAAAAGGCGATCGAGTCGGTCAAGGTCGACGTGGTGGCGGATCCCGCAGGTTGCGGCGACCTGTTCAACCCGGTCGGCACCCGCGTCTTCACCTCGCCTTGCGACACCGCACGTGCCTACCTGTCGCAGTCGTCGGTCAAGTACGGGACCACGCCAGGTGCGGCCGGATCCGGCGTGAAGGTGATGGTCAACGGCAAGGAAGTCGCCTACGCCAACGCCAAGGACGGCAATCCGGCGGTCCTCGCCGCCGTGCAGGCAGCCGGATATCCGAAGGCCGGTGATGCGGGCATCGTGAAGATGGCGCATCCGTTCGACATCTTCCGTCCGCAGGTGGCGGCGGTCGTCGGACTGCTGTTCGTCCTGGTGATCTTCGTCACCATGGTCTACGGCCCGATCGCCGCGATGCTGGTCGAACTGTTCCCGACCCGCATCCGCTACACCTCGATGTCGCTGCCCTACCACATCGGTAACGGCTGGTTCGGCGGCCTGCTGCCGGCGACCGCCTTCGCCATCGTGGCCTCGACGGGCGATATCTATGCGGGCCTCTGGTATCCGGTCATCTTCGCGTCGATTACCGTCGTGATCGGCTTGTTCTTCCTGCCGGAGACCAAGGACGTCGATATCAAGACGACCTGATCGACGCAGATCCAGATCAACGCCAACCGGCCGCGGTCTCCGCGGCCGGTTTTGTTTTGAACTCCGGATTCTTTATATTGACGCGTTTTCTTGACGCGAACCGGGATCCACTTCGCTCGAAAACGCTCTACTGATTGCTGCCGAGGAATTGCAGCACCACCTCGCGCCGGTGCGGACGGGCGCGATGCTCGATCAGATAGATCGCCTGCCAGGTGCCAAGCGCGAGCCTGCCGTTCAGCACCGGCACCTGGAGCGATGTCCCCGTCAGCATGGTTTTGATATGCGCCGGCATGTCGTCCGGCCCTTCGGTGTCGTGCGTCCAGCCCGCATCTTCATCGTCGGGCGCGAGCCGCGTCAGCACCGTAGTGAGATCGACCAGCACCGATGGATCGGCATTCTCCTGGATTGTCAGAGACGCCGAGGTGTGACGGATGAACAGCGTGAGCACGCCGTCCCGCGCATGAACGTCGGCGATGAACCGCGCCGCCTCGGCGGTGAGGTCGCTGAAGCCGCGCCCCGGCGTCTGCACAGTCAGCAGCGACGATGCGATGGTGGTGGCCGGCCCCGACCGCGGCGCCGAGCGCGAGATGGATTTGGCTGACGTCATGAGGGCTCCCGTTACGTCGTCCTGGCGAAAGCCAGGACCCATTACCCCAAATGCTCGTGATGACGAGAAGTTGGCCACGCGCACCGAGAAAAACAGAGAGGCTGCGGCGTATGGGTCCTGGCTTTCGCCAGGACGACACCGAGGGACCCGCTAAATCCTCCCCGACACGTCCTTCTGCACGCGGTTGGCCATGTCGATCAGCCGACGCCAGGCCCTTTCCAGGAATGACATCACGCGATCGACGTCCTGGTCGCTCGGCAGCGGGATCTCGATCCTGCGGTCGCCCTCGGCGGCCTTTGGTTCTCGTGCTTGCGGCTCCGCCTTCTTGAGCGGATCGGTTTTCGGCAGTGCCTCGTCGATCTTGCCTGACACGGTCGGCCCCGCCGCAAGCCGTCCCTTCAGCGTCTCGACTTCGGCCTGGAGCCTGCCGATCTCGGCGTCGAGCGCGGCACGTTCATCGGGTACCGCGTAGCAGGCCCAGCCGGCGCTGCTCTTGGTGCACGTCGACACCGTCCCGGTGCGGGTGTCGAGCCGCAGCACGCCCTCGGGGATGGGGGTCATGCTGTAGCGGCCGTTTTCGCTGTCGGGCGCAGATTGCGCGGCCAGGCCGCCGGCGCTGACGGCCATCGCCGCGGCGAACGCCGCCGCCGCAAGCCATGATGCTGTGGATGAATTCGCTGCTCTCATCGCATTCTCCGCCACGACGCGCCGCTAGCACTTCCAAAGATGGCGCTCATAAAGGTGGCACTTCTCGCAAATTCTACACCCCGGCGAGGCGATCCGCCGCCCAAAACGCGCCTCTGAGATGAACGATCGCGGCGCCCCCTTTGATCCCTGCCACTGGGCGAAATGGCGACTGCGTCCGCCGATCAAGCGGAGACCTGCTGCGGTGCGGCGTCACGCTGTGTGCAGCGCTACCGCTCGCGTCAATATTTCCAGATAAATCAGACACATAACGGGAATGGACACAATCGTGACTTGGCTTGACTTGATTATGGGCCATCAGTATGGTCCGCGCGGCTTTTGAGGGTGGCGGGCGTAATTTCCATTCAGCCGCGGCGTTTCGAGTCTTCGTTGCATGACACAGGGCACGGGACACGGCGAGAATGGAGATCGCGATAGATCGCCCGAGGAAGCTGCGCTTTCCGATCGGCTCGGAAATCTTGATCAGCGGTTGTCCGAATTTCGCGGCCGCCACGTCAAGACCGAGCAACCCGCAGGTGACGGTGAAGACAGAGCGGCCAGAGCCTCGGCGATGGCGCTTGGTTTCCGGTTATCCTCCGAGTTGGTCGCCGGGGTCGTTGTCGGAGCGGGGATTGGCTGGGGTTTCGACCGCTTGCTGTCGACGTCGCCTTTCGGATTCATCGTGTTCCTGCTGCTGGGCTTCGTCGCCGGCGTGGTGAATGTGGTGAGAACGGCAGGCGCGGGTCAAAACAGGCGCGGTGGTTCTTAAGCGATCCACTCCAGGAGAGGAATGATCGTGCCGGCTCGAGCCGGTACGGGCCGGCCTGACCGGCAGACCGAGACCCGCCGGCATCGCCCGGCAGACCAAGAGATGCCGCGCTGATGAAAATCGATCCGATCCACCAGTTCAACATCGAGCCTCTCTTCACCCTGGGCCATATCGGCAATCACACGATCGCCTTCACCAATTCGTCGCTCTACATGCTGGTGGCGGTAGCGATCATCTCGATCCTGATGCTCGCCAGCGGCACGCAGCTGGTTCCCGGGCGACTCCAATCGGTCGCCGAGATCTCCTACGAATTCGTGGCCTCGACCATCCGCTCGACGGCCGGCGCGGAAGGCATGAAGTTCTTCCCGCTGATCTTCTCGCTGTTCATGTTCATCTGCGTCTCGAATCTGGTCGGCATTATCCCCTACACCTTCACGATCTCGAGCCATCTGATCGTCACCGCGGCACTCGCGCTGCTGGTCTTCTTCACGGTGCTGATCTACGGCGTTGCCAAGAACGGCCTGAAATTCTTCTCGATCTTCGTGCCCCACGGCGTCCCCGGCTACATCCTGCCGCTGGTGATGTTCATCGAGATCCTGTCGTTCTTCCTGCGGCCGGTCTCCCACAGCGTTCGTCTGTTCGCCAACATGCTGGCCGGCCACATCGCGCTGAAGGTGTTCGCGGGCTTCGTCGCCATGCTCGGCTTCTCGCTCGGCGCCCTTGGCTGGGTCGGCGGCGTGCTGCCGCTGGCGCTCACGGTCGCGCTGTACGCTCTCGAGATTCTGGTCGCATTCCTGCAAGCCTATGTGTTTGCGATCCTGACCTGCATCTACCTCAACGACGCCATTCATCCGGGACACTGAGCGGTCCGGGGAATTTCCACCCAAAACCCAATCTTTCTTCCAAGGAGTCTAAAATGGATCCGGCAGCAGCAAAACTTATCGGCGCGGGCATCGCATGCATCGGCATGGGCGGCGCAGGCGTCGGCGTCGGCGTGATCTTCGGCAACTATCTCGCCGCAGCCGTTCGCAACCCCTCGGCCGCTCAGGGCCAGTTCGGCAATCTGATCTTCGGCTTCGCCGTGACCGAAGCGCTCGGCATTTTCTCGCTGCTGATCGCGCTGCTGCTGCTGTTCGTTCCCCTCTGAGAACGATTTTTCGCGCCGCTTCAACCGAAGCGACGCGCATGACAGCAACAGGAGTACTCCATGGCTGAAAGTCATGGCGGCGCAAAAGGTCCGGCGGCGGGCGCTCACACCGAGGCTGACGGTGGTCACCACGGTGGCGGTTTTCCGCCGTTCGAGAGCGGCACTTATGCTTCACAGCTGGTGTCGCTCGCGATCTTCTTCGTCGCGCTTTACGTGATCGTGTCCAAGCTCGCTCTGCCGCGCGTCGGCGGTGCGATCGAGGCGCGTCAGAACAAGATCGAGGGCGACCTCGCCGAAGCGCAGAAGCTGAAGGACCAGTCCGAAGCGGCGCTGAAGGCCTATGAAAGCGAGCTTGCTTCGGCACGCTCGCGCGCGCAGGCCATCGGCAACGAATCCCGCGACAAGGCGAATGCGCAGGCGGACGCCGAGCGCAAGGCGCTGGAAGAGCAACTGGCGGCCAAGCTCGCCGAGGCGGAGAAGACCATCGCCTCGACCCGTGCGACCGCCATGAGCAACGTCCGCGGCATCGCGGCCGATGCGGCAGGCAGCATCGTGCAGCAGCTCACCGGCGTGGTTCCGGACGCGGCGTTGGTCAATGCCGCCGTTGATGCGTCCTTGAAGGGTTAATCGATATGTTCTTCGATCCTGAAACGTGGGTCGCCATCGCCTTCGTGATCCTGATGGTCGGGTTCGGCTATCTCGGGGTCTTCAAGAAGGCCATGACTGCCCTCGATCATCGCGCCGATCGCATCAAGGCCGAGCTCGACGACGCGACGCGCCTCAAGCAGGAAGCCGCCAAGGTGCTCGCCGACTACAAGGCGCGCACCGCCTCGGCCGAACGCGAGGCCGCCGACATCATCGCAAACGCGAAGAGCGAAGCCGAGCGCATCGCAACCGAGGCCAAGGCCAAGGTGGAAGATTTCGTCGCTCGCCGCACCAAGACCGCGGAGGGCAAGATCGCGCTCGCCGAGGCCCAGGCAGTCGCCGATGTGCGCGCCGCAGCCGCCGAAGCCGCCGTCCAGGCCGCCTCCACGATCCTGTCGCAGTCGGTCAAGGGCCAGGTCGCCGACGATCTGCTCGCCAAGGGCATCACCGAAGTCAGGCAGAAGCTGAACTGAGGGGCCTCGCCTTCACCCATCAAAAAGCCGGCGCGATGAGCGCCGGCTTTTTTGTTTGTCGGGCACGGCATCGGCAAATCTGATGTCATCGCCCGCGAAGGCGGGCGATCCAGTATTCCAGAGACAGTCCTGATCAATCGAGAAGCCGCGGCGTACTGGATGCCCCGCCTTCGCGGGGCATGACGACTATCTTTACGTGGCTACTTCTTCTTCGCCCGCGCCTTCGGCTCGGGCGACAGCGCCTGCGGATCGAAGCCGACATAGAAGATGTAGCTATCGGCGTCCTTGGCCGGAGGCATCGGATAGACCAGATCCTCGGCCACGAAGGTGAACGGCACGCTGCCGCCCTCCGACATTCCGACCGTGGTCCGGTAGGCCTTGGAAGCGATCACCTTCTCGCCGACACCGCCTTGCACCACGGCGACGCGCAGCGGCACCTCGACGCTCGCAGGCGCGCCGGCGGGACCGGCAATGACGCGGCCCTGGATACCGATCCGGGCCGTGATGTCGCCGCCATTGCGGGCGCATTCGCGCGCCATCTTGGTGATGGTGGCCTGGAAGCGGATCTCGTTGCCGACGGCCGGCTTGCCGGTGGCACCGACCGCGTAGGTGGAGGCTCCGGCACGCACCGTGACCTGCGGGCAATCAAGATCGTCATCAGCCGCCGGCTGGCCTGGTGCAGGCGCCGGCTTGGGTTGGGCCGGCTCGTCCGACTTGCCGCCGAACAGGCCCTTGAATCGATCGGTCAGCGACTGCGCCGCGACCGGCGAAATGGAGACCAGCGCAACTGACAACGCCAGCGCGACCGCTGCCCCCCGCCGCAACGCATTCCGCGATGACCGAAGCTCCTGCACCCTCAACGCCCATACTCCATGACAACATCCCGGCCGATCACCGGCCGGCTTGCGCCGTTATATCGTCAAAACCGGCGAACCCAAGGCAGGCACACAGCAGACTTTGGTCACATGAATGAACGGACTCAGCCGCGGAAATCCTCGTGCAGCAGGCCGAACAGCAAATGGTCCTGCCAGATCCCGTTGATGCAGAGATAGCGGCGCGCCAGCCCCTCGCGGGAGAAACCGCACTTCTCCAGCACCCGGATCGACGGCGCATTGGTCGGGATGCAGGCGGCCTCGACCCGGTGCAGATTGAGCTCGCCGAACAGCGTTGGCAGCAGCACCCGCAGTGCGGCCGTCATGTAGCCGCGCTGGGCGTGGGGCTTCCCGACCCAATAGCCGATGGTGCCGGCCTGGACGATGCCGCGGCGGACATTGGCGAGCGTGATGCCGCCGACCATGGCGCCGTCGAGCTCCCGGAAGATCAGAAAGGGATAGGACCGGTCCGCGGCGATGTCCTCGGAATAGCGCCGCAGGCGACGGCGGAAACCGGAGCGCGTGAGATCGTCCGACGGCCAGATCGGCTCCCAGGGCGTCAGGTAATCGCGGCTGGACTCGCGCAGATGGGCCCATTGCAGGAAATCCGACATCTGCGGCGCGCGTAGCAACAGGCCGTTGCCGCGCGGCGCGAGAGCGGCGGGTCCACTGGATGGCAGGCGGAAGAGGGCCATGGTGATGCTTCCCGGGGACGGATCAACCCGTGCGCGGCTCCCTAATGCAGCCGCGCCTTGGCGCGTGCCCGGGTCAATCCTTCCGCAAAAGACACCGCCGTGTCCAGACCCCTGCCACTGCCCAATGCGACAACCGCAGGGCGGCTACGCGAAAGCAGCGCACGCGCCGCATCCCGGGTCGATTCGACGCTGACGGCGTCGATCCGGGCCACCAGCTCCTCGGCGGTCTGGGGCCGGCCATAGGCCAGCACATGCCGGGCGAGCTGCTCGGCACGAGAGGAGCAGCTCTCCAGCGCCATCAGCAGCCCCGCCTTCATCTGCGCCTTGGCCCGCGCGATCTCGACCTCGGTCAGGGTCTCGACCGAATCATTCATGATGTCGACCACGACCTCCATCATCTCGGGCGCATCGGCCGGATCGGTGCCGGTGTAGAGGCCGAAGAAGCCGGTGTCGGAATAGGGGGCATGGAACGAGTAGATCGAGTAACAGAGGCCGCGCTTCTCGCGCACCTCCTGGAACAGCCGCGACGACATCCCGCCGCCGAGGATGTTGGTGAAGACCTGGAGCGAGAACAGCGACAGATCGGTCTGCGGCACGCCCTCCAGCGCTAGCGTCAGATGCGCCTGCTCGAGTTCGCGATGCACCACCTTGGTGCCGCCCTTGCCGAACTGCGCGGCTTGCGGCTTGGGACCCGCCGTCCCCTCAAAACTGGCAAAGCGCTGCTCGACCTCAGCGACCACCTGCTTGTGATCGACCGCCCCGGCTGCCGCGACCACCATGTCCGGCCCGCGGTAATGCGTCGACAGATAGTCGCGCAGCGAGTCACGGCTGAAGGCACGCAAGGTCTTCGCAGTGCCGAGCAGCGAGCGCCCCATCGGCTGATCGGGATAGCAGAGCTCGTTGAGATGCTCGAACACGACGTCGTCAGGCGTGTCCTGCGCCGCGCCGATCTCCTGCACGATGACATTCTTCTCGCGCTCCAGCTCGTCGGGCTCGAAGGCCGGATTGGCCAGGATGTCGGCGAGCACGTCGAGCGCGAGCGGCACGTCAGCCTTCAGCACCCGTGCATAATAGGACGTGGTCTCGGTCGAGGTGCCGGCGTTGAGGTCGCCGCCGACCGCCTCGATCTCCTCGACGATCTCGCGCGAGGAGCGCTTCGTCGTGCCCTTGAACGCCATATGTTCCAGAAGATGAGAGATGCCGTGCTCATTGGGCTTCTCGTCGCGCCCGCCGACGCCGGCCCAGACGCCGAGCGCCGCGGTCTCGAGATGGGGCATCTTGTCGGTGACGACGGTCAGGCCGGACGCAAGCTTGGAAATCTCGACGCTCATCCGGCAACTCCCTGTTTCGCGGCGCGGCTGACCGACAGCACGAACCGCTCGACCTCGGCCTGGTCGTTCTTCATCACCTTCATGTGTTCGGATTTGGTCATCAGGCCATCGAGCCAGGCCGGCAGTTGCGGCCG
The DNA here is from genome assembly GCF_055811715.1 of Bradyrhizobium sp. WSM4872. NCBI lineage: Bacteria > Pseudomonadati > Pseudomonadota > Alphaproteobacteria > Hyphomicrobiales > Nitrobacteraceae > Bradyrhizobium > Bradyrhizobium sp. WSM4872. The sequence continues at coordinate 51,524 of NZ_JBVVPT010000013.1, read as the reverse complement.
CTGGCCGCAGGCGGCTTCGACCGCATCGGGGAATTTGGCCGGATGGGCGGTGGACAGCACGATGCTGGGAACCGTCCTGTCCGTGGTGTCGCGGTCGGCGACCGCAAGCGCGACCGCTGTGTGAGGATCGACCAGTTCGCCCGCCTCGCGCCAGGCGGCGCGGATCGCGGCCGCGGTCTCGGTCTCGTCGGCGCGGCCTGCGTCGAACCCCTCGCGGATCGCGGCCAGCGTCGCATCGGGCAGCACGAAGCGGCCGGACTGCTTCAGCGAATCCATCAGACGGCGCACGCCGGCGGCATCGCGCCCGCCGGCCTCGAACAGCAGCCGCTCGAAATTCGAGGAGATCTGGATGTCCATCGACGGCGACGCCGTCGCGTGGACCTCGCGCACCTCGTAGATCCCGGTCTTCAGCGTGCGCGCCAGGATGTCGTTGACGTTAGCGGCGATGCCCAGGGTCCGCACCGGAAGACCCATGCGCTTGGCGACATAGCCGGCGAAGATGTCGCCGAAATTGCCGGTCGGCACGACGAAGTCCACCGCGCGCGCGGGTGCACCGGCGGCAACGGCGGAGGTGAAATAGTAGACCACTTGGGCGACGATCCGCGCCCAATTGATGGAATTGACGCCGGACAGCGACGTCGCATCGCGGAAGCGATGGTTGTTGAACATTGCCTTCACGAGGGCCTGGCAATCGTCGAAATTGCCCTCGACGGCGAGCGCATGGACGTTGGCCGCGCCCGTCGTCGTCATCATCCGCCGCTGCACCTCGGAGATGCGGCCATGCGGGAACAGCACGATGAGATCGACATTTTCGAGCCCTGCGAACGCGTCGACTGCAGCACCGCCGGTGTCGCCCGATGTCGCGACCACGATGGTGGTTCGCTGGCCGCGCTTGGCGAGCACGTGGTCCATCAGCCGCGAGATCAGCTGCATCGCCACGTCCTTGAAAGCGAGCGTCGGACCGTGGAACAGCTCCAGCACGAACTGGTGCGGCGCCATCTGGCGCAGCGGCACCACCGCCGGATGGCGGAAAGTGGCGTAGGCCTCGTTCGCCATGCGGCCGAGCTCGGCGTCCGAGATCTCGCCGGCGACGAAGGGGCGGATCACCTCGACCGCGACCTCCCAATAGGGGCGACCGAAGAAGCCGGCGATGGCGTCAGGCGAGAGTTGCGGCCAGGTGGCCGGCACATACAGGCCGCCGTCGCGGGCGAGCCCGGTCAGCATCACATCGCAGAAGCCGAGTTCGGGGGCCTCGCCCCGGGTCGAGATATAACGAGTCAAACTGCCCTCCAAAGGCCGGCCGAGCCTGGGCTCGATCCGCAAGCCTTTGATTTTACGAAATTACTTGTTAACAGCCAGAGGCTTTGAGCCACCATAAAGTGTTTTGCGGCATCAGGAAACCGCTTCGCGGCTGGGGCCATCCAAGGAAAAAGGCTGCCAACGAAAAGGGCTGCGGCAATGCCGCAGCCCTCTCTTGGAAGGTCTGTCGTTGTGTGCAGACCGGTTTGGCCTCTTGGGGTCACCGACCCGCAAAAACCGTTCGCGCAAGCTTTCGTCGGCTGTCACGACATCGTCAAGGGACAAAACGGGATGTGTGAGAAAATGTTCCTGTTTTTCCCGACGCGTTTCGGCGCGGGCAAGCGTTCGCCAGCGGCGCTGCGTCACGCATTGCCATTATATCCCAAGCGACAGGACAGTTCGGGAACGAACGTCGGTTGGGCCCATTGTGTCGGCGGATGGTATCGGCGCTATCCATGCATTGCCCGGCTGAGCGCCGAGACCGGTCCGCCCGCCGAACCGGCAGCATCCTGGAGCAGCCGGTTCGGCGCCCCGGGCGTCAGTTCATCCCGATTTCCACCGCGATCCGGATCAGGTCGGAATGGTTCTTGGCACCGAGCTTCTGCTTGAGCAGGGAGGTGGTGTTGGCGACGGTCTTGTAGGAGATACCGAGTGCCTCGGCGACCTCGACGATCTTGTCGCCTCGACCCAGCAGGCGAAGAATCTCGAGCTCCCGCGGCGTCATCTGCGAGGCAGGATTGGCCTTGATCGCCGCGCCGGAAAACGTCACGGCTTCCGCGAGCTGCGGTGAGATGAAATTGTCGCCCGCAACCACCTTGCGCACCGCCTTGAGCAGGATCCGGGGATCGTCGCCCTTGGAGACGTAGCCCTGCGCCCCAAGCTCGACCGCCCGCACCACGAAGGCCGGATCGTCATTCATGCTGAACATGATGATCTTGGCGTCGGGATCGTCCTTGCGAATGCGCCGCATCAGTTCAAAGCCGGAGACGTCGGGCAGGCTGATGTCGATCACAGTGACGTCGGGGCGCTTGGTGACATAGGCGCGATGCCCGGATTTGGCGTCGGTCGCCTCGTCGATCCGGATCGAATGGTCGGAGGCGAACAGGGTGCGGCAACCGGACAGCACCACGGGATGGTCGTCGACAATCAGGACTCGGGTCGCCGGCTTGGCAGTATCTTGCATTGTAACTCTCTAGTTTTTCGACTCATAAACCGACGGGAACAAATGGAAAGAGCAAAATCCCCTGATGCGCGTTAGAATTGACCTAATGTGGCACCGCTTCTCGTTCAGGACCCAACTATTTCTGCCACTCGGCTTGAGCTTCCTCGCCGCGCTGATCATGAGCGGCGTGCTGCTCCAAACCTTCGCCACCGACCAATTGGCGGACGAGAACGAGCCGGGGCGGCGTTCGATCCAGACCCTTGCCGCCGCGCTCAACAACACCCTGCGCACCTCAAACAATCCGCGGCAGACGCTGGACGCCTTTGTCCATTCTCTGGACACCTCCTCCGATATCCAATTCCGTGCCGTAGAGACGGGTCCAGCTTCCTCGGCGAGGGGCGGCCTGCGCAAGCCGCATGGCGTACCACAATGGTTTGTCGACCTGCTCGCTATTCCGGACGTGAACGCGGCAGCTCCGGTGACGATCGACGGCCAGCGTGTCGGCGATCTCGTCTTCCTGCCGGACCTGTCGGCCGACCTGTTCGAGAAGTGGATCGGCTTTCTCGCACTGACCATCCTCGTTGCCGTGCTGATGGTGCTCACCGGCACCATTGCGTATGTTTTCGCGGGATCGGCCCTGCGCCCGCTGCAAGATCTCGGCGAAGGACTCTCGCGGATGCGGAGCGGCCACTATGCAACGCCCATCCCGGTCGGAGGACCGCCGGAAATCCGGCAAAGCTGTGAAGAGGCCAATGCGCTGGCCGAAACGCTGGCGCAATTGAGCCAAGATAATCGCGACCTGCTGCACCGCCTGGTGTCGCTCCAGGACGACGAGCGGCGCGATCTCGCGCGCGAACTGCACGACGAACTCGGTCCGCTGCTGTTCAGCATCCGCGCCGGCACGATCGCATTGGCCGACGCCTCGCCTCCTGCGGGAAATCCCGGCAGTTCGGCACAGGAGGTGTTGCAATCGGTCGAGGCGCTCCAGCAGACCAACCGCCGCATCCTCGACCGGTTGCGACCGCTCTATATCGAGGAATTGGGTCTGGATACCAGCGTGCAGACGCTGCTCCGGAATTTTCGCAAGCAGGCGCCGTCCATTGACCTGACGGACACGATCGATCCGGATCTCAACGCGATCGACGGGCCGCTGGCTCAGACCGTCTATCGCGTGATTCAGGAGGCGCTGACCAACGTGCTGCGTCATGCCGGTGCCAGCAATGCCCATGTGCAGGCGACCGTCGCCGGCGACACGGTCGCCATCGAGATTTCCGACGACGGCGGCGGCTTTCCCGAAGGCAATGTGTTCGGCCGCGGCCTGACCGGCATGCATGAGCGCGTGCGCGCACTCAGCGGATCGCTGTCACTGCTGCGCGTGGACGACAGGACCTATGTGCGCTGCCGCCTTCCCGCCGGACCGGCACGCGAGGCGCCGGTCAACGATTAGAACGTCTTCGAGCGAAGTGGATACCGGTTCGCGTGAAGAAAAGGAGTCAAAACAGAATCCAGAGTTCGGTTCTGATTTAATGAGAACCGAAACTCTAGCACGCACAGCCAAGCTGCGCGTTCTGTCGCGCCGGCTCGCACAACGTGGTGCGGATCTTGCCGTCGGGACTGAAACAAAACGAGGCGCGGATGCGTAGCGCGCCGGCGACGGAATATTCGACATCGACGCCGTGGGGCGCAGGGTGGATTTCCTCCAACCCGAAACCGGCCGACGAGAAGGCGCTGAGACGCGGCTGCCAATAGGCTTCGAGCTCGCTCCGGCCCCGATAGTGCTGCGTGCCGTTGCACGTGCATTCGACCTCGGCATCGTCCGCGTAGAGATCGAGGAGCGTCGCGAGGTCGCCCTTCCTGCAGGCATCCACCCAGTCGACGACAATTCCCATCTGGTCGAAATCGCTCACGCTGCAATCCTGTCTGCCGCGGAAAAACGATGGCGGCTTAGGACCACACTCGTGAATGTCTGCTGAATGGTAAACCCCGGGCGATACCGGGTTCCCTGGAGGGATTGCGCAGTTCAGCCCCGCCGCCGCCCTCTTGCCCACACGGCGAAGGCGATGAGCACGGCGCCTGCAAGCGTGAACCAGGTGATGGCGTATTGCAGGTGATCGTCCTTGAGATGCACGTCGAGCGGTCCCGGCCGCGGAATGCCGTTCTCGGGGGCGGGCTGCTCGAGGTCGACATAGAACGGCCCAACCGCGCCCCAGCCCAGCGCGCTCGCGATCGCCACGTGATCGCGCACGAACCACAGCCGTTTGTCGCGGTTCGCCGCCGGGGTCAGCCAGCCAGGTGGCTCCGGGAAGCGCAGATAGCCGGTGAATGAGACCACCTGGCCCGTGACGAGCTTCTTGACCGCGCGATCCTCGACGCTGCGATCCTGCATGGTGTTTTCGACGAAGCCCGCATCGATGACCACCGTCTCTCCGCCCGGCAGCCGCGCCGGCAGGAACGCCCAGGTGCCGGGGCCTGACGCATCCTTGCGTACGGCGGATCCGGGGGAATAGACCATCGCATCGGGTAACGGCGCATAGGTCGCGGTAAAGCTGACACGGCGGAATTCATCGCGCGCGGGACTTAGCGCGGCCCATCGTGCCGGCGGCGGCAGAGCGACCGGTGCTTCCGCGAGGCGCTCGGTGAGGGCGGCGATCAGCTCATGCTTGGCGAGGCGGCGCTGCAATTGCCAGACACCGAGCACGACGCAGACCGCAGTCAGGAACAGCGTGAACAGCGCGAAGCCGGCCACGCGAGGCTTGCGCGCGGTCTCGTTCATTTCGCGCGGTCGACCAGCCGGCCCGGCGCCGCCTTATGGTGGAATTGCAGCGCGATCAGCAGCGACTTCATCGCGCGCAACGGCAGCAGAGTCGTCGCGAGAATCAGCGGCAGCCACAGCACCGCGTGCAGCCAGTACGGCGGCTGGTACTTGACCTCGACGACGAGCGCGCAGCCGACCACGATCGCGCCGGCCAGCATGATGATGAAGATCGCCGGACCGTCACCGGAATCGATGAAGGCGTAGTCGAGGCCGCAACGCTCGCAGGACGGCGCTAGCGTCAGGAAGCCCGCATAGAGCTTGCCCTGGCCGCAGCGCGGGCATTTGCAGGCAAGCCCGCGCAGCGCGCTTTGCAGGACGGTGACTTGCGGCTCGGACGTATCGCTGGCTTCGTTCATGGTCAAAGGGTCTATCACAGTTTCTGCCGAAACCCTGCGCGCAGAAAGCAAAAGGGCGGCCCCGGGGCCGCCCTTTCTCGATCCGATGTCAGCCCGCTTAATGCGCGCCGTGGGCCATGGTCTCGGCACCGTGTCCCCAGACATAGATGCAGAGGAACAGGAACAGCCAGACCACGTCGACGAAGTGCCAGTACCAGGCGGCGAACTCGAAGCCGAGATGCTGGGTCGGCGTGAAGTGGCCGGCATAGGCGCGGAACAGGCACACCAGCAGGAAGATGGTGCCGACCAGCACATGAAAACCGTGGAAGCCGGTCGCCATGAAGAAGGTTGCGCCGTAGACGTTGCCGCCGAAGGAGAATGCCGCGTGGCTGTACTCATAGGCCTGCACGCAGGTGAAGAGCGCGCCGAGCACGACGGTGAGGATCAGGCCATATTTCAGGCCCTGGCGATCGTTCTCGAGCAGCGCATGGTGGGCCCAGGTCACCGTGGTGCCGGAGGTGAGCAGGATCAGCGTGTTCAGGAGCGGCAGATGCCAGGGATCGAAGGTCTCGATGCCGTGCGGCGGCCAGGTGCCCGGCACGGCGCAGGCGCCGGCCGCGGTCCCGAGACCACAGCCGAACACCGCATCGCGGGTGGCGTGGACGGCGTCGGCCGGGAATAGCGCCGCATTGAAATAGGCCCAGAACCAGGCGACGAAGAACATCACCTCCGAGGCGATGAACAGGATCATGCCGTAGCGGTGATGCAGCTGCACGACGCGGGTGTGGTCGCCCTTGTACTGGGCTTCCCTGATCACGTCGCCCCACCAGCTCGCCATGGTGTAGAGCACGCCGACGGTGCCGACACCGAAGATGATCGGCGCGGCCGAGAACATGTGGTGCATCCAGGTGATCGCGCCGACCGCCATGATGAAGGCAGAGATGGAGCCGACGACGGGCCATGGCGAGGGATCGACCAGGTGGTAGTCGTGATGCTTGGTGTGCGCCGTTGCCATTTGCGGTCTCGCTCCTCAATCCCGTGCCTGTCAGGCACTTATCCCCTTATGTCCAACCCCGGCGCGTGAGCCCGGAGATCAGAGATTTCCCTTGCGTTTGTCGTCTTCGCTGGCCGCGAGCGGCTTCACCACCGGATCCTTCACCGGATAGAACGTGTAGGACAGCGTGATCGTGTTGAGACCGTCGTTGTCGTGGTCGTCGGCAATCGACGGATCGACGTAGAACACGACCGGCATCTCGCGCTTCTCGCCGGGCGCCATGGTCTGCTCGGTGAAACAGAAGCAGTTGATCTTCTGGAAATAGGATCCGACCGTCAGCGGCGCGACATTGTAGGCGGCCTGGCCTGCGGTGGTCCGCGCGGCCTGGTTCGTCACCGTGTAGAAGACGGTCACGACTTGGCCGATATTGACCTCGATCTCGCTCTGCTCGGGTTCGAACTTCCAGGGCAGGCCGGGCGCGACGTTGGAATCGAAGCGCACCGCGATCTTCCGTGCGATCGGGCCGCTGGCCGGCGCCGACGTCGCGACCTGGGTCGTGCCGTTGAAGCCCGTGGCGCGGCAGAACCAGTTGTAGAACGGCACCGCCGCGTAGGAGGCGCCGACCATCAGCGCGACCACGCCGCCGCAGATCGAGGCGACCACCACGTCGCGGCCAAGCCCCTTGGCAGGCCTGCGCCCCTTGGTGGCCGTCCGGCTCTGATCCTGCGATATGGTCGGCTTCTGATCCATGTTTCCTACATCGGCCGGACGAGCACGGCCGGTCCTTTGACCATGGTCACGGCGAAGAACAGCACCACGAGCACGCCGAGCGCGAGTGCGATCGCGATCGAGCGCTGACGACGGCTCTTCTTCTGCGCCTCGGTGAGGACGATTCCATCTATCTCGGGTTTGTCGGCCATCCCTGCGATCATGCGCTCCCTACCATCGGCGCGAGCGCCCGGAACACGACCTCGGCCAGCAAGGTCGCAAACAGCGCAAACAGATAGAGGATGGAGAATGCAAACAGCTTGCGGGTCGCCCGCAGCGACTGGCTGCGCTCGCGACGCACATAGACGTTGACGGCGAACGCCAGCATGCCGGCGCCGAGGATCAGAGAGACGATGCCGTAGATGGCGTCGAAATAGCCGAGCGCCCAGGGCGCAGCAGCGACCGCGATCAGCACAATGGTGTAGAGCAGGATTTGAAGCCGGGTCGCGTCGGGGCCGGCGACGTTGGGCAGCATCGGGATGCCGGCGCGCGCGTAATCGTCGGACCGGAACAGCGCCAGCGCCCAGAAGTGCGGCGGCGTCCAGAAGAAGATAATGGCGAACAGCAGCAGCGGCTCGACGTCGACCGTGCCTGTGACCGCGGCCCAGGCGACCACCGGCGGCAGCGCGCCGGCGGCACCGCCGATCACGATGTTCTGCGCGGTCCAGCGCTTCAGGCCGATCGTGTAGATCACGACGTAGAAGAAGATGGTGAAGGCGAGCAGCGCGCCCGCGATCCAGTTGACGAGGATGCCAAGCGTCATCACCGAGAAGAAGGCGAGCGTCATGCCGAAGGTCATCGCCTCGGGACGGGTGATGCGGCCGCGTGGAATGGGGCGGTTCGCCGTGCGCGACATCTTGGCGTCGATGTCGCCTTCCAGCGCCATGTTGAGCGCGCCGGACGCGCCGGCGCCGACCGCGATGCAGAGCAGCGAGGTGATGGCCAGCACCGGGTGGAAATGCCCGGGCGCCATCGCCATTCCGACCAGCGCGGTGAAGATCACCAGCGACATCACCCGCGGCTTCAGGAGCGCGATGTAATCGCCAACCTCCGCTTCGGAGATGCGGGGATTGATGTCGATGGCGTTGTGGTCGAGGACGGACACTAGACTGACTCGCTTGGTTGTCGAGCCGCGGCGCCCGTCACGGGCGCCGCGAGCATTGGCTTACTGCACGCGGGGCAGCACTTCGAACTGGTGGAAGGGCGGCGGCGAGGGCAGCGTCCATTCCAGCGTGGTCGCACCTGCACCCCACGGATTGTCGCCAGCCGGCACCTTCTTCGCGAAGGCGTCGATCACGCAGTAGAGGAAGATCAGCACGCCGAAGCCGGAGATGTAAGAGCCGACCGACGAGACCAGGTTCCAGCCCGCGAACGCGTCGGGATAATCGACATAGCGGCGCGGCATGCCCGAGAGGCCGAGGAAGTGCTGCGGGAAGAACACCAGGTTCACGCCGATGAAGGTGACCCAGAAGTGCGCCTTGGCGAGCCCTTCATTGTACATGTAGCCCGACATCTTCGGGAACCAGTAGTACCAGCCGGCGAAGATCCCGAACACCGCACCGAGCGACAGCACGTAGTGGAAGTGCGCGACGACGTAGTAGGTCTCCTGGAGCACGCGATCGACGCCGGCATTCGCCAGCACCACGCCGGTGACGCCGCCGACGGTGAACAGGAAGATGAATCCCACCGCCCAGATCATCGGCGCACGGAACTCGATCGAGCCGCCCCACATCGTGGCGATCCACGAGAAGATCTTCACGCCGGTCGGGACCGCGATGACCATCGTGGCGGCGACGAAATAGGCCTGCGTCGCCGACGACATGCCGACCGTGTACATATGGTGCGCCCACACCACGAAGCCGATGCCGCCGATCGCGACCATGGCGTAGGCCATGCCGAGATAGCCGAACACGGGCTTGCGCGAGAAGGTCGAGACGATCTGGCTGACCATGCCGAAGGCGGGCAGGATCAGGATGTACACTTCGGGGTGACCGAAGAACCAGAACAGATGCTGGAACAGCACGGGATCGCCGCCGCCTTCGGGGTTGAAGAACGTCGTGCCGAAATTGCGGTCGGTGAGCAGCATCGTGATCGCACCGGCGAGCACCGGCAGCGACAACAGCAGCAGGAACACCGTCACCAGGATCGACCACACGAACAGCGGCATCTTGTGCAGGGTCATGCCCGGCGCGCGCATGTTGAAGATGGTGGTGATGAAGTTGATGGCGCCGAGGATCGAGGAGGCGCCCGCCAGATGCAGCGACAGGATCGCGAAGTCGACGGCCGGGCCCGGATGGCCCGAGCTCGACAGCGGCGCGTACATGGTCCAGCCGGCGCCGACGCCGTTGGCGCCCGGCTCACCCTCGACGAAGGTCGACATCAGCAGCAGCGCGAACGACGCCGGCAGCAGCCAGAACGAGATGTTGTTCATGCGCGGGAACGCCATGTCGGGCGCGCCGATCATCAGCGGCACGAACCAGTTGCCGAAGCCGCCGATCATCGCAGGCATGACCATGAAGAAGATCATGATCAGGCCATGGGAGGTCACGAACACATTGTAGGTGTGCGTCTCGTGGAAGATCTGCACGCCCGGATACATCAGCTCGGCGCGGATCGCGATCGACATCGCGGCGCCGATGACGCCGGCGATGACCGCGAAAATCAGGTACATCGTGCCGATGTCCTTGTGGTTGGTCGAATAGACGTAGCGCCGCCATCCGGTCGGATGGGCGTGCTCGTCATGTCCGTGGTCTTGCGCGTGATCGCCGTGTGCCGCTGCGCTCGTTGCCATTTTCTAATCCTGCCTTGCGTCCCGATCGGACCTCTGGAGGTCCCGCCCTTATGTCGCTTTCAGTTTCCTCGAGCCGTTCGCCCGGCGCTCACTGCGTCGGGCCGGCCGTGGAGGCGTAGGTGCTGGTGCCGCCGCTCGCGTACTTCTTCTTCGCGGTCTCGACCCAGGAGGCGAACTCCTGGTCGCTCACCACGCGGATGGCGATCGGCATGAAGGCGTGGTCCTTGCCGCACAATTCCGAGCACTGGCCGTAGAACATGCCGGTCTTGGTGGCCTTGAACCAGGTCTCGTTGAGCCGGCCCGGAATGGCGTCGATCTTGACGCCGAAGGACGGCAGCGCAAAGGCATGAATCACGTCGGCCCCGGTCACCTGAACCCGAACCACCTTGTTGACGGGCACCACCATCTCGTTGTCGACGCCGAGCAGACGGGGCTGCTTGTCCTGGGCCATCAGCGAGTCGAACTCGAACTTGCCGTTATCCGGATAGGCGTAGGACCAGTACCACTGCTTGCCGGTCGCCTTGATGGTCAGATCCGCCTTCGGCACGTCGAGTTCGAGGAACAGGAGGCGGAACGACGGCACCGAGATACCGACCAGAATCAGCACCGGAACGAGCGTCCACGCCACCTCGATCAGCGTGTTGTGCGTGGTCCGCGACGGCACCGGATTGGCTCTCGCGTTGAATTTGACGACCACGATCACGAGCAGCGCCAGAACGAACAGCGTGATCAGCGTGATCAGCACGAACAGGAAATTGTGGAACCAGACGATGTTGTCCATCACCGGGGAAGCGGACTGCTGAAGCGTCCACTCCCACGCAGCCGGTTGCCCGAGCTCGGCAAATGCCGCACCGCCCGTCGCCAGCGTCAGACCCGCTACGGCCAATCCCAGCAAGTGCCGGCCCACCGGGCCCATCGACATCTTCATGCCGTTCGCGCTCCCCTAACGAAATCACCCCAAGTGCATTCCCCTATTTTCGGGAAACGCTTTATTCGATCCCCCCGTCTGACAAACCGCCGCGCAAGAATACCTCTAAGAGGAATTGGGGCCAGATCGCTAGAACGCCGAAATCAAGCCTCTCAAACCATAATTCTTGATCTATCGCAATGCAGTCTTGAGCCTCGTCTGTCAGCCATCACCCGCAAGATATTTCCTAGTAACATCAGACAAAAATACCATTTCCCGGGATGCTGCCGCTTGACAGCGGAATTGCCCGCGGTAGGCACTGGCGGACAGCCGCACAGGAACCTGATTCGTGCGGGCGACGGCGGCCGTGGCGGCGTGGAATTTGCTTGCGAATCGCCTTCAAGACGCCGTCATTCCCGTATCAGTCCGCCTGACGCGAGCGACCCAGGCGAGCAGAGGGACCGACCCGATGGGGTTTTCGAGATCCATGGCAAGGCGGGCTAAAAGCCAGGCTGGCGGCCTCACGATGCTGGCTGCCGTGCTGGCGGCGGTCGTCGCCCTGGCGCTTCCGGGCCTCGCCCATGCGCAGGGCGCGGTGCGCTCCGTCCATGGCGACTGGCAGATCCGCTGCGACACCCCGCCGGGCGCCCAGTCCGAGCAATGCGCCCTGATCCAGAGCGTGGTGGCCGAAGACCGCTCCAACGCCGGCCTGACCGTGATCGTCCTCAAGACCGCCGACCAGAAAAGCCGCCTGATGCGGGTCGTCGCCCCTCTCGGCGTTCTCCTGCCCTCCGGCCTCGGTCTCAAGCTCGACAACCAGGATGTCGGCCGGGCCGGCTTTGTCCGCTGCCTGCCCAATGGCTGTGTCGCCGAGGTCGTCATGGACGACAAGCTGCTCGGCCAGCTCCGCACCGCCAAGACCGCGACCTTCATCATCTTCGAGACCCCGGAAGAAGGCATCGGCTTCCCGCTCAGCCTGAATGGGCTCGGCGAGGGATATGACAAACTGCCGTAGGGCGAAGGACGGTCCCGCGAATCCTATTGTTTCCGTAATGTGAGACTTGGCGCCCTCGCGGAACTGCCGGAAAACCATTATCTTGCCTCACATCCCCCGATAATGGACGGACGCATGACCAACCCTGCCACAACCTCCCTGCTCGACCGCGCCAATCTCGACCGCGACCAGGTTCGCAACGAGCTCGCGCGCGGGCTTGCCGGTGCCGACGACGGCGAATTGTTCCTGGAATACAGCCAGACCGAAGCGCTGATGTTCGACAATGGACGGCTGAAGCAGGCGACCTACGACACCTCGCAGGGTTTTGGGCTGCGCGCCGTCAAGGACGATGCTGTCGGCTACGCGCATTCCTCCGACGTGTCGCTGCCGGCGCTGATTCGTGCCGCGGACGCGGTCGCGGCCGTGCGCGGCGGCTATTCCGGCAGTTTCGCCGCGCCTCCAGCGCATACCAACGTGCGGCTTTACAGTGACGACAATCCGCTCGATGCCCCCGGCTTCGAGACCAAGGTCAAACTGCTCGCCGAGATCGACGCCTATCTGCGCGACAAGGATCCGCGGGTGCGGCAGGTCAGTGTCAGCCTGGGCGCGACCTGGCAGGTGGTCGAGATCCTGCGGCCCGACGGCGAGAGCTATCGCGACATCCGCCCGCTCGTGCGCGTCAACGTCTCCGTCGTCGCCGGTCAGGGCGACCGCCAGGAGAGCGGCAGCAAGGGCTATGGCGGCCGCGCCGGCTACGCCGAATTCATCGAAAGCAAGAATTGGCGCGACGCCGCCGACGGCGCGCTGCGCGAGGCCCTTGTCAATCTGGAATCGATTCCCGCTCCCGCCGGCGAGATGGACGTCGTGCTCGGGGCCGGCTGGCCCGGCGTGATGCTGCATGAGGCGGTCGGCCACGGCCTCGAAGGCGACTTCAACCGCAAGAAGACGTCGGCGTTTGCCGGCCTGATGGGCCAGCAGGTCGCGGCCAAGGGCGTGACCGTGGTCGACGACGGCACCCTTGCCTCGCGCCGCGGCTCGCTGTCGATCGACGACGAGGGCACGCCGACCAACCGCACCGTGCTGATCGAGGACGGCGTCCTGGTCGGCTACATGCAGGACCGTCAGAACGCGCGCCTGATGAACATGAAGCCGACCGGCAACGGCCGCCGCCAGGGCTATGCCCATGTGCCGATGCCGCGCATGACCAACACCTACATGCTCGCGGGCGACCGCGATCCGGCCGAGATCCTGGCGTCGGTGAAGAACGGCGTCTTCGCCGCGAATTTCGGCGGCGGCCAGGTCGACATCACCTCGGGCAAATACGTGTTTCAGTGCACCGAGGCCTACAAGATCGAGAACGGCAAGATCGGTGCGCCCTTGAAGGGCGCCATGCTGATCGGCAACGGGCCGACCGATTTGCATCGCATCCGCATGATCGGCAACGACCTCGCGCTCGATACCGGCATCGGCACCTGCGGCAAGAACGGTCAGGGCGTGCCGGTCGGCGTCGGCCAGCCGTCGCTGTTGATGGAACGCATTACGGTGGGTGGAACAGGCGGATGAGTGTCGAAAAGATAACTGTCACCACCAAACGGAAGAGCAGCGGTTGGGCCGGCCAGCTGGTGCAGCTCGCCGGCATCGTCGCGGCGGTGTTCATCGCCAAGGGTGCGCTGGCCGAGCCGTTCTACGTGCCGTCGGGCTCGATGGAGCCGACGCTGTTGATCGGCGACGCCTTGATCGCCTCGAAATTCCCCTACGGCTACGGCACCTCGTCGCTGCCGATCCAGATCAACCTGCCTGAGAGCGGCCGCGTGTTCGCGGAGACGCCGAAGCAGGGCGACGTCGTGGTCTTCCGCTGGCCCGGCGACCGCTCGCAGGCCTGGGTCAAGCGCGTCGTGGGTCTGCCCGGCGACCGCATCCAGCTGCGCCAGGGCCAGCTCTTCGTCAACGACCGCCCCGCCGAACTGAAGCCGGACGGCGTTGGCGCCGCCGAGGACGACAATGGCGGCAGCGAACCCGCCTATCGCTATGTCGAGACGCTGCCGAACGGCGTCTCGCATCTGATCTTCAAGATGCGCGACAACGGTCCGCTCGACAACACGCAGGAAGTGACGGTGCCGGCAGGCCATCTCTTCGTGCTCGGCGACAACCGCGACAACTCCGCCGACAGCCGCGTGCCCTTGCGCTCCGGCGGCGTCGGCATGCTGCCGATCGACAATCTGGTCGGCCGCGCGGATGCCGTGCTCGGATCCTGGGATCTCGGCATCCGGGGCCAGCCGGTGTGGACCTGGCTGTCCGGATTTCGCATGGCGCGGTTTTTCACCGCCGTGCATTGAAGGCCGAATGTCTTCACCCCTCTCCTGCACGCGGGAAAGGGAGCGCAACAGTGATGGTCCGCGACGAATTTCTGGCTCTCGCCCTGCGAAATCCGTTCAACGCAGCGATCCTCGGTGAAGTCCATCGCCGCGCGCTGCCGGATGCGTGGCTCGTCGCGGGCTGCCTGGTGCAGACGGTGTGGAACGTGCTCACTGGCCGACCGATCGATCACGGCATCGCCGATTACGACGTGTTCTATTTCGATTCCGACACCTCATGGGAGGCGGAAGACGCGGTGATCCGCAAGCTGCACGCGCAGCTCGGCGCCAAGGTCGAAATCCGCAACCAGGCGCGCGTGCACCTTTGGTATCCCGGCAAGCACGGTCTGCCCTATCCGCCCCTGATGCGCGCGACCGACGGTATCGACCGTTTCCTCACGGAGAATACGCAGGTGGGCATTCGCCCCGCCGGTGGGGATTTCGACGTCTACGCGCCGCACGGGTTCGACGACGTCGCGAAGCTGATCGTGCGCCCCAATCGGGCGCCGAATTTTTCCGCCGCCAGTTATGCGGCGAAGGCGGCACGCTGGAAGACGCTGTGGCCCGAGATCACGGTGATCGCGGCGCATTGAAGCGGGCCAAACAAGCGTGCCTCACCCCTCGTGGAATCTCTTTACCGCACCACGCCCGACGTGAACCCTGCCTTCCGCCGCGGCGGCTTGATTTCCTTTTTCAGGAAACAGCGCGCTTCGCGTCCGGTGTAGCCGGGGCGGGCATAGGTGAAGGCGCGGCATTTGTTGTCGGCGGTGCAGGCGGCCTTGCAGGCTTCTTCGCCTTCGCCGTCCTTCATCTCGAAATTGCGCAAATCGCCGCCGGGGCGGTCGATCGAGGTCTCCACGCCTTCGACACGCGGCTCGATCACGCCAGCGCCGCGCACACCGGAGATGCAGCAGCTTCCCGGCACGCGCGCAGGCACCGTGTTCTTCAGCCAGCACACGGCCGAGCCGCCTTCGACGTCAGGATAGCTGAAGCTCCACGAGCGGCAACGGCGGTCGCGCTCGCACAGCAGCGCGCAATCCTCCGGATCGCCCGACGTGACGGGGGTGCTGAAATAGTCTCCGCCGGGCCGATCAAACGCCGTCTGGGCACGCGCAGGCCAGCTCGCAAACACGAGCGAAAGCAGCGCGGCGCAGGCCACGACGCTTGCCAGCACGCTTGCTAGGACCCTTGCCATGACGGCCAGGCGGCCCTTCCCCATCGGAACAGCTTTCGAGTTATTGACGACGCTCGGGTTTTTCAGCCGGCCATTTGATCGCCGCAAACCTGTACGGGCGATGAACGGCTCGGGTCCCGATCGCTGGCCTTGTGTCTAGAAGGCGTATTCCGCGTAGGCTGGTTCCACCGAGCCGTTCCAGGGACCCTTGAACTTGTCGAGCATCTCCTCAGCCGGCGTGCGGCCGGAATCGATGATGCGATCGAGCGGCTCCAGATGCCGCGTCTCGTCGCGGCCGAGCTGGTCGATCCGGCCGCGCCGGCGCAAGCCGGCATGTGCCAGAACGAGGCACTCCTTGGCGATCTCGAACAGATAGCGGTCCTTGATCCGCGACTTGAAACCGAAGCGCGGCACGTCGTCGCGCAGGGCCTGACGCTCATGCGCAGTCCAGTGCTTCACAAGGTCCCAGGCGGCATCCAGCGACACATCGTCGTAGAGCAGCCCGGCCCAGAACGCCGATAGCGCCGGCAGTCGGCCCCACGGGCCACCATCGGAGCCGCGCATCTCGAGATAGCGCTTGAGCCGTACCTCCGGGAAGATCGTCGAAAGATGGTTGGCCCAATCCGACAGCGTCGGACGTTCCCCGGGCAAATTGTTGTTGCGGCCATCGAAGAAGGCGCGGAACGAGGAGCCCGAGACGTCGATGTAGTCCTCGTCGCGCTTGACGAAATACATGGGCACGTCGAGCGCGTAGTCGACATAGCGCTCGAAGCCCATACCGTCCTCGAATGCCCACGGCATCATGCCGGCGCGCGCGTTGTCGGTGTCGCGCCAGATCTCGGATCGGAAGGACAGGAAGCCGTTCGGCTTGCCCTCGGTGAACGGCGAATTGGCGAACAAGGCGGTTGCGGCTGGCTGGAGCGCAAGCGAGACACGCAGCTTCTTCACCATGTCGGCTTCGGAGGAGAAGTCGAGATTGGTCTGTACGGTGCAGGTCCGGTACATCATGTCGAGGCCGTACTGGCCGACCTTCGGCATGTAATTGGTCATGATCTTGTAGCGGCCCTTGGGCATCACCGGGATGTCGGCGCGCGACCAGGACGGCGTCATGCCGAGCCCGAGAAAGCCGATGCCGAGCGGCGTTGCGATCTCGCGCACCTGCGCCAGATGCGCCATCAGCTCGCTCTGGGTCTGGTGCACGTTCTCGACGGGGGCGCCCGAAAGCTCGAACTGCCCGCCGGGCTCCAGCGAGATCGCCCCGCCGCCGGTGACGTCGTAGAGGCCGATGATGTTGCCCTTCTCCATGATCGGCTCCCAGCCGAGCAGGAGCTTCATGCCTTCGAGCAGCGCGCCGATACCGCGCGGGCCTTCGTAGGGCACCGGGCGGTGGCCTTCGAGCGTGAACGGCGTCTTCTCATGCTCGGTGCCCATGCGGAATTCGGACGGGTCCTTGCAGCCTTCCTCGAACCACTTGACGAGCTCGTCACGCGATTGCAACGGCGTCATATCGATCTGGTCTCGCGCCATATCAGACTCTAATCAAAAGCGCTTCGATCGAACGCGCGTGGGTGACAGGGATGGTCCGCGCAGCCACCGGCTGCACGGACGAGCTGGTTTGCCGCGCGATCATCGCAACGGCGTGGTTTCGTTGACGTGGGCAGGCGGCAGTTTCATCTCGCCGCACGAGCAGCCCAGACGGTCGAGCAGACCGCTGAGCTTCACGGCATCCGCATCGGACAGTTTCGAACCGACATATTTCTCGATCGCGGCCGAATAGGCGCCCCACATCCGCTTCTGCAATTCGCGGCCGGCTTCGGTGATCTCCACGAACTGGCCGCGCTTGTCGATCTTGCATTCGCGCCGCGAGGCGAGGCCTTCGTCCACCAGCCGGTCGATCAGCCGCGATGTCGAATATTGCGGGATCAGCATCTGCCGTTCGAGCTCGACCGGTCGGAGCTCGCCCGAGGGCGCCCGTGACAGTTCGAGCAGCGCGTCATACCATGCCAGCGGCGGGAAGCCGGCCTTCTTCAGGTCCTGCTCGACGCAATTGAGCACACGGCTCTGCACCCGCATCAAGCGGATCCAGGCGGAAGTCGCCTCGGTCGATGGTTTGCGTTTCATGGTCCCGCTCAAGCTCGTCGCCCGTCTCTTACCCTATTCGATGCACCTGCATCAATCTTGACTATTTCAAGCAGATGCATGTAGTCGTTCTTTCGCCTGAACCAAGCAACAAGAGGAGGAAATTCCATGAAATTGTACTATTCGCCCGGTGCCTGCTCGCTATCCCCCCATATCGCGCTCCTGGAAGCCGGCCTGCCTTATGAACTGGTCAAGGTCGATATCCGGGCCAAGAAGCTCGAAAACGGTGAGGATTATCTGAAGCTGAACCCCAAGGGCCAGGTCCCTGCGCTGGGCCTCGATAGCGGAGAGATCGTGACCGAAGGCCCGGTGATTGTCCAGATGATCGCCGATCAGGCCTCAGCCAAGGCGCTGGCGCCGGGGCACGGCAGCTCCGAGCGCTACAAGCTGCTCGAATGGCTGAACTTCCTCACCTCGGAGGTCCACAAGAGCTTCGGCCCGATGTTCGCGCCGACGCTGAACGATGAGGCCAAGGCCTTCTTCAAGGACCGCGTCATGGGCAAGCTGAAATACATCGACAGTCAGCTCGCCGGCCGCGACTACCTCATGGGCAAGCAGTTCACGGTGGCTGACGGTTATCTCTTCACGATGCTGACCTGGGCCGACCGGATGAAGTTCGACCTCTCGGCGATGCCGAACCTTGCCGCGTACAAGACCCGCGTCGCGGCGCGGCCGCAGGTGCAGGAGGCGATGAAGAAGGAAGGACTGATTCAGGCGACCTGAGGCGCACGTGCGAAAGGCCGGATCGAAATCCGGCCTTTCGTCTTTTTCATCTTGGCCCCGGTTCAGAGAATCACGCCGCCGCCTTGTTCGGAGCGAAGCGGCCGTAGAAGGTTTCTCCCTTCGCGGCCATCTCCTCGAGGAGTTTCGGCGGGGTGAAGCGCGAGCCGTATTTCGCTTCCAGCTTGTGGCAAAGCTCGACGAACTTCTTCGTACCCATGAAGTCGATGTAGGACAGCGTGCCACCGGTGAACGGCGCAAAGCCGAAGCCGAGAATCGAGCCGACATCCGCTTCGCGCGGATCGGTGATGACGTGGTCCTCCACCGTGCGCGCGGCCTCCACCGCCTGCACCACCAGGAAGCGCTGCTTCAACTCCTCGACGTCGAGGGTATCAGGATCGAGCTGCTTGGGCTGCAGCGCGGACAAGCCCGGCCACAGGCTCTTCTGACCCTTGCCCTTCTCGGGGTAGTCGTAGAAGCCTTTGCTGTTCTTGCGGCCCAGGCGGCCCTGCTTCTCGACCATTTCCACCATCAGCTTCTTCTGATCAGGATTGATGGCGTTGGGGCCGAGGTCGGCTTCCGTCGCCTTCATGATCTTGAGCCCGAGGTCGAGCGCGACCTCGTCCGACAGCGAGAGTGGGCCGACCGGCATGCCGGCCATCTTCGCGCAGTTCTCGATCATCGCGGGCGGCACGCCCTCGAGGAACATCTCGTTGCCTTCGGCGACGTAGCGGCCGACGCAGCGATTGGCGAAGAAGCCTCTGGAGTCGTTGACGACGATCGGCGTCTTGCCGATCTGCCGGACGTAGTCGAGCGCGGTCGCGATCGCGAGATCGCCGGTGTTCTTGCCCTGGATGATCTCGACCAGCATCATCTTCTCGACCGGCGAGAAGAAGTGGATGCCGACGAACCTGCCCTGGTCCTTGAAGGATTCCGCCAGCGAGGTGATCGGAAGCGTCGAGGTGTTGGACGCGAAGATCACGTCCGGCTTCATATGCTCCTGCGCCTTGGCGAAGGTATCGGCCTTGACCTTGCGGTCCTCGAACACGGCTTCGATGACGAGATCGACGTCCTTCAACGCGGAATAGTCCGCGGTCGGCGTGATGCGCGCGAGCAGGGCTTCTGCGTCGCCGGGCTTGGCGCGGCCCTTCTTGATCTGCTCCTCGATCACCTTTTGCGCATGCGCCTTGCCCTTGTCGGCGCTCTCCTGGTCGCGATCGATCAGGACGACGTCGAGGCCGGCGCGCGCCGAGACATAGCCGACGCTCGCGCCCATGAAGCCGGCGCCAATCACGGCGATCTTCTTCACCTTGGTCGGCGGCACGTCCTTCGGACGACGCGCACCCTTGTTGAGCTCCTGCATCGACAGGAACAGGCTGCGGATCATCGCGGCCGCTTCCTTCGAGCGCAGCACCGAGGTGAAGTAGCGCGACTCCACCCGCAATGCGGCGTCGATCGGCAACTGCAAGCCCTCGTAGACGCAGCTCATGATCGCGCGCGCAGCCGGATAATTGTCGTAGGTCTCGCGGCGATAGATCGCATTGCCGGCCGGGAACATCATCATGCCGGCCTTGGAGAACACCGGGCCGCCTGGCAGCTTGAAGCCCTTCTCGTCCCAGGGCGCAACAGCCTTGCCGCCGCCCTTGATCCAGTCCTTTGCCGCCTTGATCAGATCGGCGGCGGGGACGACGGCGTGAATCAGATTCAGCGCCTTGGCTTTCTCGACCGTAACCGGATCGCCCTTGAGCAGGATCGTCATCGCGTCCTGCGGCGGCACCAGGCGCGGGCCCCGCGGCGTGCCGCCCGCGCCCCGGGACACGCCGGCCGTTACCTCGGGGGGGGCGGGGGGGGGCTTGGGGTTGGACCCCCCCCCGCGGGAGTGGGCACCCCCCCGGGTGGCCGCACCCCCCCCCCCCGCGCCCCCCCCCCCCCCCCCCCCCCCCCCGCCCGCCCCCCCCCGGCCGCGCGGCCGGCGGCCCCCCCCCCCCCCGGCGCCCGGGAACAGGCCGACCTTGACCTCGGGGAGGCCGAGGCGCGTCTTGGGATTCTCCGCCGCCACGCGGTAGTGGCAACACAGCGTGATCTCGAAACCGCCGCCAAGCGCGAGGCCGTTGATCGCCGCCGCCCACGGCTTGCCGGAGGTCTCGATGGAGCGCAGCACCTGTGAGAAGCGCCGGCTCTGCTCGAACAGCATCTGGTTCGCCGCGGTCTCGCCCTGCTCCTTGAAGACCTTTGCGTAGGCCTGGTTCATGCCTTCGAGCATGGAAAGATCGGCACCCGCGCAGAACGCTTCCTTGGCGGAGGTGATGACGACGCCCTTCACCGCGGCGTCGGCCGTGGTCGCCTTGACGATCGCGTCGAGTTCGCTGGTCGAGGTCTCGTCGAGCACGTTCATCGAACGGCCCGGAATGTCCCAGGTGACGAGCGCGATGCCGTCGGAATCGGTCTCAACCTTGAAGTTCTTGTAAGCCATGCTGGTTGTTCCCTACCCTTAGACGCGTTCGATGATTGTGGCCGTGCCCATGCCGCCGCCGATGCACAGCGTCACCAGTGCGGTCGCCTTGTTGGTTCGCTCGAGCTCGTCGAGCACGGTGCCGAGGATCATCGCACCGGTGGCGCCGAGCGGATGGCCGAGCGCGATCGCACCGCCATTGACGTTGATCTTGGCGTTGTCGATGTCGAAGGCCTGGATGTAGCGCAGCACGACGGAGGCGAAGGCCTCATTGAGCTCGAACAGGTCGATGTCCGACTTCTTCATGCCGGAGCGCGCGAACAGCTTTTCGGTGACATCGACCGGGCCGGTCAGCATCATCGCGGGCTCAGAGCCGATATTAGCGAATGCACGGATCTTGGCGCGCGGCTTCAGGCCGTACTTGCCGCCGGCTTCCTTGCTGCCGAGCAGAACGGCGCCGGCACCATCGACGATGCCCGACGAATTGCCGGCGTGGTGCACGTAATTGACGCGTTCGATTTCCGGATGCGACTGCACCGCGACGCCATCGAAGCCGCCCATCTGCGCCATCATCGTGAACGCCGGCTGCAACTGAGCCAGCGACTGCATCGTCGTCGAAGGACGCATATGCTCGTCCTTGGCGAGGATGGTGAGGCCGTTGATGTCCTTCACCGGGACGACGGACTTGTCGAAGCGGCCTTCATCCCAGGACTTCGCCGCACGCTGCTGGCTCTGCACCGCATAGGCGTCGACGTCGTCACGCGAGAAGCCGTATTTGGTTGCGATCAGATCGGCCGAGACACCCTGCGGCATGAAATACGCCGGCACTGCCATTGACGGGTCCATCGGCCAGGCGCCGCCGGACGCACCGATGCCGACGCGGCTCATCGATTCGGCGCCGCCGCCGATCACCAGCTCGTGCTGGCCGCTCATCACCTGGGCTGCGGCAAAATTCACGGCATCGAGGCCGGAGGCGCAGAAGCGGCTGATCTGCACGCCCGGCACCGCTTCGCCCAAGCCCGCCTTCAGCGCGGCAAAGCGCGCGATGTCGGAGCCGGCTTCGCCGACGGGATCGACCACGCCGAGAATGACGTCATCGACGGAATCTTCCGGCAGGTTGTTGCGGTCCTTCAGCGCCTTCAGCGGCACGGTCGCGAGCGCGAGCGCGGTGACTTCGTGCAGCGCGCCGTCCGCCTTGCCGCGGCCGCGCGGGGTGCGGACGTGGTCGTAAATATAGGCATCTGCCATGGGAGCCTCCTGATTGCAGTTATTGGTCGCGACCGCCGCGCGGTCGCTATCATTGGTGGGCGGAATCTTCAGAACGCTTCCGCGGGCAGTTCCATGATGGTGGCGCAGCCGGCCTGGATGCGCGCGAGATTGGCGGCGGTCTCCGGCAGCATCCGCTCCATGAAGAAGCGGCCGGTGACGAGCTTGGTCGAGAGATAGGGAGTTGCCCCGCTCTCGGCAATCTTGGCTTGTGTCACTTTCGCCATCTTCGCCCACATGTAGCCGAGCGCGACGAAACCGAAGAGGTTCAGGTAATCGGTCGCGGCGGCACCGGCATTGTCGGGCTTGGCCATCGCGTTCTGCATCAGCCACGTCGTGGCCTGCTGGAGATGGCCGAGCGAAGCCGAGAGCGGGGTGATGAAGGGCTTCATCGCCTCGTCGCCGCCGTTCTCCTTGGCAAAGGCCATGACCTCGCCGAAGAACGCCATGATGGCGCGGCCGCCGTCGCGCGGCAGCTTGCGGCCGACGAGGTCGAGCGCCTGGATGCCGTTAGCGCCTTCGTAGATCATGGCGATGCGCGCATCGCGCACGAACTGCTCCATGCCCTGCTCGGCGATGTAGCCGTGGCCGCCATACATCTGCTGCGCCTGCACCGCGTTGGCGAAGCCGTAATCGGTGAGGAAGCCTTTCAGGACGGGCGTCATCAGGCCCATGTGATCGTCGGCGGCCTGGCGATCCTTGGGATCCTCGGAGCGATGGGCGACGTCGCTCTTCAGCGCGGTCCACATCACGAAGGCGCGCGCGGCCTCGTTGAAGGCGCGGATCGACAGCAGCGTGCGGCGCACGTCGGGATGAACGATGATCGGATCGGCCGGCTTGTCCGGCGCCTTGGCGCCGGTGAGCGAGCGGCCCTGGATGCGATCCCGGGCATAGGCGACCGCGTTCTGATAGGCCACTTCGGACTGCGCGAGACCCTGCACGGCGACGCCGAGGCGGGCCTCGTTCATCATCACGAACATGCCCTGCATGCCCTTGTTCTCTTCGCCGATCAGCCAGCCGACGGCGTTGTCGTAGTTCATCACGCAGGTGGAATTGCCGTGGATGCCCATCTTGTGCTCGATCGAGCCGCAGACCACGCCGTTGCGCTGCCCCACCGACCCATCGGCATTGACCAGGAATTTCGGCACCACGAACAGCGACACGCCCTTGATGCCGGCGGGCGCGCCCTCGATGCGGGCCAGCACGAGGTGGATGATGTTGGGCGCGAGGTCATGCTCGCCGGCCGAAATGAAGATCTTGGTGCCGGTGATCTTGAAGCTGCCGTCGGCCTGCCGCACCGCCTTGGTGCGGAGCATGCCGAGGTCGGTGCCGCAATGCGGCTCGGTCAGGTTCATGGTGCCGGTCCACTCGCCCGCCACCATCTTCGGCACGTAGGTCTGCTTCTGCTCCGGCGTGCCGTGGACGATCAACGCCGCAGTCGCGCCCATGGTGAGGCCGCCATACATCGAGAACGCCATGTTGGCGGAGATCTGGAATTCGTTGACGGCCTGGGAGAGCGTCACCGGCAGACCCTGGCCGCCGTACTCGGTCGGTGCCGACAGGCCGAGCCAGCCGCCCTCGGCGACCTGCTTGAACGCCTCCTTGAATCCCTTGGGCGTGGTGACGCTGCCGTCATCGGCGCGCCTGCAGCCTTCGAGATCGCCCACGCGGTTGAGCGGCTGCAGCACCTCTTCGGCAAGCTTGGCGGCTTCGCCGAGAATGGCTTCGCGCACGTCGCTCGACGCATCGGAGAAGCCGGCCAGATTGTCGTAGCGGTCGATCTGGAAGACGTCGTTGAGCAGGAAGTTCACGTCTTCGACGGGGGCTTTGTAGATCGGCATGGTGGTCTCCCGGCAGGCCTTGAAGCGATGATGCTGGCTTAGGATTGAGCGGCGGCGAGCTGTTCCGCCATCAGGCGATGCAGCATGTCGATGGCCTTGAGCGGCCGCACCATCACCTTGAAATGCGTGATGCGGCCCTCGCCGTCGAAGGTGATGATGTCGACGCCGTTGATCTCGATGCCGTCGATGATGGTCTTGAATTCGAGCACGGCGCCGCTCTCACTCTTCCATTCGCCGGCATAGCTGAAGCCGGCACCACCGAGCACCTTCTCGGCGCTGGCGAGATATTTGAAGGTGATGTCGCGGCCGCGCTGCGGCGCGTGCACGACGGGGCTTTCGAAGATTGCGTCGGGATGGAGCAGGTCCCAGAGCGCTGCCTGGTCATGCGACTTCATGTAGCCGTACCAGGACTCGAGGCCGGTCATTCAGGTGCCTCCCTAAAGGCAGTGCAACTTAAAGGCTTGGGCAAAAAACGCGAAAACAACCCCATGCACAGTAGCGCGAAGGTTGATTCCACTAGGATTTTCGGGGCGGTGTTTGCCCTCGTTCTTGGGTCGCCTCATATGCACATTGACGCATATGCGCCGATGCGCATAAAGTCAAGCCAATTGGTTAAGGTCGAGAACAGGAGGACCGGGTCATGGCTTTGGGCGACGCAATCCTCGCATGCCTGACGGAACGTCCGATGACGGGCTACGAGCTCGCCAAGACATTCGATTCCTCGATCGGCTTCTTCTGGAAGGCCGACCACCAGCAGATCTACCGCGAGCTCTCCAAGCTGCGTGACCGCGGCTACATCCAGGGCCGCGAGGTCGTGCAAACCGGCAAGCCCAATAAGCTGATCTATACGCTCACTCCGGAGGGCCGAACAGCGCTGCGGCACTGGGCCGCGCGGCCAAGCACGCCCCCTTCCATCAAGGACGACCTCCTGGTGCGGCTGCATGCGCTGGACAGCATCGGCCTCGAGCCCATGCGCACCGACCTGATGGCCCGGCTCGAGCACCACCGCGATCGCCACGAGAACTACGAGCGCATCCTGAAGAAGCGCTTTCCGGAAGGCGCGGCCTCCGGCGTGCTCGACCTCGGTAACCTGCTGCTGCTTCAGCTCGGCGCCCGGCACGAGCAGATGGTGGCCGATTTCTGCGAAGAGGCGCTCGAGGCGCTGTCGGCGATGAGCGCAAACGGCACCGTGGTGCCGCTGGAGGATGGCAAGCGGGAAGGCAAGGGCTGAGACCGCTGTCGGCTAAAGATTCCCGACTTCGCGGCCGAGGTTCAGCTCAAAGTCGCCGGCGGATCCAATGCCTCGCGCGCGCAGCTTCGCCATGCGCTCTGCTGCGCCTGGCCAGCCGAACGTCGTGAAGAAGGTGTCCTGCGTCGCCTGCAGCTGAGCGGGGTCCGGCAGCCCGTGCTGGTTGATCGTCGCTTTACAGGTGCTCAGCGCCTGCTTGTCGAACGACAGGATGCGCCGCACGAAATTCGCGACGAACTCATCAAGCTGGGCCTCGGGGATGGCGCGGTTGATCCAGCCGTATCGTTCGGCGGTCTCCGCATCGAAATCGTCGCTGCCGAGGATGATCTCCATGGCGCGAGAGCGGCCCACCAGGATCGGCAGGCGTTGAAGCGCCCCGCCGCCTGGGATGAGGCCGCATCCTACCTCTGGCTGGCCGAAGATCGCCTTTTCCCTGCTGGCGAAGCGAATGTCGCAGGCCAGGGTAAACTCGCTTCCACCGCCGCGCGCCCGGCCGCGGATCACTGCAATGCTGAGGACGTTACTCTGAGCCAGCTTGGTGGCCGGTTCGATCCAGCGTGGCGCGCCGAACCGGCTGTGGGGCTCGGCTGTGCTGTAGTGAGCGATGAAGAAGTCCGGGTTGGCGCTCTCGAAGGTCACGACCTTCAACGCATCGTCCGCTTCGATCTCCTCCACCAGGTCGTAGAACTCGTCGTAGGTGCGATCGTCGATCGCGTTGATCGGCGGGTTGTTGAAGGTCACGCGCCAATACCCCGGCGTGGACTTGTCGATGCTGATCCTAGCGGGGATGTCGCTCATGGTTGCCTCCGTTCCGCGGACTTGTTGAAGGAGCCTTGCCTCAGGGGACGATGACGAGCTTCCCGCGCGTATGTCGGCCGGCCAGAAGCTCGTAGGCGGCGGCGAGCTGGTCGAAGCCATAGGCCGCGCTCACGGAAGCGCGGATGGCGCCGGTGTCGATCAGGGCCGCGATCTCCGCCAGTTGAGCGCCGTCCGGCCGGGTGAGAGGGCCGTGGAACTCCGCCTTTCGGGCAGCGGCGCGCGCGATGAACGGTCGAACGGCCGCCGAAGCTTGCTCGGCCTCGGGAGGCGGGAAGCCGATTTCGCGATAGCTCTGGGCGTCGGCGGTGCGCACGAGACCGACATAGCGGCCGCCTTCGCGCAGGGTGTCGATGCCACGCTCGGTCAGTGGACCGCACACACCGTCATAGACCACATCGAACGGGCCGGCAGCCTCGAAGCTTTCGGTTGTGTAGTCGATCGTGCGGTCCGCTCCGAGCCCGGCCATGAACGTCTGGCTGTTCGGTCCGCCCGTCGCAACGACGTAGGCCCCGAGGTGCTTGGCGAGCTGGATGGCGAAGGCGCCGACGCCACCCGCCCCTGCCTGGATCAAGATGCTTTCGCCGGCCTTGAGCCGGGCGCGCTCCACAAATGCCTGCCAGGTGGTCAAGGCGACGGTCGGCAGGCTCGCCGCCTCCTCGAACGAAAGGGTGCGCGGCTTGTGGGCCAGGAGATTCAGTGGAACGGCTGCGCGCTCGGCATAGGCGCCGGGACGCCGGTTAGGCAGGCGGGCGTAAACCTCGTCACCTGCCTTGAACGCCGCGCCCGAGGGCGCGGAGACAACAACGCCCGCGACGTCGTAGCCCATCACCTGCGGAAAGGTGAATGGAAAGGCGGCATGGAACAGACCCTGGCGCATGGCGACCTCGACGGGATTCGCACCGGCGGCCCGAACCTCGATCATTGCCTCGTCGGCCCCCGCAACGGGGTCGCTGACCTCCCCGTAGGTGACCACCGAATTGTCGCCGTAGCCGTTGATGTACGCTGCCCGCATTTCATACTCCTCGCGCTAGGTCGCCCGACCTATTAGTCTCATTATTGAACTTTTACTGGCATGAATGGTTGTTGGCAAGCCCTCGTCGCGGCGCCGGCGTGAACCAGAGCGTTTTCGAGCGAAATGGAGGCCGGTTTGCGTGAAGAAAACGCGTCAAACGAGACTCTAGAACCGATAAAGCTCTAGAGGTTGCCGGCCCGAGCCTTCGGCTTGCCCGCGGCGCGCCGGCGCAAGCGAATATCGGCAAGCGTGATCTCGCGCCCAAGGGAGGAGCGGACCTTTATCGGCTCCAGTTCGCTGCCGTCGATGCCGTCAAGCATTCGAATGGGGGGCGGATCGGGCCGGAATAGCCATCGGTCGCCCCATTGGCGAAGTGCGATGATGGTCGCAAAGAGATCCTCGCCCATTTCGGTCAGAACGTACTCGTGCCGCCGCGCTTCCTCGGTGATGGGCCGGCGTTCGAGAATGCCAGAGGCGACGAGTTTCTTCAGGCGGGCGGTCAGTAGATTCCGCGACATCTCCAGCTCCTTCTGGAAATCGTCGAATCGGGTCGTGCCCCCGAAGGCCTGGCGCAGGATCATCAAACTGCCCCAGTCGCCGATGACGTCAACGGAGCGGGCCATGGGGCACTCGTACGAGGCCCAACTTTTCCGCTGCATGGACTGATCTCCTTCGCCGGTGTCGTCTGGGCAGGAATTAAGGCCCGATGCGAGAACCGACAAGGGTGCCACAAACTCCTGCCGCGTGTCCTTGGACGCCGATCGGGATCTAAGTCCAATGCCGCTGACGGTTTGGGTACAGCACCTAGCTCGGCAAATTGTCAGTCATTCCGGGCGGCACCTCGCCTTGCTCCGAGCGTTCGGCCAGAAGTTGCTTTCGGCCTCGTACCAGAAGGTGTCCATTTTCCCGCTGGGCTCGCCGGCACCCTCCAGATCTCATAAGCGCGTTTGCGAACTTCTTCTTCGGTCAGACCAGCCATTCTGAGCCATCCTTTGGTCGCTGAAGTTCCGAGCTGCTAGCA
Organism: Bradyrhizobium sp. WSM4872; assembly: GCF_055811715.1. Lineage (NCBI taxonomy): Bacteria > Pseudomonadati > Pseudomonadota > Alphaproteobacteria > Hyphomicrobiales > Nitrobacteraceae > Bradyrhizobium > Bradyrhizobium sp. WSM4872. Next base: position 23,412 of record NZ_JBVVPT010000013.1, on the reverse strand, counting down.
CCCGGAGAGTTCCTGGCAATGCAAGATTCCGATCGCATCCGACGGGCTGGGGAGCACAGCGCCCCCGCCCAACTTTAAGACACCGTCAACGGGTTCCTTAACCCGTTATTTACCGTAACAGACAAAAGTCGGTTTTCGAGGCAGACGACCCGCGCCAAATCCGATTGTCTTTCAACCGGCACGCGAGGGGAGACTGGAGGCGCCGGGTGGGGCGCCGGAGTCGGAACCGGACAGAGTCATGAATTCGCGCGTATCGTGGAGTGTTGACGGCATCGATCCATCCGTCCGGGAGCGGGCCGAAGCTGCTGCGCGTCGCGCCGGCATGTCACTCAACGATTGGCTCAACTCCACGCTCGGCGAGACCGCCCCGCCGAACTTTCGCGGACTTTACGACCAGCGTCCGCAAGCCCAGCACGTTCCGAGCCAAGTCCCGAGTCACGTACCAAGTCACGTGCCGAGCCAGGAAAGCCGCGAAGTCGCCGACATCCACCAGCGGCTCGACGCCATCACCCAGCAGATCGAACGAATTTCAAAGCCGGCGCCGCGGCAAGATACTTCGCGGCAGGATTCTTCGCGACAAGACGTCTCGCGGGAGCAGGGCGTTGCGCGTCAGCTCAACGACGCGATCTCGCGGCTCGATGCTCGGCTGTCGCAAATTTCGAAGCCGCAGCAGGCTCCGGCACCGCGACAGGCACCCGTTGAAACGCGCCAGCGCCAAGCCGATGCGGTCGAGCGTGCGGCAGCGCAGGTCTATCGCAGCTCACCGCCCCTGAGCCCCGCTTCGTTCGACGTCGCGGTCGCCGAGATCACGGCACGGCAGAGCGAGCTCGACGGCTTTACGCCCAGGCAGATGCCGCCGCGCGCAGCACCCTCGATCGCGCCTGCGGCAGCTCCTTACGCGCCCCCTGCCTACGCTCCGCCGCCACCGCAGCCGGGGCCGGATTTCTCTGCGCTCGAGCGCCATCTGCTCAAGATCACGAGCCAGATCGAGTCGCTGCAGCGGCCTGACAATACCGAGCAGGCGATCAACAGTTTCCGCAGCGAGCTTGCGGAGATCCGCAACGCCATCACCGAGGCGATGCCGCGCCGCGCGATCGAATCGATCGAGAACGAGATCCGCTCGCTGCATCGGCGCATCGACGAGACCCGCTCCAACGGCACCGACGGTCAGGTCCTGTCCGGCATCGAGCACGCGCTCTCCGAGATCAAGCAGGTGCTCCGCACGCTGACGCCGGCCGAGCAGCTCACCGGCTATGACGAGGCGATCCGCAATCTCGGCGCCAAGCTCGATCTAATCCTGCGCGCCAATGACGATCCCTCGACAGTCCGCCAGCTCGAAGGCGCGATCTCGGCACTGCGCGGCATCGTCTCCAACGTCGCCTCCAACGAAGCGCTGGCACGGCTCTCGGACGACGTGCAGCTGCTGTCGTCCAAGGTCGACCAGGTCACCCGTTCGTCCGGCCAGGGCGACAGTTTTGCGGTGCTGGAGCAGCGCATCGCGGCGCTCACAGCCGCTTTGGAAACGCGCGAGCGCCCTCAGCCATCCGAGAGCAGCGAGCATCTCGAAAGCGCGATCCGCGCCCTGTCCGACCGTTTCGACCGCATGCAGGTCGGCAACGACTCGGCGTCGACCTTTGCTCATCTCGAACAGCGGGTCTCGTATCTGCTGGAGCGGCTCGAGGCCGCCTCCGATCCGCGCAACGGCAATTTCAGCCGCGTCGAGGACGGGTTGCACGACATCCTGCGCCACCTGGAGCGGCAGCAGGCGACCTATTCCGCGCTGGCCGAGAGCCGCAGCTCCGCGCCGCCTGCCGAGTCCGGCATGGTCGATCTGGTCAAGCGCGAGCTCTCCGACATCCGCTTCAGCCAGGCCGAGACCAACCGGACCACCCAGGACTCGCTGGAGGCCGTCCACAACGCACTTGGCCACGTCGTCGATCGTCTCTCGATGATCGAGGGCGATCTGCGCAATGTGCGCACCGCGCCGCCCGCCCCTGCGCCGCAGCCGATGCCGATGTCGATGGCCGCTCCCATGGAGCCCGCGCCGATGGCGCGCGAGCCGCGGCCGCAGCAACAGCAGCACCCGAAATACGATCCGAAGCCCGAGCTGCCCAATCCAGCAGCCGCGCAGGCGGCGCATGCCGCCTTCGCCGCCGCGCCGCGCGAATTCCATGCCGCCGCGCCGGCGGCGCCGCCGCAGATGCCGATGGCACCGCCGGTTCCGCCACGCGCGATCAGCGAAATCCTGGAGCCGCATACGGCGCCACCGCGCGCCGCGCTTGCGCCCGACCTGCCGCCGGATCATCCGCTCGAGCCGGGCACAAGGCCGGGTGCACGCATCGCCACGCCGTCGGAGCGCATTGCTGCGTCCGAAAGCGTAATCAGCGACATCCCGGCCGCGCCCAAGGAGCCGGTGTCGTCGTCGAGCTTCATCGCCGCCGCGCGCCGCGCCGCGCAGGCCGCCGCCGCGCAGCCGACCGAGAAGCCGGCCCGTGGCGCCAAGGCCGCAATCGCCCGCGCCAAAGACAAGGGCCAGGAAGGTGCCTCGACCATCACCTCGAAGATCCGCTCGCTGCTGGTCGGCGCGAGCGTGGTCGTAATCGTGCTCGGTACCTTCAAGATGGCGATGAACCTGCTCGATGGCGGCAGCCCGTCGCCGTCGCCGCAGGCGATGGAGAATTCGTCGCCCGCACCCGCGCCGCAGGCCCCGCCGCCGGTCGAGAACAAGCCCGCCACGCCCGAGCAGGTCACGCCGTCGATGACCTCGCCGACCCCGATCGGGCGGCAATCCCAGAACAATGCCGCGCCGGCGCCCGCCGCCAGTTCGGGCAACTCGGCCTCGGTCGAAATTCCGCCGGTGCCTGCCGCAGCGCCGCAGCCGGCCTCCAGCGACGTCACCGGCGCGCTGTCGGGCACGAGCCGCGCGAAACTCGCGATGATCCAGGTGCCGCCGACCGAAAAGCTGCCTGACGGCATCGGTGGCCCCGGCTTGCGCACCGCCGCGATGAAGGGCGATGCGACCGCGGCCTACGAGATCGGCGTGCGCTTTGCCGAGGGCAAGGGCGTCGCTGCAAACTACGACGAAGCCGCCAAATGGTACGACCGCGCGGCGCAGGCCGGCGTGGTACCCGCCACCTTCCGCCTCGGGACACTCTACGAAAAGGGTCTCGGCGTGAAGAAGGACGCCGACATCGCCCGCCGCTACTACACGCAAGCCGCCGAGCGCGGCAACGCCAAGGCGATGCACAATCTCGCGGTGCTCGATGCCGATGGCGGCGGACGCGGCGCCAACTACAAGAGCGCGGCACTGTGGTTCCGGAAGGCCGCCGACCGCGGCGTCGCCGACAGCCAGTTCAATCTCGGCATCCTCTATGCCCGCGGCATCGGCGTGGAGCAGAACCTCGCCGAATCCTACAAATGGTTCACCCTCGCCGCCGCCCAGGGCGATGCGGACGCAGCAACCAAGCGCGATGACGTCGCCAAGCGTCTCGACCCGCAATCGCTCGCGGCCGCCAAGCTCGCGATCCAGACCTTCAGCGCCGAGCCGCAGCCCGACGACGCCGTCAACGTTGCGGCCCCGAACGGCGGCTGGGACAGCGCCCCGCAGGCCAACGCGAAGCCTGCGCCGAAGCCGGTCGCCGCCAAGCGCGCGGCGTCCGCGGTGCGCTGAGAGCGGTCACTCAACCGTCTCTGACGAAAAATCTGGACTGGTCGTCCTGGCGAAAGCCAGGACCCATTACCACAAGCGATCGTTGTTGGAGGACGGTGTGGCCACAGCCTGCCGCGATAACGACCAGTCGGGATAATGGGTCCTGGCTTTCGCCAGGACGACATGGGAGGAGCCACGGCGCCTCGATCACCCTCCTCACCGCAGCCATTCACCACGCCCGAAATTCCCGGTCCCGCCCGCCGTCGAATTCCGCTATTGAGGGGCGCGGCAATCGTTCTGCCCTCCCGCGAGCATTCCGCGCAATCGATCCGTCTCGCCGGAAGCGTGGTCTCTCGATGCAGCTCTATCTCCCGATCGCCGATCTTCCGGTCAACGTCTTCCTCGTGCTGGCGATGGGTGCGGCGGTCGGCTTCGTCTCCGGCATGTTCGGGATCGGCGGCGGCTTCCTGATGACGCCGCTCTTGATCTTCATCGGCATCACGCCGGCGGTCGCGGTCGCTTCCGTCGCAAGCCACATCGCCGCCTCGTCCTTTTCCGGCGCCCTCGCCTATTGGCGGCGGCGCGCCATCGACCCCGCGCTGGCGAGCGTGCTGTTGTGCGGCGGCGTCACCGGGACCGCGCTCGGCGTGTGGACCTTCACGCAGCTGCGCGCGCTCGGCCAGCTCGATCTGATGATCGCACTGTCCTACGTCGTGCTGCTCACCACCGTCGGCAGCCTGATGTTCTCCGAAGGCCTGCGTGCCCTGATGCGGACCCGGCGTGGCGCGGTGCCGCCTCGACGCACGCATAACTGGATCCATGGCCTGCCGCTGAAGATGCGGTTCAAGCGCTCCAAGATCTACCTCTCGGTGATTCCGGTCGTGATCGTCGGCATCGTGATCGGCTTCATCGGCGCCATCATGGGCATCGGCGGCGGCTTCATCCTGGTGCCGATCATGATCTACCTGCTGCGGGTGCCGACCTCGACGGTGATCGGCACCTCGATGGTCCTGACGCTGGTCACGATGCTGTTTGCCACCCTGCTGCATGCGGTGACAAATCATCTGGTCGACGCCGTGCTGGCGCTGATCCTGATGGTCGGCGGCGTCACCGGCGCGCAGTTCGGGGCACGCGCCGGCCAGAAGATCCGCGGCGAACAGTTGCGGCTGCTGCTCGGCCTCTTGATCCTCTCGGTCGGCGTCCGCTTTGCCATCGAGCTGGTGATCCGGCCAGAGGATCTCTTCACCATCCGCGAGCTGGGAGTGAACGGATGATGCGCGCAGCTCTCGCGGTCCTGCTCGTTGTGCTGCTCGGCTCCGCTGCGCGCGCCGAGCGGCTGATCGTGTCGGTCTCCAACCATCGCGTCACGGTGACGCCGAACTATTCCGGCGAGGAGCTGGTGCTGTTCGGCTCGGTCGAGAAGGACGCCTCTACGCCCGCCGACCGCAAGACCTACGATCTCGTCGTCACCGTGATGGGCCCCCGCGCCGACATGGTGACGCGGCGCAAGGAGCGTACGTTCGGAATCTGGATCAACACCGACTATCGCCAGTTCCTGGAAGTGCCGAGCTATCTCGCATTGTTCGCCAACCGCCCGTTCGACGTCATCACGTCGCCCGAGATCGCGCGGCGCCAGCAGATCGGGCTCAACAACGTGCTGCTGACCCAACGCGTCAGCGGCGACTATGCCGACGTGGTGCCGAACGACGCGTTCCGCTCCGCCTTCATCCGCCTGCGCACCCAGCGCGGTCTCTACCGCGAGGATCCGAGCGCGGTGACGTTCCTGACGCCAACGTTGTTCCGCACCGGCATTCCGCTGCCGGCGGAGGTGCCGATCGGCACCTATGAGGTCGAGATCAAGCTGTTCGCCGACGGCGCGTTCATCGGCAAGACCGAGACCGCGTTCGAGATCGTCAAGGTCGGCTTCGAGCAGTTCGTCGCGACGACGGCGCGGCAGAACGGGCTGATCTACGGCCTCGTCACCGCCGCGATGGCACTGATGACGGGCTGGATGGCGTCGATTGTGTTTCGGAAGGATTGACCTTCGTCATTGCGAGCGCAGCAGCCCAACGAATTCTCCGCCGTCGTCCTGGCGAAAGCCAGGACCCATAACCACAGGCAGTCGTGGTTACGAGGATTCGGAGTTACCACTAAGCGTCAAACTGCTCCCTGGGGTAATGGGTCCTGGCTTTCGCCATGACGACACTGGGGAGAGCTACGGCGCCTGCACCACCGTGGGCACTCCCGGCTCCAGCAATCGCAACCTTGTCCCAAAACCCAGCACATCAAACGTCTTGCGCAGATCCTCCCTGTTCTGGCGGAAGTGCGCCCACCCTTCCGTATGAACAGGCACGATCACCGCATCGGGGAACGCGCGCGCGGTCTCGATGGTGTCGTTGGTGTCCATGGTGAGATGGAACGGCCCGCGCGTTTGCGCGGCGCCGGCGAAAGGCATCACCACGCCGCATTTGAAGCGGCGCGCGACCTCGGCGACGCCGTCGAACCAGGTGGTGTCGCCGCTGATGTAGACCGAGGTTGTATCCTTGCGGCTCGACGTCACCACGAAGCCGATGACATCGCCTGACAGCGGCTCGATGCCGGCCGGGCCGTGACGCGCCGGGGTCGCGGTGATCGTCAGCGAGTTGCCGTCACGATCTTTCAGATGCGCCGTGCCCCACGGCGCCAAACCTCCGACATGCCCGCCGAGGCGCTGCGCGCCGGCCTCGGTGGTCAGCACGCGCTTCACATTTTTGAGAAAGTCGCGGCCGGAATTGTCAAGATTGTCCGAATGCTGGTCGTGGCTGAGTAGCACGGCATCGACCGGGCCGATCGCATCGGCCTTGAGCGCAGGGCCGATCGTCTTCTCCAGCTTCACGTGCGGCAGTTGATAGGCGCCTGGCGCATCGAAGGTCGGGTCAGTGAGCAGGCGAAAGCCATCGATCTCGATCAGCGCAGTGGGACCGCCGATCAGGGTGATGGAAATGGGCATGATGGGCTCCTCTTACGCGACGGATTTGGCGGGCCGCGTCACCAGGTAGATGCCAAGTGCGACCGGGATGATGCCGAGCAGATCGCGTGCCTCGACATGCTCGCCGAGCACGAGATACGCGAACAGCATGCCGAGCGGCGGCATCAGGAAATGATAGGCACTGGCAGCCGTCGCGCCACACACTTTCAGGAGATGAAACCAGAGCCAGTACGCCATGATCGAGCCGCCGAGCACGAGGAAAGCGAAGGCGCCGATCAGGCCCGGCGTGAAGTCCATGGCATGGACGTCAGCGAAGGTGAGCGCGACCGGCGTCAGCACGACGCCGGCGGCGAGATTCTGCACGCCGTTGCCGATCCACAGCGAGCCCTTCGGCGCGAGCAGCTTGAACAGGATAGTGCCGGCGACGAGGGAGGCGAGCGAGGCCAGCGTGAACACGATGCCGTGCAGCGAGTCGGTGCCGACCGACAGGCGGTGCCAGACGATCAAGGTCACGCCGATGATGCCGAGCAGGAGGCCGCTCGCCTTGCGCCAGGTCATGCCTTCGCCGAGCAGCAGCGCCGCGAGGCCCGCCGTGAACACCGGATTGGCCGACACGATCAGGCCGCCGAGGCCGGCGGAAACCGATTGCAGCCCGGTGTAGCCGAGGCCGAGATAGAGCGCGTTGTTGGCGACGCCGAGAACGACGAAGATCGCGGCATCGCGCCAGGACAGCGACCAGTCGTCGCCGCGGGCCAGCGTGGCGCCGAGGATCAGGATGCCGGCCAGCGAGAAGCGCGCGGCGAGCAGGATCAGCGGCGGGCAATGGGTCACGCCGATCTTGCCGGCGACGAAGGCGTAGCTCCAGAGCAGGCAGAACAGCCCGATCGCAAGCGGAAGCGTGTTGAAGCGGCTGCGGGGAATGGCGAGCGAGGGGGTGAGCGACATGACAATCTCCTGAGCCCTCGATCTAGGGAGCCGGCTTGTCATTTGGAAATTAAATGATTAACTTCTAATCAGTGGATTTTCGAATGGAGGCAGCCATGCTCGATCTGGAGCTCCTGCGCAGCTTCGTCTCGGTGGTCGATGCCGGCGGCTTCACCCGCGCCGGCGAGCGCGTCCATCGGACGCAATCGACCGTCAGCCAGCAGATCAAGCGGCTGGAGGAGGATGTCGGCCAGGTGCTGCTGCACCGCGACGGCAAGGATTTGCGCCCCACCGAAGCCGGCGAGCGGCTGCTGTCCTATGCGCGGCGGCTGTTGTCGCTTGCGGAAGAGGCGCGCGACGTGCTGCGCCAGCCGGACGGCGAAGGCGCAATCCGGCTCGGCATTCCCGAGGATTTTGCGGCGTATCAACTGGCAAAGCTGCTGGGGACGTTCTCGCGTTCGCATCCGGGCCTGCGGCTCGATGTGCGCGCCGACCAGAGCAAGAATCTCGCCCGCGACCTCGATCGCGGCGAGCTCGACCTCGCGCTGTTCAAGCGCGAGGCCGGCGCGAAGGGCGCGATCGCGGTATGGCCGGAGCAGGTGCACTGGGTGACCAGCAAGAGCCATCCGATCCACGCCGACGTTGCCTCCGTGCCGCTGATCGGCTTTCCGCTCGGCTGCCTCTACCGCGCCGGCGCCATCCACGCGCTGGAAAGTGCGGGCCGGCCCTGGCACATGTCCTATACGTCATCGAGCCTCGCCGGCATCCAGGCTGCGGTCGCCGCCGGCATGGGCTTGAGCATCCTGTCGGAGATGGCGATCCAGTCCGACCACCGCGTGCTGACCGCAAAGGACGGCTTCGCGCCAATCAACCGAACCGAGGTGGCGCTGATGGCCGCGCCGGGCGCGAGCCCCGCGACCCTGCGGCTCGCCGATCGGCTGGCGGAGTTCTGCGACGACGTGCAGGCGAAGGCGGCGTAAATCGTTGCGATAGTCGCGATCTGCGGCCGCGAGACCGGCATGTTCCCTCCCCCCTTGTGGGGGAGGGTTAGGGAGAGGGGTACCACACGGGGGCTCCCTCGAGGAGCGCGCGCCGCACGAGCGCAGATGGATAGACCTTTTCCTGGGCTACCCCCCCTCCCCCGCCCTCCCCCACAAGGGGGAGGGAGCGCAGCGTGCGCGTGGTGAGAGTGTGTTCAGCCCCGATTGAAGCGATAGCTAATCAATAACACCGTGACGCGGCAATCGCGTGGACGCGGCGGTCGCCGAGCAAATGCGCGACAAAACCGTTCTTCGGAAATATTTTTGCAAACGCCGCGTCGCGGATGCTGAGGCCGCCGGCATAGGCGCCGAAGGCAGGCATCACGGCGCGCATCCCGTCACAGGCAAAACAACGCCGCTCCATCGAACGGCCACGCGCGGAGACGCGAGCCTTGGGATGGAGATGGCCGGCGATCTCGCCGCTCGCGCCGGTCGGTTCGTGGCGGAAGGTGATCGGGCCGATCGCGACTTCGTCGGCGACGGTGCCGCCGAGATCACGCGGCAGCGCCGGATCGTGATTGCCCGAGATCCAGATCCAGTCGCGACCAGCCTGCAAGGCGGCGACCGCGTCGCGATCCTCCGCCGACAGCCGTCCATGCGCGGTGCGATCGTGAAAACTGTCACCGAGCGCGATGACCACGCGCGGATTATGGCGGGAGATGACAGCAGCGAGCCGGCCAAGCGTCGCGATGGTGTCGTAAGGCGGCAGCAGCACGCCGCGCATGGCGAAGCTGGAACCTTTTTCCAGATGCAGATCGGAGATGACGAGCAGGCGCTGCTCTTCCCAGAACAGCGCGCCGGAAAGATCGGCCGCGAACGTCACGCTGCTGATGCAGACATTCGAAACGCGCATGTCCTCGATATCCTCTGAAACCAGCGCGCCTGCCGTCACGTCAAAACCTGCTGTTATCCCATCGCCTCTTTGACGAGCTCGTCGGCGGCTTCGGCCAGGAGCTCGTCTCCAGCTTCGCCATAGACTGACTCGCGGCCGATTTCCAGCATCACGGGGACGGCGAGCGGCGAGACACGGTCGAGTTCCCGGTGCGTGATGCGGCCCTGGATGCGGGTGAGCATGTCGCTGAGTCGGCGCAGATCGAGCAGGCCGGTGGCGGCATCGGCGCGGGCGGCACGCAGCAGCACGTGATCGGCCTGGTGCTTGCGCAAGACGTCGTAGACGAGATCGGTCGAGAACAGCACCTGGCGGCGGCTCTTCTCCTCGCCGGTATGACGGCGCGCGATCAGGCCGGAGATGATCGCACAATTGCGGAACGTGCGCTTCATGAGCGCGGATTCGGCAAGCCAGGCTTCGAGGTCGTCGCCGAGCATGTCAGGGTCGAACAGCGCGTCCAGGTCGATCCTGCCGTCCCGGATCATGGAGGACATGTCGCCGAGCGCCCAGACCGCGATCGCATATTCGTTGGCGACGAAGCCGAGCGGCCTGGCGCGGGCACGCTCCAGCCGGCGCGTCAACAGCATGCCGAGCGTCTGGTGCGCGAGACGGCCCTCGAAGGGGTAGCAGACGATGTAATGCTTGTTGGCGCGGGGAAAACTCTCGACCAGCAGCTCGCGCACCGCCGGTACGCGCGAGACATCCTTTTGCAGCGACAGCCAGTCGCGCACCTGCTCCGGCAAGGCGCCCCACGCGCGCCCGTCATCGAGCAGCCGGCGAACCCGTTCGGCAAGATAGGTCGAGAGCGGAAACTTGCCGCCCATATAGGACGGCACTTTCGGGTCCTTGTCGTTGGCACGCGAGACATAGACCTGGTCCTCGACCAGCGTCTCGTAGCGCACCACCTCGCCCGAGAACACGAAGGTGTCGCCGGGCGAGAGGCCCTCGATGAAGGCTTCCTCGATCTCGCCGAGCAACCTGCCGCCGCGCGCGATCACGCCTGTCGACCCGCCTGCTTTTCCTTGACCTCCACCGCGCGAGCGCACCAGGCGCACCTTCAGCATGTCGTCCTCGACGATGGTGCCGACATTCATGCGGTAGCTCTGCCGCACCTTGGGATTGGCGACGCGCCAGCGGCCCTCCTTGTCCTGCTTGATGCGGGCGAAGCGCTCATAGGTCTTCAGCGCGTAGCCGCCGGAGGCGACGAAATCGACCACGTCGTCGAAATCCTGCCGCGTGAGATCGGCATAGGGCGCGGCGGTGCGCACCTCGTCGTAGAGCTCGTCCGAGAAAAACGGCTCGCCGCAAGCGCAGCCGAGCACGTGCTGGGCCAGCACGTCGAGTGCCCCGATCCGGAGCGGCGGCGTGTCCTGCGCATTCTCGGCGATGGCGTCGATCGCGACGCGGCACTCCAGCACCTCGAAGCGGTTCGCCGGCACCAGCACCGCGCGCGAGGCTTCGTCGAGCCGGTGGTTGGCGCGGCCGATGCGCTGCATCAGGCGCGAGGAGCCCTTGGGCGCGCCGATATTGACGACGAGGTCGACGTCGCCCCAGTCGACGCCGAGATCGAGCGAGGAGGTGCAGACCACGCCACGCAGTCTGCCCGCCGACATCGCATCCTCGACCTTGCGGCGCTGGGCAACGTCGAGCGAGCCGTGATGCAGCGCGATGGCAAGGTTGTCGTCGTTCATGCTCCAGAGGTTCTGGAACAGCATCTCGGCCTGGCTGCGGGTGTTGACGAAAACCAGTGTGGTCTTGTTGGCCTTGATCAGCTCGTAGATCTCGGGAAGCGCATGGCGCGCGCTGTGGCCGGCCCAGGGAAGGCGCTCGCGCGTGTCCATCATCTGGACCAGCGGCGGTGCCGCGCCGCCGGCAAGGACGATGTCGGCCGCCGCTTCCTTGCCGCCGAGCTGCGGCACCAGGAAGCGCGCCAGCGATTCCGGCTCGGCCACGGTCGCCGACAGGCCGATCGCGCGCATCTGCGGTGCCAATCGCCACAACCGCGCGAGCCCGAGCGACAGCAGATCGCCGCGCTTGGACGTCACCAGCGCATGCAGCTCGTCGAGCACGATGCGCTTCAGCGAGGAGAACAGGAATGGCGCGTCGTCGGAGGACAGCAGCAGTGCGAGCTGTTCCGGCGTCGTCAGCAATATGTCAGGCGGATAGCGCCGCTGCCGCTGCCGCCGGGACGTCGGCGTGTCGCCGGTGCGGGTCTCGATCTTGATCGGCAGCGCCATCTCGGCGACCGGACGCTCGAGGTTGCGTGCGATATCGACCGCGAGCGCCTTGAGCGGCGAGATGTAGAGCGTGTGCAGGCCGCCGGTGCGTTGCAGGGTGCGGCCGGTGGAGATCACCGATTTCGCCGAAGCTTTGGGCGCAGAGCTCAGCTCCACCAGCGTCGGCAAAAACCCCGCCAGCGTCTTGCCGGCGCCGGTGGGAGCGATCAGCAATGCGGAACGGTCCTCGCGCGCCTTCTCCAGCAGCGCCAATTGATGCGCGCGCGGCGACCAGCCGCGGGCCGCGAACCACGCCTTGAAGCGGTCGGGCAATAGCGCGGCAGGCTCGGCCGGGATTTTGCGGATGCGGGGCGGCACGGCAGCACAGGTAAGCCGTGGGGGTGGGTTCGTCGAGGGGGTGTACTTCCCCTCTCCCCGCCCGGGGAGAGGGGAAGAGACAGCGGTGCGCCCCCCTACTCCGACATCGGCTTGTCGGAGATGTCCCAGTCCTTGCCGGTGAAGGTGGAGATGAAGAGCGTCTTCATCGGCGTGTAGTTCTCCGGCGTGTAGCTGTAGGTGACGCCGTCGAGGAAATAGGGCGAGTGGAAGCCCGCGAGGGTCGAGGCCTGCTTCAGCACGTTGGCGCGGGTGAGCTCGTCGCCGCAGCGGCGCAGGATCTCACCCATGGTGACGGCCTGGCCGTAGCCGGCGAAGGCGATGGTGTTGTCCTGATCGATCGCCGGCGTGTACTTCTTGCGCAGCTCCTCGAACGCCATCACGTCGGGGTCCTTCTCCCATTTGGGCAGGCCGACCTCCTTGTTGTAGCGGATGGCGACGATGCCGGCGGCGTTCTCCAGGCCCGCGGCATTGAGGATCGAGCGGCCGGTCGAGCCGGCCGACAACAGCTGCAACGGCTTCCAGCCGAGCTCGGCCACTTTCCGGATCGACTGCGACGACGCCTTGCCGGTGGAGATGTTGTAGAAGACGTCCGCACCCGATTTCGAGAGGTTGATGAGCTGGGAATCGACCGTCGGATCGGTCAGATCGTAGGTCTGCTCCATGATCACCTTGGCGGTGCCGCCGGCGTCTTCCAAGACCTTCTTGAAGGGGCCGAGGAAGTCGCGGCCGAAATCGTCGTTCTGGTAGAGGATGCCGACCTTGGCATTCGGCTTCACGCTGACGACGTGCCGCGCCAGGATGCGCGCCTCGGTCGGATAGAGCGGCAGGCCCGCCATGGTCCATTTGAACTCTTTCGGGTTATTCCACTTCGACGCGCCGGTGTTCAGCAGCAGCTGCGGCACGCCCTTCGAGTTCAGGTATTTGTGCACGGCGGTCTGCGGGGCGGTGCCGAGCGAGCCGTAGAGCGCGAGCACCTCTTCCTGCTCGACCAGGCGCCGCGTCGCCTCGACGCATTTCGGCGCGCTGTAGGCATCGTCCATGGTGAGGAATTTAACCTTGCGTCCGTTGATGCCGCCCTTCTCGTTCAGCATCTGGAAATAGGCTTCGCCGATGCGCCCGAGCACGCCGTAGAGCGAGCCGGGGCCGGAATGCGGCACGGTCTGCCCGATCTTGATCTCGGTGTCGCTGGCGCCGGCATCGTATTTCTTCTCCGCGGCCCAGACGGAGGGCGCGGGCAAGGTGGATGCCGCGATGGTCGCGAGCGCGGCGGCGCTGAAATCGCGCCGCGATGGATTCTTCGTCATTGTTTGTTTCTCCCTAGCCAGGACATTGTGCTGGCATCGCGGCAGGTGTCGCAAGTGGGAAGTCACGGCTTTGCGACGCAATGACGCTTAAAGCCTCGCGTATAGCGCCTAGACTCAAGTTTTCTCGGCGACCACGACAAGGCCGCGCACCGGCTCGTTGTTCTCGATGCGTGGCGAGGCCCGCTCCAACGTGAGGAGCTTGAGGCCGGCCAGCGCCATCGCATCGCGCACATATTCCGCCGAATGGGCATAGCGCAGGCCTTCGCCGAGAACGATGCCGCTGCCGTCATGGGTCTCCAGCGTGAACGCAAGCACGCCACCGGGCGCGAGCACGCGCCTGGCCTCACTGAGCACCGGCGCGAGATCGGGGAGATAGACGAACGCATCGGCGGCGACGACGAGGTTCGCGCTCGCATCGCCCTTGCCGCGCAAGCCTTCGATCATGTCGGCAACTTCGAGCTCGGCATAGAGGCCGGTGGCTCGCGCCTCCCTGACCATGCCGGGCGACAGATCGATGCCGATGAACTGGTCGACCTGTTTTGCGAAGGCGGCGGCCGCAAGCCCCGTCCCGCAGCCGAGATCGATGCCGCGCTTGAACAGGGCGGGCTTCTTCGCGGCGACGCGGGCAGCCACCACGGCTTTGAAGATCAGCGACGGGGCGCGATAGCCGAGATCGTTGATCAGCACTTGCTCGAAGCGCGGCGCGTATTGATCGAACAAGGCCTGCACATAGGCCTTGGGCATCTCGGACAATTGCGCGTCGCCGAGGCGCATCAGATGCAGATGAGCGCCGTGCTGATCGCTCGGATCGGACTCGCGCGATTTGCGAAAGGCCGCAATGGCCTTGTCGCGCTCGCCGAGTTGCGCGCGGATTTCGCCGAGCGTGAACCAGGCCGAGGTGAAATTCGGCGCAAGCTCGATGGTCTGCTCCAGCAGGTCGGCGGCGGCCGCCAGATCGCCCTTGAGCTGGAGATCGCGCGCGAACTCGAAGCGGCGGTCGGCCATGAGGTCGCCGGAGGTCAGGAACAGGCGCAGGGGCATTGGGGGAACCAGGGAACGAAGCGGTGATGACTCGAAGATGCGGGGTCGCAACCTATATAACAGGCATGCGTCCGCAAGACATCCTGCTGCCAGTTGCCGCCGGCCTATGCTGCAAGCCCGGCGGCTTCCATGTCGACCCTGTCCGGCCGGTGGAGCGGGCCGTGATCACCCACGGCCATTCCGACCACGCCCGCGCCGGCCACGGCGCGGTGCTGGCGACGCAGGAAACCCTGGACATGATGCGGCTGCGCTATGGCGAGAATTTCGCCGGCTCGACGCAGGCGATCCGCTATGGCGAGGAGATCCGGCTCGGCGATGTCAGCGTGAAGTTTCATCCGGCCGGTCATGTGCTCGGCTCGGCGCAGGTCGCGGTCAGCTGCAAGGACACCTGCATCGTCGCCTCCGGCGACTACAAGGACGCGCCAGACCCGACCTGCACGCCGTTCGAGCTGGTGCCATGCGACGTCTTCATCACCGAGGCGACGTTCGGCCTGCCGGTGTTTCGCCATGGCGATGCGGCCGACGAGGTCAAGAAGCTGCTGGGGTCGGTGGCGCTGTTTCCCGAGCGCGCGCATCTCGTCGGCGCCTATTCGCTCGGCAAAGCCCAGCGCGTGATCGCGCTGCTGCGCCAAGCGGGTTACGACGCGCCGATCTATCTGCATGGCGCGATGGAGAAGATCACGCATTACTATCAGAGCCGCGGAATCGAGCTCGGCGAGCTGCGGCCGGTGAAGGGGGTGAAGAAGGCGGCGCTCGCCGGCACCATCACGCTGGCGCCGCCCTCTGCGACATCCGATCTCTGGACCCGCCGGTTTCCCGATCCCGTCACGGCATTCGCCTCCGGCTGGATGCGGGTGCGCGCCCGCGCGCGGCAACGCGGCATCGAGCTGCCGCTGGTGATCTCGGATCACGCCGATTGGGACGGCCTCACCGCCACGATCGCAGCGACCGGCGCCGGCGAGATCTGGGTCACCCACGGCCAGGAAGACGCGCTGGTGCATTGGTGCCAAAGCAGGGGTTTGCGGGCGCGACCGCTCGATCTCGTCGGCTATGGCGACGAGGAGGAGACCGAGACGCCGCTCGCTGACGAGGCCGAAGCATGAACCGCTTCGCCGAGCTTCTCGACCGCCTCGCCTACGAGCCCGGCCGCAACAACAAGCTGCGGCTGATCACCAGCTATTTTCGCGAGGTCGCCGATCCCGACCGCGGCTATGCCCTGGCGGCGCTGACCGGCGCGCTCAGCTTCAAACACGCCAAACCTTCTCTGCTGCGCGATCTTATCGCCCAGCGAACTGACCCGGTCTTGTTCGGTCTATCCTGGGACTATGTGGGCGATCTCTCCGAGACGATCGCGCTGATGTGGCCGAAGCGCAGCGCAAACAACGGCGAGTCTTTTCCGAGCCACCCCTCTCCCCCGCCCTCCCCCACAAGGGGGGAGGGAGCGCAGTTGCGCGCGCCGCTGTCAGTGAGCGCGACAACTGACAACCATTCCCAAAGTGATGGACGCACGGCTCTCTCCGTTCCCTCCCCCCTTGTGGGGGAGGGTCAGGGAGGGGGGTACTCCGGGCGAGATGCTGGAGAGTCCTTCCGCCCGCGCAACCACAACAACCCGCCGCCGCCGACGCTGACCGAGGTCGTCACCACGCTGCGCACGCTCGGCAAGACCGAGCTGCCGAAGCAGCTCGAACGCTGGCTCGACGAACTCGATGAGACCGGCCGCTGGGCGTTGTTGAAGCTCGTCACCGGCGCTCTGCGCATCGGTATCTCCGCGCGCCTGGCCAAGACTGCGGCCGCGGCGCTCGGCGACAAGGACCCGCATGACGTCGAGCTGATCTGGCCCGGTCTCGCGCCGCCTTATCTCGACCTGTTCGCCTGGCTGGAAGGCCGCGGCGACAAGCCGGTCAATCGTGATCCCGCGCCGTTCCGTCCCGTGATGCTGGCGCATGCGATCGAGGACACCGATTTCGCCGCGCTCGATCCCGCCGACTACATCGCCGAATGGAAATGGGACGGCATCCGCGTGCAGGCGGTCGCCGGCCGCGACGAGCACGGCCACATCACCGCGCGGCTCTATTCGCGCACCGGCGAGGACATCACGGGCAGCTTTCCTGACCTCGTGCCGTCGCTGCGGCTACCCGGCGCCATCGACGGCGAGCTTCTGATCCTGCGCGAAAGGCGCGTGCAGAGTTTCAACGTTCTGCAACAGCGGCTCAACCGCAAGGTCGTGTCTCCGAAGCTGATCAAGGAGTTTCCGATCCATCTGCGCGCCTACGATCTGCTCGGCGACGACGAGAACGATTTGCGCGAGCTGCCGTTCGCGGAGCGCCGCGAGCGGCTGGAGACCTTCATCGGCAAGCTTGACGATCCCCGCATCGATCTCTCGCCCACCGTGCCCTTCGCAAGCTGGGAGGCACTGACCGCAGCACGCGCCGATCCAGCGAGCGCCGGGGCGGGCGAAGACGCGGACGCCGTCGAGGGCGTGATGCTGAAAAGGCGCGATGCACCCTATCTGCCGGGACGGCCGAAGGGCCAATGGTGGAAGTGGAAGCGCGATCCGCACATCATCGACGCCGTGCTGATGTATGCGCAGCGCGGCCACGGCAAGCGCTCGTCCTACTATTCCGATTACACCTTCGGCGTCTGGACCGCAGGCGCGGGCAGTGACGAGCTGGTGCCGGTCGGAAAAGCCTATTTCGGCTTCACTGACGAGGAGCTGCTCCAGATCGACCGCTTCGTGCGTCGCAATACCACCGAAAAATTCGGCCCCGTCCGCCACGTCGTGCACGAGCCCGACAAGGGCTTGGTGCTGGAGGTCGCCTTCGAGGGGCTGCAGCGTTCGCCGCGGCACAAATCCGGCGTCGCGATGCGCTTCCCCCGCATCAGCCGGCTGCGCTGGGACAAGCCGCCGCGCGAGGCCGACCGGCTGGAAACGCTGGAAAAGATGCTGAAAGCGGAGGCGGCGGAGATTGAGGCCTAGCCGGATTATTGCCCGCGCGCAGTCAAGACGGTGGCGCGCGGCACGTGATTGCCCGAATTAAAGTCCCGTAAGCTGATTGACGGCCCGTTGCGGGTTCCCCATGTGCCTCGCCGTGCCCTATAATGGGGTCGAATCCGCTGAGGAGTTTGAGATGGTCCAAGACGTCAGAGATTTGCCGGCCGGCCGCAGTGATGGCCTGAACCGCTTTCTCGGCGGCTCGCCGCTGGCGGTCGCGTTTCGCCTGGTGCTGCTCTCGATCCTCGTCGGCGTCGTGCTGGCGGCGATCGGCTTCGATCCCTGGAATATTCTCTACAGCATTCGTCTCCTGTTCCAGCGGTTGTGGGATCTCGGCTTCGATACCGTGAACTGGCTGTGGCGCTACTTCCTGCTCGGCGCTGTCATCGTGATCCCGATCTGGCTGCTGATGCGCGTTTTCGGCACGCCGCGCAGATAAGGATTTTGGGAGTTCGCGGCCGATGCAATTGCGTTTTGTCGGCTGCGGCGACGCCTTCGGATCCGGCGGCAGGCTCAACACCTGCTTCCACGTCTCGGGGCGCGAGGCCAACTTCCTGATCGATTGCGGCGCGTCGGCTCTGCCGGCGCTGAAGCGGCTCGAGATCGACTGCAATGAGATCGATCTCATCCTGATCACGCATTTCCACGGCGACCATTTTGCCGGGCTGCCGTTTGTCCTGCTCGACGCACAATTCTCGCGGCGGACGCGGCCGCTCACGATCGCCGGCCCCAAAGGCATCGAGACGCGGCTGCGTGCGGTGATGGAGGCTCTGTTCGAGCACTCCTCCAAGACGAAACAGCGCTTCGAGCTGTCCGTCGTCGAGCTCGCGCCCGAGCAAAGCCAAAGTTTCGGCGCGGTGACGGTGACGCCCTACCCGGTCGTGCACGGCGAATCCGGCGGACCGTTCCTCGCCTATCGCGTCGAAGCGGAAGGCCGCACGCTGGCCTACAGCGCCGATACCGAATGGACGGAGACGCTCATTCCGCTGGCGCATGGCGCCGACCTTTTCATTGCCGAAGCCTATATGTACGAGAAGGTGGTCAAGAATCACCTCAGCCTGAAGACCTTGGAACAGCACCTGCCCGAAATCGGCGCAAAACGCCTCGTGCTCACCCATATGAGCGACGACGTGCTGTCGCGCCTCGACGACATCGCCCACCTCGCCGCCGAAGACGGCATGGTGCTCGTGTTCTGACATGCACGCACCCGTTCACTTGAAGATCGGTTCCCGTCAGGTCTTCGCCATCGCGGGCCCCGCGATGGTCGCGAATCTCACCACGCCGCTGATCGGGGTGGTCTCGACCACCGCGATCGGACGGCTGGACGACGCCGCGCTGCTCGGCGGCGTCGCCATCGCGTCCGTCATCTTCGATTGCCTGTTCTGGCTATTCGGCTTCCTGCGCATGAGCACGCTCGCCTTCACGGCGCAGGCGCTCGGCGCCGGCGAGACGCGCGAGCTGACCGCGATCCTGGTGCGCGGCTTCATCGTCGCGGGCCTGATCGGCATCGCCCTGATCGCGCTGCAACTGCCGCTGGCCGCCGTGCTGCTCGACCTGATGGGCGGCAGCGAAGGCGTCACGCGCGCGGCTAAAACCTACTTCGTGATCCGGATCTGGTCAGCGCCGCTGGCGCTCGCCAATTACGTCATCCTCGGCTGGCTGGTCGGCCAGGCTCGCGCCAATCCGGCGCTCGCGCTCCAGGTTGTCATCAATCTCGTCAACGCGGCGGCGACGATCCTGCTGGTGCTGGTCTACGACACCGGCATCGCGGGTGCTGCGATCGCGGCGCTGCTGTCTGAAGCGGCCGGATTCGGGCTCGGCATGATCGTCTGCCGCCGCTATGCGGTGGGCGGGTTCGCGGTGCCGTACGCGGAGCTGTTCGACCGGGCCAAGCTGATGCGGCTGCTGGCGGTGAACTCCGACATCCTGATCCGCACCGCGGCGCTGATCGCCGTGTTTCTGTTTTTCACCGCCAAAGGCGCGCGGGCTGGTGACGTCACGCTGGCCGCCAATTCCGTGCTCAACAACTTTCTGCTGGTCAGCGCCTTCTTCCTCGATGGTCTTGCCAACGCAGCCCAGCAGCTTTGCGGCCGTACGCTCGGCGCACGCGACGCCAGGGGATTTGCGGATTCGACCCGGCTGGTGCTGCTATGGGGGCTCGGCTTCGCGCTGGTCGTGTCCGCGCTGTTCGCGCTGTTTGGGCCGAACTTGATCGATTTCATGACGGCGAGCGAAGCCGTCCGTCGCGGCGCGCGGGAATTCCTGCCGTTCGTCGTGCTTGCGCCGATTCCCGGCGTGTTCGCCTTCGGCTTCGACGGCATCTATATCGGCGCGACCTGGGCGCGCGAGATGCGCAATCTGATGCTGGCCTCGCTCGCGATCTTCCTCGCCACATGGTGGGCGCTGCAATCGTTCGGCAATGCCGGACTGTGGAGCGCGCTGATCGCCTCCTACGTCTCGCGCGGCGGCTTGCAGGCCGCGCGCTATCCGGCGCTGTACAGGAAGACGTTTCTTTCTTCTCCTTCTCCCCGCTTGCGGGGAGAAGGTCGGGATGAGGGGGAGTCTCGGCAGGAACGGTGAGAGTGGGACTCGCGGAGAGTCCCCCTCACCCGGATTGCATCTTCGATGCAATCCGACCTCGCCCCGCAAGCGGGGCGAGGTGAAGAAAACTCTACATCCCCGGCCAGTCTTCCGCCGTCAGCGTCGCGGCGTCGGAGCCGACGATCTCGGAGAGAGAATCCCGCCCGGTGCGCAATAGGGTCGAGGTGAGGTCGCGCTTGATTTCGTCGACGAGGCCGAGGCCCTTGTAGACCAGCGACGAATAGAGCTGGATCAGACTCGCGCCGGCGCGGATCTTCGTCAGCGCGGCGCCGCCCGAGTCCACGCCGCCGACGCCGATCAGGGGGAATGCGCCCTCGACGCGCACATAGGTCTCCGCAACCATCCGCGTCGACAACCGGAACAGCGGCCGGCCGGACAGGCCGCCCTGCTCCTTGGCGCGCATCTCCTCGCGCAGCGTGCTCGGCCGCGCGATCGTGGTGTTGGACACGATCATGCCGTCGACCCGGCGCGAGCGCGCGACCTGCACGACGTCGTCGAGTTGGGCGAGGCTCAAATCTGGCGCGATCTTGAGCAGCACCGGCGTGTCGCCGGCGCTCGCGCGCACCCGCTGGCGCGCGTCGATCACCCTGGCGAGGAGATCGTCGAGCAGCGCGCCTTCCTGCAGATTGCGCAGGCCCGGCGTGTTCGGCGAGGAGACGTTGACGGTGAAATAGCTCGCGACCGGCGCAAAGGTCTCGATCAGCTTGACGTAGTCGTTGACGCGATCAGGCGAATCCTTGTTGGCGCCGACATTGACGCCGACGATGCCGCCGTGCTGCGCGCGCGCCGCAAGCCGGCGCAGGGCTGTCTCCGCGCCGTCATTGTTGAAGCCCATGCGGTTGATCACGGCCTCGTCGCGCTCCAGACGAAACAGCCGCGGCCGCGGATTGCCGCTTTGCGGTTTCGGCGTCACCGAGCCGATCTCGACAAAGCCGAAGCCGAGCCGCAGCAGCGCATCCGGCACTTCGGCACTCTTGTCGAAACCCGCTGCCATGCCGATCGGATTGGGGAAGTTGAGCCCGAACGCACGCACCGCAAGCTTGGGATCGTCAGCGTGCGGCTTGCCCGGCGGCAGGAAGCGCAGGCCCTGGATCGCGAGGCGATGCGCATCTTCCGGATCGAGCCAGCGCAACACCGGCAGCGAGAGAGCGTCAAAAGCGCGGATCACGGGGCAAGCTCCGGAACGTCGTGGCCGCCGTCAGAGCGCGTGTTGAGGTTGATCACGGCCATCACCGCGCCGAGATCGAGCTCGCCATAGAGATGCGGAAACAGCTCCTCATTGCGCGAACGCTCCCAGCGCAATGCGCTGCCGAGCGCATCGCCGTCGACCTCGACCAGGAACAGCGCGCGCTGCCCAACATAATGCTTCTGCAGAGTTCCGGGAACCTGGGCCGCGGTCGAGAAATGGATGAATCCGTCGCGCGAATCGTCCGCGCTGCCGCGGTAGACGCCCTGCCGTTCCGCCTCGCGCCAGGCCGAGGCCGGACAGATTTTGTAGATCTTGACCACCGCTTACGCAGCCCTGTTTGCTCGTTGAGTCTTTTGGGGTTTTTGGGTCGTGCGGGTCCCTGAAACCCGGGCGCGACCGTAATGGCCGCCCCCTCCGAACTCAAGACTTAGAGCCATTTCCGTGCCGATGAAATCGAAGCGAGTTCGAAATTCCTGTTTTGACGCATTTCCTGGCGCGAACCGGTAGCCGGTTCGCTTGAAAACACGCTCACCGCGCCCCTTGCGCAAAAAGCGGAAAACCGGTTGATTCGAGGATAGTTTTCCTGAGTTGCGACGGGCTGGACCTTCCATGGTCAGGCAAGCCAAAGCGCAGAGGATGCTCACTCACGACCAGATCTGGGGCGCGCTGGATCGGCTGGCGGCGCGCGCCGGCTTGTCGCCGTCGGGCCTCGCCAAGCGCGCCGGGCTCGATCCCACCACCTTCAACAAGTCCAAGCGCGTCACCTCCGACGGCCGCGAGCGCTGGCCTTCGACCGAATCGATCGCGAAAGCGCTGGCAGCGGCAGATTCCTCGATCGACATTTTTGCCAGGCTGGTCGGCGGCGAGGCAGACGGCGGCCGCTCGGTACCGCTGCTCCGCTTCGCGCTGGCAGGCGCGAGCGGCGCCTTTGACGAGTCCGGCTTTCCCATCGGCAAGAGCTGGACCGAATTTGCCCTTCCCGCCGCCGAGGACAACAACAGCTTCGCGCTGCAGATTTCCGGTGAAGCGCTTGCGCCCGCCTATCGCGACGGCGACATCATCCTGGTCACGCCCGGCGCGCCGATCCGCAAAGGGGATCGCGTGGTGGTGAAGACCAAGGCGGGCGAGGTGACGGTGGCGACGCTGCTGCGCCGCACCGCAAAGACTCTGGACTTGCAGCCGCTCGATGCCTCCCAGGCCGAGCGCAGGATGGCGGCGAGTGAGGTCGGCTGGATCGCGCGGATCGTGTGGGCAAGCCAGTGATCGCGTCTCGCCTGCCAGCCTTGCGACTCAGCATCTCTCTCGCATAGGTTGCCGCCACTCATTGCCGAGCAAATTCATGTTAGGGGGAATACGATGGATCGCCGTCACGCATTGAAGGCGCTCGCGGGCCTTGCGCTTTGTCCGCTCTGCAAGCCGGCCTTCGCCGCCCAAGGTACGCATTGGAGCTATGAAGGCGCCGGCGCCAAATGGGGCGATCTCGACGCGGCCAACAAGGCCTGCGCGGTCGGCCTGCAGCAATCGCCGATCGACATCGAGGCAACGGTCAAATCGCAACTGCCCGCGCTGAAGCTGAACTGGGGCAAGAGCGCCGACACCATCGTCAACAACGGGCACACGATCCAGCTCAACTTCACCGAGGGCAGCACGCTCACGCTCGGCCACGTCAAATACAAGCTGCTCCAGGTGCATTTCCACCGGCCGAGCGAGCACATGATCGGCGGCAAGAATTTTCCGATGGAGGCGCATTTCGTCCACCGCAACGACGCCGGCGGGCTCGCCGTGGTCGGCGTGCTGATGGCCGAGGGCAAACCGAACCCGGCCTTCGGCAAGATCGTCAAGACGATGCCGGCCGCGGAAGGCCCCGCCGTGAAAGCTGACGCGGCCATCGATCCTCACGCCATGCTGCCCACGAGGCTCAGCTACTTCCGCTATCCCGGCTCGCTGACGACGCCGCCCTGCTCGGAAGTGGTCGAATGGCTGCTGCTGACCGACCCGATCCAGGTGTCGGCCACCGACGTCGCCGCATTCGCCAAGCTCTATCCGATGAACGCGCGCCCGGTGCAGAAGGACAACCGGCGCTACGTGCTGCGGTCGATCTGAGCTGCGGCTCCATCAACACCGTCGTCCCGGCGAAGGCCCTAGGGCATGCACATATCTCTAAGGCTCCATCCTGCTGCAACGGCGTGGAAGTATTCGA